>JAAEPT010000129.1 GCA_024232295.1 Cytophagales bacterium
TTCAATTGGATTATTAATAAAACTGATATCCAAAATGCTTCTAAAGTGAGATCTACTAAAGGATTACTTGTACATGCTTACGGGAAAATTATTGCTGCTACTTTTTTAACTTTTGGTTTTTAACCCTTAATTCACATAATTTAAAAATTCATACTGTAGGCAACTCATACATTAGTCGTTCTAATTTTGAAAACTGGAGTCGTTGGTATCAAGAAGATGGCAATACCCAGATATTTCGATTGTTTCAGGGAGAAGAAAATGTGCGAAATGATCGAGAATTGGCTGCTCGTATAGAATCATTTGATCCTGCATCAAGATGGCTACCAGAACCTAATGTTTGGCATGAATGGGCTGGACATTATACAATAATAAAATCAGAGGGTTGTTCTGAACCTCATAATTGTGCTATTTTCCAAGCCAAAGGAAATAATGTAGACCACTGGTCTGTCATGTTGAATATTGATGATAAAGGAAATTTGTGGCTCAATCGCAGAAGAGGTACAGACTCCATAATTGCTACTGATATGATTGGAGAATCTTTTGACATCAGAGTTCGTGATAATGGTCTAGACTATGAAGTATTTTTGAATGGTGAGTTTGTAGGAGATGGACAATGGGAACGTACTGAAGAAATTGGTTTTAGATGGGGCATCTATGTAGGTGAAAGTGTGGTAAAATCAGATATCATGATTTTTGTTACAGGGGCAATCATAGATCCTGAACCGATCATTACAAACATTGATAATCAGCCTACTGATGATTCTTATATTTCTCCAAACCCAAGTGTTAATGGTATTTTTGAGCTTTCACAAAAAGCCAAATGGAAAGTATATTCAACTACAGGTCAAACGATTTTAAAAGGAGATTCTCAACAAATAGATTTAAGCACAAAGCCTTCAGGTATTTATTATTTAGTTTCTGAGAATAAATCTATTCAGCTAATAAAGTTATAAGTTATTTCAACTCAAAAAACTACATATCAATAAAAATATTTCCTTTCCAACTATTTTCCAGCCTAAACTGTTACTTTCAAAGAAAATAGTATTGTTATCAACAACATCACCAAAACAATAATAATCTTAGTTTTTTGTAACAAGAAAAAACAAGTTATTTCAACTAGTACTATCAATGCAAATAAGATAATTAAAAATACATCACCTAATCGATGTCCAAAAGCTAAAACCCCTTGACACAAAAACAACAAAAATACTATCTGATAAAAAAGAAAAATCAAATACGTTATTTTAAAAAACACCCTATTCAATTTTAGATAATTAAAAATAAAAAAGCTTGTCGATTTCTCAACAAGCTTCTTATCTAGTAGCGGGAACAGGACTCGAACCTGTGACCTTTGGGTTATGAGCCCAACGAGCTACCTACTGCTCCATCCCGCGATTTGTGATACAAAAGTAGAGTGTTTTTTTGAGGCAAACAACTCTTTCTTTAATTATTTCTTAATTTATTTTTAACAGTCTCATAGTCAGTACTAAAAAAATAACTGAAGTAAAATATAACTTACAGCTAAAGTAATGAAAGTTGAATATACAATAATATCTTTTGTGCTAAGACTACTACTAAATTCTTCTTCTTTTTCCATATTTTTGGTCTGTTATTTGGTGTTGCAAAGAAACTAACAATAACCAAGCCAAAACAAAAATAAAGCAATAAAAAAAGTGCCCCCACCACAGGAGCACTTTACCACACTGTTCGTTTTTCAACTCACAAACTAACCAGTATCTAAGATGCTACATTATTATTACTATTCCAAGAAAATTCAGCACTTTTCTAGTGTTTTATGACAAAGATCATTTTTGAGAGTCATATTTAATGACAATTTCACGTGCACATCGGATTCCATCCATTGCAGCAGAAACAATTCCTCCAGCATATCCAGCTCCTTCTCCACAAGGGTATAACCCCTGAATTTGAGGATGTTCACAGGTTTCTTTATCTCTTGGAATCTTCACAGGTGAAGAAGTTCTAGACTCCACACCTACCACTTGAGCCTCATTTGTATAATATCCTTTCATCTTTTTACCAAAATCTTTAAATCCTTTCCTAAGAACTTGAGCAACTTTATGAGGCAAGACATCTTTCAAGTTAGAAGGAGTCAAACCAGGAATATAAGAAGTGTCTGGTAAGGTTGTAGACACTTTACCATTTACAAAGTCAACCAAACGTTGAGCTGGGGCTTTTTGAGTAGATCCAGCAGCTACACATGCCTTTTGCTCTATTGAACGCTGAAAAGCCAAACCAGCTAGCTCTTCTTCTTTTTTAAATGGAGCAAAATCTTCTTCATTAACTGTCACCACAATTCCTGAATTGGAGTATTTAGAATCTCTTTTGGAAGGTGACATACCATTTACCACTACTTCTCCTGTTTCCGTTGCAGAAGGAACAATAAAGCCACCTGGACACATACAGAAAGAGAACATTCCTTGCTTCCCTCCTTTGAAAGGTACTTGAGTAACTAATGAATAGGAAGCTGGTGGCAAAAATTCTCCTCGTGTATCACAATGGTATTGGATAGAGTCAATTAATTTTTGTGAGTGTTCAATACGCACTCCTAGAGCAAATGGCTTTGCTTCAATCAAAATATTTTGTTGTTTAAGCAAAGTAAAAATATCACGAGCAGAATGCCCTGTTGCCAAAATCACAGCATTTGCATATTCTTTTTCTTGATAATTAACTTCTACTCCCTTAATTTCAGAATTTGTCACTAAAAAATTGGTAACTTTTGCACCAAAACGAACTTCACCACCACAAGAAATAATTGTTTCTCTCATGTCTTGAATTAATTTCGGAAGTTTATTGGTACCAATGTGTGGATGGGCATCCACTAATATTTTTGAAGTAGCTCCATGTGCTACCAACATTTCTAATACTCTGCGAATATCACCACGCTTTTTGGAACGAGTATATAACTTTCCATCAGAGTATGTTCCTGCTCCTCCTTCTCCAAAACAATAGTTTGATTCGGAGTTTACAATATGTTTCTTGTTAATATTGGCTAAATCTCTTCTTCGTTCTTTGACATCCTTGCCACGCTCCAGAACAATCGGTCGTTTGCCTTGTTCAATCAATTCTAGTGCAGCAAACAAACCCGCAGGGCCTGCTCCTACGATAATTACTGACTCTGCATTTTCTATATTTTGCAAATGAGATTTACCCCAAATTTCTTCTGTAACTACAGGTTCATCTACAAAAACATCCACCGATACATTTACCTTGACTTTTTTTGCTCTTGCATCAATTGAACGTTTTAGTAAGTGTACTTCTTTAAAAGTAGCCTCTTGAATTCCTTCTTGTTGAATAACATATTCACTCAATGCTTGCTCATCAAATCCAACTTCTGGACTTACCTGTAAGTTTAATCGCTTTGCCATTTTGCAAAGATACGACTAAAATTAGAATAAATAGCCAAAGGTAAAGCCTAAGCGAGTGGGCACATAAATTTTCCCTTGATTAAGGTCTTCAAAGAGAGCTTCATTTTCTTCATTGATTTCATAATCTTTTCTAAAATCTCTATAACCGATTCCTAGACCAATATAAATATCAAATGTAAGTCCTTGCTTTGTGCGATTAGATTTTAAAATTCGATTACCAAATTGGACAGTATAAGCATAGCGAAATTCATGAGCTTTCAACTTATCACCTCCATTATTTACTTTAATTCCATAATTATAATCTAAAAAACGAAGCTCATGTGCAAAGTAAATCATACTTGAATGTTTTTCTGGAAAATAAAATTTCTGCTTAAACGCAATTTGATAACCTGTGGTAAAAAGTAATTCGTCTTCCAAACTAGAGATACTTGCAAAAAATGGATTTCGAGCATAAAAATACATTAACTCATAACCTGTTTTCTGTTCATGAAAATATTCTAAAGAGACAGGTAATGTTCCTACTGCAATACTTAGAGGATTAATTCCCAAAATGTACCCATGATAGTTAAACCATTTTTGTCCATAATGATGTCCATTTCTATTGGAAAATGGATTATGAAAACTAACATTTGATTTTTTGTATTTCCTTCTTTTTACTTTCTTAACAGCCTTATCTGCAATATTTGTCTTAGGTTTTAAGGTATCTACCACCATAGAATCTCCTACTTGTTTGGCAGGCATTAAGTCCCCCAAAACACGATCTTTGCTATTCTTATCAAAAACTGTCTTGTAATAGCCTGTTATTTTCCCTCGCTTATCATACAACTTCCAAATCCCCGTCTTCTGACCATTTTCAATTGTACCCTCAATTCTCTTTCTACCAGAAGGATAATAACCTACATAAGTACCTGTATCTCCCTTAAAAACACATTCTCCTTCTTTTTTACCATCTTCATAAAAATACTCCCACTTCCCTTCATTTTTACCATCTACCACTTTTCCTCTCACTTTCAAGGTCATATCTTCATAATACTCTTCATAGACTCCTTCCCCTTTCACAAATTCTGCCTTTGCTTTGAATGTACCATCTTGATGATATAATTTCCATGAATTCTCCTTGGCTCCATCTTTATATTCACCTTCAGAACTTACTTCTCCAGATTTGTAATAATTCTTCCAAACTTCTTCTTTCTTTCCTGCCAAATAACTTCCTTCAGAGCTTACTTCTCCTGAAGTATAGTAATACTTCCAGCGTCCATTTTTAACACCTTTTCGCTCATAACCTTCAGAAGTCAAGTTTCCATCTGTATCATAATACTTCCACAAACCTTCACTAGTATTATCAACTACAGTACCTTCTGCCTTTTGATTACCATTCAAATAGAACTCTTTATAAGACCCTCTCCCTTCATGATAGTTGGCAACTGCCTTTTTTTCTCCACTTTCATAAAAATAAGTCCATTCTCCTTGCTTTTGAGTATTCAAAAAACTTCCCTCTGACTTTTTCTTACCATTTTCAAAATAAAAAAACCAAACTCCTACTTTCCTTCCTTGCTCCAAACGACCTTTCTTTTCTACTCCTCCACTCTCGTAGAAATAAGTCCATTCTCCTGTATTATCACCCTCTAGTACAGCCTTCTTCTTTACTCCTCCACCTTCATAGAAGTAAGTCCACTCTCCTACAGATTGATTGTTTTTAAACTGTCCTTTGGTAGATACATTTCCATTTTGAAAATAAAGCAAATATTCTCCCTCAATGACAGAAGGATTATTGGTCAAGATATGATACTCTGCTTTTTTCTGTGTTTTTGCCTCATCATACCACAATTCCACTTTCTTGTACTTTTTTGATCCCTGAGCAGATATCCATCCAGAAACTAAACAACAAAGCACAAAAATTGAGGTTCGAATAAAATAAGGCATACGCAAAGTAGGTTTATAATGAAAAGTACAAATTAAGAATTGAAAAAAGAAGTTAAAAGCCTATCTTACGTAAGATTAAAGAACCTTAAACCCTTTTCTATGAATTTTATCAGAAATATAGTACTCTCTGTGCTTGTGCTCCTACAACTCTCACTAATTGCACAAACACCAGTTGCTAATTATGAAAACTATCAATGGGAAAAGAATCCCAAACTTCATAAACTTAGTGAAGAAGATAGCAAAAAGTTTGAACTTATCCTCAAAGAAAAAAGAAGTATTGAGTTTATTGATCAAGATGAATATGAATTTAGGCATAAAATTGTTCGTGTAAACTCGAATCGTGCCATTGAAAATAACAACCGAATTTATCTTCCTTTGCGTCAAGGTGATTTATTAAAGTTTGCAAGAGCTCGTGTCATTACACCTAGTGGAAAAGTGCTAGAATTGGATAGTGATGATATCCAGACAGCCCAAGACCCTGAAAGCAAAAGAGTCTATAAGTATTTTGCCCTAAAAGGAATTGAGTTGGGTAGTGAAATTGAGCAAATCACTTATACAAGATCTTATTCAAACTTGGCTGGAAGCATTGTTTTCTTACAAGATGATACAGAGAAAAGAGATGTAGATTTTGAGTTGATCACTCCCAAACATATTGGCCTAAAGGTTAAACCAGTCAATGCTCCATCCATGACAATGGATAGTACAAGTATCCCTGAAAAAATAGTATGGAAAGTACACCTAGATAAAGTAGAAAAAGCTGAAAAAGAAGATTTTGCAGTCTTATTACCAAACCTAGTTCAAATCCATTATAAACAAGATAAATACAGCTTCAATTCTGGAGAATCAAGAATGTTTTTTACTTGGCATGAGATTGTAGAAAGTGTATATCTGAGAGTCCACTGGTCAAAAAATCTTCCAAAAAAAGAACGCAAAGCACAGAAAAAAGACAGAAAACGAATTAAAAAGTTTTTGAAAGAAGCTCCTTTGAAAACAGCAAAGTCTGAGAAAGAAAAAATTGCCATTGTTGAGCAATTTATCAAAGAGAGAATTCAAGTTGTTGATGCCTATAATACTGAACTATCAAATATTGAATTCATTTTGACAAATAAAGCAGCAAACTCAGTAGGTATCTCAAAACTTTATATGGGGATTTTTGAGCAATTAAAAATAAAGGCAAACATTGTATTAACATCCAATCGTGATGAAATCAAATTTGATAAGGATTTTGAAGGTTTTCATCAATTACAAAGCTATTTGATTCACTTTCCAAACTCAGACTTATACATTTCTCCAACAGATAATTTCTCTCGTATGCAGCTTATTCCACATAACTGTACAGATAATGGAGCTGTATTTATTTATGCAGGAAACAATGATGATGCACCAAGTTATGAGTTTAAATACATTGAAGCACTGCCTGCTGAAGCAACAGTAGATGCTTTGAACCTAAAAATCGAATTTGATGAAAATGATATTTCAACATTGAACATTGACATGAAGAGAGAGTTGACTGGTTATTATGCAAAAATTTACCAGCCTTATTTTGACTTCTTAGGAGAAAAACAACTCAAAGAAATCAAAAAATCAATGGTTCAATATATTGGGGATGATATAGAGATTGCAAATAGTAGTTTTGAAAATACAGGTTTGAACAATTTGACAGTGAATCCACTCACTGTGAAAGCAACACTTAGCTCTACTAGTCATGTAGAAAAAGCAAAAGATAAATACTTATTCAGAATTGGGGATTTGATAGGGGCTCAAGCAGAAATGTACCAAGATAAAGAGCGAAAATTCCCTGTAGAAAATGATTTCAATCGTACTTATAATCGTGTGCTTTCTTTCAAAATACCAGAAGGATACAAAGTTAACAACTTAGAAGATTTAAAGTTTAATGTAAGCTTAGCAGTAGAGGGTAAAACAAGTGCGATATTTGATTCAAAATATGTGGTGAATGGAGATGAAGTAACTGTAACAATTACTGAATACTACAAATCAATCACCTACCCAAAAGAATTATTTGAACAATATCGAAAAGTGATTAATGCAGCAGCAGATTTCAACAAAGTCATTTTGTTTTTAGAGAAAAAATAAGGGGTTACAAATCAGAAAAGAGAACTACTTTTAGTTCTCTTTTTTTGATTATTCTAGAACAATAATTTCTTCATCAGATGCTTTTTTCAACAAAGCAATAGTGGTATTTACTTCAAACTTTTTGAACAAGTTCTTTTTGTGATACTTTATCGTTTCTGTACTCACAAAAAGCTCATCAGCTATTTTTTTATTACCATAACCCTTTACTAAACACTCCAATACCTCTTTTTCTCGCTCAGACACTGGAGTTTTCAAATCTTTTTCAATTCGTTTCTTTAATTCTGTTAAGTCATGTCCTTCTATAAAGAAATCCCAACCAACTTTTTTTGATTTATCAAATTCAGTAATATCACTTAAAAATGAAAAATTACTGTAAGAATACCCTTTCTCATCTAAATCATAGACACCTGAATGACGCATTATTTTGAGATAAGTCCCATCAGTTTTTCTAATTCGGTAACTAAAACGACTAACAAGTTTTCCCAAATTAGGGGTATCAAAACAATAACTCACCACTTCTTTGATCAAAAAAGATAACTTCTCTCTGTCTTCTGGATGTATCAAATTTCGAGTAAGGTCTAGAAGAGTAATTTCGTCCTCTTTCCAACCCAAGAGTTTTTCCAAACCTTTGACATGTGAAACAGACTTATTTTTCCAATCTATCACATAAAAAGCTTGTTTTTCTAGAAGATTAACGTCATTATCATCCTTCCATTTTGTATAAGTTGACTGATGATCTTGAAATTGAATGGCAGCTTTTTCAACAAATTTTTCAAACTCCTCTTGTGTCATCAAGCAAGGTCTTTCAGGTACTGAGATAATAAGTTATTGAAATCATTTACATTATCCATTTGAGGAGAATGACTACCATCTTTGATAATGTGAATTTTTTGCTTCCACAAAGGAAGGTTAGGTAAGCTTTGGATATAACTCAAATTACACAAAGGGTCTTTCTCTCCAAGAGCAATGCAAACAGGAATGGTAGTATTTTGAAGTATTGTCACTTCATCAAGCAAATTCCCTAGTCCAACATCTTGTATAAGAGTACTTCTAAAAGCTCCATCTGTATTCTTGATACTTTCTTCTATTTGTGATAAATCTGTCTGTGACGTATAACTTTGTGCCAAAGAAGTAACTTGTTCATCTGTCAACTCAGGAAGAAAAAAAGAAGGAATGGCTGGATGTGGTAGAAATGAACTGCCTATATCTGGAGGTGAAGTCAAAGGAGGTACTCCAAAAATTAAAATGCCTACTACATTCTGGATTTTGGACAAAGATTGTAATAATAAATGTCCTCCCAATGAATGCCCGACCAAGACAACTTTTGATAAATTCAATTCATTGATTGTGTTTGAAATACTACTTCTAATGCCATCTAATGTATAAAGCTGTGCATTCCTAATAGAATCTCCATGACCAGGCATATCCATACTTATCAAGCGATAATCTTGAAAAATTTCATCTGATATTTGATGAATAAAAGAATTTTTATCACAAGAATTACCATGAACAAATACAATTGAAATATCAGATTCTACTTGGTTGTCAAAAATGCTAAGAGCTGTCATTATACCACTAATTAGTTGATGATGATTTTAAGGAAATTAATATAATCAAATTACAGTAAAGATGTGATAAAAATCACTATTTAAATGGGTATAACTAATCACTTACGTAAGTTTTAATTTGTTATCTAAAATAAGTATTCTTTTTTTCATTTTTAATGACAAAACTACCCTTTTGGGTAGTAGTATCTAAATGATTTATGTCGTAGTTTTGAGGGCTAAAAAAATAAATTTAAGAGTACTTCATTTGTATCATGAAAACACGTGTATTAACATTCATCTTTTTTCTTTCAACATTTACATTATTCTCTCAAACAGGATTTGATGATAAAATCCAAAAAACAGAGAAACAGCTAAAAGAAGCAGTACAAAATCAAAACTATGAAGAGGCTGCTAAACTAAAACAAGAGTTGGAAGTTTTACAATTGAAACAAGATTCTGTCATTGTGGCTCAGCAAAAGCTTCAAAAACAAAAAATCTCAATTCAGGAAATAGACATTGCCTTGGATGGTATTTCGCAAGAAATAGACAAAACACAACAAAAAATGCAGAGAGCAGCTCAAAATCAAGATTATCAAGCTGCAGCTCAATTCAAAACAGAAATTACTACCCTGACTGCTCAACAAGATTCTTTACAAGAAATCAAACAAAAGCAATTAGCCATCGCACAAAAAGAAAAAGAAGAATTTGAAGCAAAAAGAAATGAGTTGGCTTCAAAAATTTCAAACAAACAACAAGAAATGGATATGGCTGCTCAGAATCAAGACTATCAAGCAGCAGCAAAATACAAAACAGAACTAGAGGCTCTCACTGCTCAACAAGATTCTTTGTTACTTACACAACCTAATATTGTTGTAAATACACAACCTCAACCAAATACAAATACTGTAGCAAATAATACCAGTCCAACAAATGGTACAGAAGCTACTGAAGAAAGAGTAGGAACAGAAGACCCTACAATTGTTAATAACACAAATACTCCTGTAATCATTAACGAAGCGACTAGTGAACCAATTGATTCAGCAAAATACAAACTATTAAGAATTCCAGATCAAAGAATGGTTGATAATGTTGGTTTCCAAATCAATGATTTGAATGAAAAAATCTCAATCGCTTATCAAGCTGAAAACTATGATCGTGTTGCAGCCTTGCAACAAGAAAAAGTATTGAAAGAAAAGATTAGAACTTCTATGCTGAATAAGGACTATAGTGAATTAGCTAACCTCCAAAAACAATATACTCAAGCAAAAAACAACTCTAAAAATTTCCCAGAAACTCAACGTGAGATCGAAATAAAAAGAGATATCAAAGAAGCAGAGATTGCTGCTGCAGAATTAGAAGCTCAGAACAACCAACCATCTACAGTAACAACAGACTCTGAGCCTGAACCAACAAATAATACAACAAATACAAATAACAATACTACTTATAATACTAATAACAATACAACAAACAATAACACTACTTATAATACCAACACCAATAACAACACAACAACAAATAGTTATCAAAACAATACCAATCAAGACCCTAACAAAAAAATTGCTGAAGGAGGAATTGATATTATCACAAGAACGAATAATGATGCTACTGATGTAGGATTGAAAATATGGGGAGGTAACAAAGGATTTTATTCTGCTATAGAATTTGGAGTATCAGAATACAATGAAGATGGGTACTTTTTCTATGATTTAGGATATGCCTTATGTTCAAAAGATGTGTATTGGATGATTGGAACAAGACCTTACCTTAGATCTTTTTTATTTGATGATGGAGATGCAACAGCAACGTTCATTACACAAGTTGGAGTTTACCATAAATATGTAGGGTTTTCTACAATGCTAGAAGTTAGTGCTGAAGGTGATGTTGGCTTTGATATTGGTCTTTCTGTACGATTTGGAAATACATTTAAATAAAAAATAAGATGCGACTTATACAGATTAAACTTGCAATTATCTTTTTGTTTTTATTCACTTGTTCTTTTGCTCAAAGTGGAAAAACTGAAAGAACTTCACTTCCTTTTAAAAACACAAAGCAAGCAGGGTATGGAGGTAAAATAGGTATTAAATATACTTTTCGTAGAACCCCATGTTGCATTGAAGCAGCAGTTCAATGTGATTATTCAAGAAGTTCTTTTGATTACTATTATTATAAGGGGAAAAAGTACTACCCTAAAGATTTAGGGCTTCAGAAATTTGATTTTAACCCTAATAGAATTGATGTTTCAGCTAAACTGATGAGGAAAGGTAAACCTCCTAAATATCTCAAAAAGCTAACATTTACAGGAATTACAGATCGTACATTTGCATCGCAAGTTAGTATCAATGATATTTTGTTACCAGCAGAAAAGAAACATCCAGTATCTTTTCTCAACAACTTTTTCCTAAAGGATTTTAAAATTGTAAGCTATGGTTATCAATCTGATTACAAAATAGAACAACTCATTGAAAAAAAGCTAAAAAGTGGAAGTACTGGATCAAATAGTAACAATAATCAAGGAGGAAATAGTAATGGTAATAATAGAAATAACCATAGTAATAACTCAAGTACCACTGGGAATAAAAATGGCAAAACAAGTTGTAAGGCTTCTTTAACAATGAAGGAATCTTATAACTATTGTAAAAAATTCAGATACTATGCTAAGCCACATCCTGGTGCTTTTGCAGGGGGTGGGTCCAATGGTCCCCGTCATGTAGGTGTCAAAAAATTCACACTTTACTACAAGAAAACAACTACTATATATTGGGAAGAAAAGCAAATAAATGCTCGTGGGCTTGTCATGGATCGTGAAGGAAAACTATATAATCTAGAGCCTTGTACAAAATATGACTACAAAGTAAAAATTGAATGTGAGGATGGTTCTTCTGTCACTACTCTTCCCAAAACTTTTACTACAAAATGTTCTCCTGGACGATACATTCATAGCTATGAGGGGTATCGTAATGGATATGCAATCCTAAGAAGTAGAAGTAATGGTGACCAATGTTCTTATAATAAAACAGAGACTTTGATTGTAAATGTCTACACCAAAAACGGATCTTATAATGAGACTATCTCCTTCAAACCAGGAGAAAAAGTAAAAATACCTATCTCTGTAAATAGTACTTATTACTATAGAACAAAAGTAAAATTTGCTAATGGTAAGGTCTCTAAATACTCAAAGAAAAAAGGATTTTTTCAAGTAACTAGAGCAACTTCTGCTGCCAAAGTAAATAAGAATACTAAAAATAAAAATACAGCAAATAGTAATAACAACAATAACAGTAGTACGGGGTCTAAAAACCAGAGAGTATCCAATAGTAATTCGTCAAATAGTAGTAATAGCAGTAGTACTTCTACCTCTACTAGTACAAGCACTACCTCTCAGAAAAACAAAAATGCAAGAACTTCTTCTTCTACCTCTACTAGTAGTACAAGTAGTAGCTCCTCCTCTCCTTCTTATAGTTCTGGAAGTGGATCAGAACTAGAAACCACAACAATTGCAGTAGTTGTAATTGCTGCAGCAGCAGTAGGTACTTATGTAGCCCATTATTATTGGGGGAAAATGCTTTATACAGGAGAACCTCTCCCAGAAGGAAGTGAATATTCTGAACCTGGACCATTATTTAGTGTATCGGGAGGACAATCACTAACCTTTATCAGTACACCTAATAATGAGCAATTGAATGGATTAAACTTTGATGTTAAATTAGAATACTCTCCTATTTATACTCCTTTTTTTGCCACAACTGTCAATGCAAATGGAGTAGCAGGTACTGGTTTATTATTTGGGAATGTACATGCAGGCTTTTCACTTGGTGCAAAAGTAATGGGAGGTATTCCAAATGTGAAAGTGTTTGGAGAATATGAACAAGGAGCTAGAGCAACAGCTCGTATTTATTATTCAAGTCCTATGTCTTATGGCTTCCAAAGATATACTGGAGGATTACGCTTTTCATTTGGAGAAAATAATCATACACATATAGAACTTGGAGCAATGCTCGAAATTCAAGATGACCGAACACAGTACCTAAATGATAATTACTTCATTGATAAAGCAGATTTAGGAGGAATGCTTTCTGTCTCAGTAGATAATGCAGGAGAATTCTTTGTTCAAGGCTTTCCTCGTTATTATACCAACTTAACTCAAGAAGAACGAGGTGAGAATTCACCAATGACGTACTTTGTAAATATTGGCTATAGAAGACGTTGGGACTACTTTCACAAGGGTTCTGAAAGAACAACAAAAGAGTTTAAACATCTACAAAACAAGAAGTTTATCTTCGGTATAGGACCTACAACAAGGTATCGCCTTTCTACCTTAAGAGAGCAAGAGAATGTATTTTCTGTTTCACCAGGACGTTCAATAAGTTTACTGTACATGGAAGGAGATATTCGATTAAACAAATATGTTCGTACACAAGTTGGATTAGGGTTGATGCATGCAGGTTCTAATACAGGGCGTGTTGTTGTGAGAGATGTAGCAGAAGATCAAACTTTATTTAGTTATACTGACACTTACTATAGTGGTAGCATATTTGACCCAAATAATGGAACTGAATACACAGAAAATTATACAATTGGAAAAGGAAAAGGAGATTCCTTCTCGATGAGTCATCATTCAATTGCTGATATTCCAATTTCTGCTTCTGTAGGACTTCCTCTAAAAAACAAAACAATCTGGGCTAGAGTAGGTACAGGTATTAAAATTGGATTGAATACAGTGACTAGTTTAGGTAGTATTGGAACACTTGCTGATTTAGAAGACGATTATGAATATACAGGAATATCAACCAATATTCATTATAACTTTGTAGGGTTCGGAATTGATGTTCCAACAAAAAGACATGGTTATAGAGCTTCTCTATCTTATGAGTGGGAAACAAACTCTGTACTTGATAGTTTTGCAACACAAAGTAGTGGATGGAATTTATCTTATTTTTGGATATTTTAAACAGAATAAATAATGAAATACTTACCAATTTTCGCACTCATATTTCTTGTTTTAGGCTGTAAAAAATATGAAATAGAACCTGAACAATTAAAAATCAAAAGAATTACAGCAAATAATAATGATGATGATTATTCTTCTAGTAATAGTAATTCTGTGGTAGATCTAGAGTGGACAGCAGCAAGTAAAGTTAGTAAATTAAAATATACTACAAGCACCTCATTTCCATATCCGCAAAGTAATATTATTTACAATGAGAACAATGAAGCTACTAGTATGCTTTATTATCCATCAACTGGAGGTACTCCAGTTGTTTATTCAATTTCTGTCGAAGACAATATCTACAGTATTGAAAGTGAAAATGAAAACTATTCCAGCTATTACTATTCTATTAATGAAGAAGGTCAAATCTCTGGATTTATTGATAATTCATTGACACTGGTAAGATTTGAATATGAAACAGATGGAGTTATCATCAGTGTTTATGAAGATGACAGGTTTAAAACAAAATACAAAGCTTATTACACAACTAGAGAAATTCAAAACCCAATTAATCAACTACCTGTATGGTTGTATTATCAAGTAATTGCAGGTTCATTACCTAGTGGATCGTTATACAAACCTGGTTATCAACAATATAACATACATGATTTTTGGTATTTAATACTAGAAAAAACCGTTGATAAAGTTGAATACTACAAAGGAGGAGAATCATCTGATGATGTTGATTTTACAATTGGCTACACTATGGATATAGACTTCAATGATTATTGTAGAAGTCTTGATTATTTTGATTACTCTACTTATCCTGAAAATATTTCCTTTAAATTTGATATGGTCAATCCTCAAACCTCAAATATTTCTAGCACAGATACAACTGAAGTTGGAGATGTGATTGTGGAAGAAGAGGAAGAAGAAGAGACAAATAATGATGGAGTAAGAGGGAAAGTAAGTGACGTAGAAGGAAACAGTTATGAAACTGTTCAAATTGGTGAGCAAATTTGGATGGCAGAAAACTTAAGGACGACAAAGTATAATAATGGACAATCCATCGAAATAGAAACAGATAATTCTGATTGGAATCAAAGATCACTTAATAATGATTTGATGTGTTTCTATGATAACAATACAAGTAAACATGCCTTATACAATTTTAGAGTAGCAACCAATGGCAATGTATGTCCTACAGGATGGAGTGTTCCCACAAAAAGTGATTGGGAAACTTTTAATAATTATACTGATGAAAAGAATAATGATTTCAACTTTAATAGTGTATTAGAAGAATCAAGATCTGGAGCTGGCTTTTTCTATAGCTATAATGCATCTCCTCAATACAAAAGTGAATATTGGTGGAGTCGTACAGGAAATGGTTCAAATACAGCTTATGCCAATAGACATTGGTCTCTGAATGGTCCTAACTTTGATTTAGGAAGTGGTTATAGTAGAGGTGATGGAAATCCTATCCGATGTATTAAAGACTAAATGAAATTTAAAGCAAAACGAGGATTAAAACTAATCTTCGTTTTGCTTTTTAGACCATTCCCATAATACTTTTTCTTCTTCTTTTGCCCCTAGCCTCTTTTTAAACAAATAGGTTCCTTCACTTATCTGTCCATTAATAGAGCTCGTTCCTGAATCCAGTATTTTGTATTGATTATTTTGAGCATATTCATAAACTTCTTTCAACAAAAAAACAATTGGGCTATACTGCCTATATTTAAGATCATCTCCCCAATAAAAAGTATACAAAATATCTGAATTGATGTGTATACAAACAGTTCCTGCAACCATTCGATTCTCAGAATCTTGGACAGTGAACAATTTATAATTATCTGGAAAGTATTCTATTGTCTCTCTTAATTCTTCTTTTGTCATGGAAATCTCATAACCTTTCTCATCTCTACATGCTTTGCACAACTGATAAATATGATCAAAATCTTTCATATCAGTTTCTGCAAAAGAAAATCCAGCCTTCTCACACTTATTCAATTTACTTCTTTGTGCAGGAGCAATTTTTTGTCGAAAAGACTCCTCATTTACTTCAAAATGAAAGTTGTAATCAATTATTTTTTTAGTAAAAAAGCACTCCTCCAAAACCGTGATTTTTTGTTTTAAATAAGAAACTGGAGGTGTCTTCCATAAAATTTGAGTAAACCCTTCTCTCTTTGCCCAATCAATAATAAACTCAATAAATTCTTTGTAAATCTTCCCTTCAAAAAATGAAAATGAAGCATAAGGTGTACTTCTAAGGACACCATTTTCTTTCAAAAGAATTATTCTTGAGATCACCTTTGTTTCTTTCATCGCAACAAAAGTAATCCTGTCTCTGTTATTGGTGTGAAATTCATGAAACTTGTCTGTGTTAAAAAACAACTCTTCTCCGTCTATACTAAATTGCGGAGACGGTTCTTTACAGACTAAGTAACTGATTTCTTCCATAAATTAAATATATTTAATCCCCACAAAGATAGAATTTATTAAGGCTTGTTCTTCTAAATTTTGTTTAGAATTGATATATTTACAAGAATTGAAAGTTAAATTTTTCTAATCTATTTAAAAATAATATAAATATGAAAGTTACTGTAGTAGGTGCTGGTGCTGTAGGTGCTAGTTGTGCAGAGTACATCGCTATTCAAAACTTCGCTTCAGAAGTAGTAATCGTTGATATCAAAGAAGGTTTTGCTGAAGGAAAAGCAATGGACTTAATGCAAACTGCTTCTTTATTGAAGTTTGATACTCAAATCACTGGTAGCACAAATGACTACTCTAAAACTGCTGGTTCTGATGTAGCGATTATCACTTCTGGTATTCCTCGTAAGCCAGGTATGACTCGTGAAGAGTTAATCGGTATTAACGCTGGTATCGTAAAATCAGTTTCTGAACAATTAGTAAAGCATTCTCCTGATATTATTCTTGTTGTAGTATCTAACCCAATGGATACAATGGCTTACTTAGCTCACAAAGCTACTGGTCTTCCTAAAAACAGAATTATCGGTATGGGTGGTGCTTTGGATTCTGCTCGTTTCAAGTACAGATTAGCTGAAGCTTTAGAATGTCCTCAATCTGATGTTGATGGAATGGTAATCGGTGGTCACTCTGATACTGGTATGATTCCTTTGACTTCTATTGCTACTAGAAATTCAGTAAAAGCTTCTGAATTCTTATCAGCAGATACATTAGAAGAAGTTGCTAAAGCTACTATGGTAGGTGGTGCTACATTGACTGGTTTATTAGGAACATCTGCTTGGTATGCTCCAGGTGCTGCTTCTGCTGCAATCGTTCATGCAATTGCTACTGATTCTAAGAAAATGATTCCTTGTTCTGCATTATTAGATGGAGAATATGGTTTATCTGATCTTTCTATCGGTGTTCCTTGTATCATCGGAAAAGGTGGTATTGAGAAAATCGTTGAGATTGACTTAAACGATGCTGAAAAAGAAAAATTAGCTAACTCTGCTGCTGCAGTTCAAAAGACTAACGGTTTATTAGAGTTATAAGATAATCTTATCTCATAAGAAACAAAAAAGCCATGCTCTTTAAAAAGCATGGCTTTTTCTTTGATTATCAAAAAGTTACAAATAGTTAACATTTTTTTAACTAGTCCCGTACACTATAGTAGATTTTTTGGACACACATATTACATTACAACAAACTAACCTAAAGGAGAATGAAAAAAGTAGCATTAGGTTTACTATTAATCTTTGGCTTTTTATCTTTTGCAAAAAAAGGATATGATTATCGTAAACTGAATAAAAAAAGATTTGCTTGCTCAGCAGATTACAAACAACATGAAGAATTAGTATTGAAATGTGCAGATTTCATTCTATCAACTCCCATTAGTCAAGATGAACATAGAGAATGTGCCACCAAGTTTTTGATGAAATGGGCAAATGGTACTCCTGACTATCGTTTCGAGATTGACAAAACATTTGTAGACTTAACGAAAGGAAAAAATAGTGCAGAACTTGCTCCTCTTTATTTTGCCTGCCTCATCAAAACAGTGCTCACCCATGATAATATTTCTAAAGAGGAAATGAAAGAAAAAGCTCTTAATACATATCTTGATTATTGTGGGAACAGGAAGAATAGAGTAAAGAAAAATAAAACAGTAAAACAATTACTAAAACAACGTAAAGAATAATTTTTTTTATAAAAGCTGATTTTGATGAAAGTCAGCTTTTTTATTTTCATTTTTTCATTTTTATCCCCTATTTTTGTAGCATGCTACACAATAGACATTTAAAGATTTATGGTTTGCTCTGCCTTTTGGTAGTCAACATCTTTGCATTGTCTATTATTACCCTAGATTTTCGCCTCAATCAGGATTTTTACATTGAGAATTTCTGTATCAACAAAGCAGAACCTCAGCTTCAGTGTCATGGTAAATGTCACTTGAAAAAGAAGTTGGAGAAGACAGAAAAAGCAGAAAACTCTATTCCTTCATTACAATTAGAATTTACAGAGCCCATCTATTTAGAATTAGAAATAAACAATACAATTTCCTCTTTTCTAAAACACCAAGGGCATTATCATATTTTTTACTCTGAATTATCTCCTCACGGAGTATTCCACCCTCCTACCTGTTAGTGTTTACATACTCATTCATTTGAACTTAAATATGTATCACTTAATGATTTCTATTTATGAAACACATAATAGGTTTGTGTGTGCTTTGTTTTCTGACAATAGCATGTACAGATCCTGAGAATGAAACAGTAATAGGTTATCAACTTGAGTATCCTGCTTATTTTCCACAAAAGAATGACATACCAGTAGACAATTTGATGCAAGAAGATAAAGTTGAATTGGGTAGAATGCTTTTCTACGAAAAAATGCTTTCTGCTGATTCTAGTCTTTCTTGTGGTTCTTGTCACCAACAACAATTTGCTTTTAGTGATTCAGCACAGTTTAGCAAAGGAATTGAAGGAAGAAAAGGAGATCGTAACTCTATGGCAATTGTCAATTCATTATTTGAAAAAAGCTTCTTTTGGGATGGACGAGCAAATAGCTTGGAAGAACAAGCGTTGGATCCGATCAAAAACCCTTTAGAAATGGATTTATCAATTGAAGAAGCCATTACGCGTCTCAAAGGAAGTGAAAAATATCAGGAGCTATTCACAAAATCTTTCGGAGAATCAGGAATTACAAGGGACAACCTAGCCAAAGCAATTGCTCAATTTGAACGTACATTGATTTCTGGAACATCTCCTTATGACCTTTATAAACAAGGAAAAGGAAGTTTGACAGAACAAGAAAGACGAGGTGAACAATTATTCTTCACACACCCTGAACCAAGTGTAGGTCTTAGGGGTGGAAATTGTGGTGATTGCCATAGCGGACCTTTGACAACCAATCGTTTATTTTCTAACAATGGACTAGACATAGAAAGTATTGATTTTGGACTTGAAAGAGTAACTGGTTCAGCAAAGGATCGAGGTAAGTTTAAAATTCCTACTTTGAGAAACATAGCACTTAGTGCTCCTTATATGCATGATGGTAGGTTTGGGACTTTGAAAGAAGTTCTTGATCACTATAATGAACATATACAACAAACACCAAACTTAGACTTGCTAATCATTGATGCTACAAATGAAGTAAATGGTACAAGTCTGGAATTAACGGAACAAGAAAAGGAAGATATCATTGCCTTTCTTCATACATTAACAGATAAAGAATTTATAGAAAATCCTGCATTTGCAGACCCTAACAAAAATTAATAATGAAAAAAATAATTAAATATTTCGTAATCGCTTTAGTTAGCATTTTTGCTCTTACATCTTGTACAGAAGAAGATGTAGTTACAGATGGAACAGTAGTTTTAAAAATTAGTAATGTAGCAGATGATGCTCCACTAGTACTTGACAAAAATTATACAAATGCTAATGGTGATCAATTCTCGATCGAAAACATTAAATACTATTTGAGTAATGTAACACTTACCAATGAAGATGGAACAACATATGAAGTACCAGATAGCTATCACTTAATTGATAACATTTCTGAAGATATTACACTAACTGATATTCCTTTGGGAACATACACTGATATTTCTTTCTCTATTGGTGTAGATGCAGTAGCAAATAGCAGTACTGCTCAACCGGGAGATTTAGACCCAAGTAATGAAATGGCTTGGAACTGGGATACAGGATACAAATTCTTCTTGCTTGAAGGAAGATATATCAGCAAAAGTGATGAAGAAGGTACTTTCACTTTCCACATTGGAAAAAACGCTAATTATAAAACATTGAAATTCACAAAGACAATCACAATAGAAGAAAATTCAACTATTGAATACAACTTCGAAGGTGATGTACAAGCTGTATTTAGTGGACCAAACACAATCAACCTAGAGACTACAAATAGTGCTCATGGTGAGACTGGTGGTGATATTGCAGATAATTATGCAAGTAATTTCTTTACCTTAAAATAGTGCAAAAGAGATTCTATTATTTGTTAATGATAATATTAGGATTTGCTTCTTCTTGTGCAGAGCCAGAAGAAGTAGATCCTAAATTTGTGATTGATGTACCAAGTCACTTAGGAGAAATGCCCGTAAGGGCAGAAAATCCTCTAACTTTGGGAGGAATTGCATTGGGAAAAAAATTGTTTTTTGACCCTTCTCTTTCTTCAAACAATCAAGTTTCTTGTGCTACCTGTCACCTACCTTCATTAGCCTTTTCTGATGGTGTATCTTTATCAGACAAAGGAGTTTCTGGAGAACAAATGATAAGAAATTCTCCAGCTCTCTTCAACTTAGCTTGGCATCAAGGATACTTCTGGGAGGGTGGAGCAAATGACCTAGCCTCTCAAGCATTTGGACCTCTCACTCACCCTGATGAGATGGGAAGTAACCTGAATGAAATCCTAGAAAAACTAAGAGGAAATACTGAATATGTAAATCTATTCAAGGAAAACTTTCCTCAAGGAATTAGTTCACAAAGCTTGGCGTTCGCTTTGGAACAATACCAATTAAGCCTTATTTCTGCTGAAAGTCCTTATGATGATTATATTACAGGAAAAAGTATTCTCTCAGAGGAAGAAGTAGAAGGTCTAAAAATATTTACAGAAAAATGTGGTAGTTGTCATGAAGGAAATCATTTTTCTGACTTCAAATACCATAGAAATGGAATTGATAGTGTATGGAATTATGCTAGTTTAGAAGATGCAAGATGGGGACGTTTTCGTATCACCTTCGACAGCACAGATATTGGAAAATACAAAACACCAAGTCTTAGAAATATTACACTAACAGCTCCTTATATGCATGATGGTCGCTTTCAAAATTTGGAAGAAGTATTGACTCATTATCAAACACAATTCTCAATAACAGAACAAGAAAAATCAAGAATTATCAAATTCTTAGACACACTGACCGATGAAAAATTCATTCAAAAACATAGTCAAAATTAGTTTTGTTCTTTTGCTTCTTCTAAGTCCTTTGATTAACTGGGCTTGTGATTGTACAATTTATGAATACAATAACATCAGAAATAAATCTTATGCTGGTGTTTTTTATCGTTATCGTATGTTCAATGGTTTCAACAACATGAATCATACACCTAGCATTCGCCCTAGTAATGCAAGAATAGCTCATGCTCCTATTGGAAATGATGACAATACCTACATTAGTTCTCCAGAAAGCTTTGAGCGTTTTCAGACCTATGAATTTAGATATAATCATAACTACAAAGATAAATTCAACTTCCTAATTAATGTTCCTTACCACATAAATGATAATTATTTTGGGGAAATCATTCCACTCATAGGTAGTGCTTTTGATAGCTTAGAAACTACGCAAGGGTTGGGAGATATTGTATTAAATGTAGAACGATTATTTACGATTGGAAATGATTCTTCTAGTTGGAATCACCGTTTTAAGCTTGGGGTGGGAATTTCTTTACCAACTGGAAAGTTTGAATTGGTAAATGATAAAGGTTGGATTACTGACCCATCTCATCAAGCAGGGCGTGGAGTAAGTGATATTATGCCAAGTTTACAATATCAAGTAATTTATGACAACCTAATTGGAGCAAGTTCTAATGTACGTTATGCAACCAGTTTACAACAAAATAGAGTAACTAGCACAGGAGACCCTATCAATTATCGCTTTGGAAATAGTTTGAGTTGGAATAGTTTATTATTTGTGGTAGTGGGTAGGTATAGTGATTGGCAATTTATTCCCAAAACAGGGCTTTACTTTGAACATATTACACAAGATAAATTAAACGAAAGTTTGCAGGGAGATACAGGGGGAAATACATTATTCTGGAATATCGGAGCTGATTTTGCCTACAAAGACTTCATCTTACAAATGATTTATCAAAGACCAATTAATGAAAACTTGGAAGGTGAGCAACTAAGAAATGCAGGAAGAATCAACCTAGCATTAATTTATCAGTTTGGGAGTACTTCAAAAGAATAACCTTGTCTATGAAAGTGAGCTAAGTATTGAGGAAGCACATAATTTAATTTTTCAATGGTTTTGAGGCTGTCATGAAAAACAATAATACTTCCAGAGCGAGTGTATTTAATTGATTTTTGTAAACATTTCTCAGCAGAAACTTTAGGACTAAAATCAGCACTCAATACCTCCCACATAATAATTTCATAATTCCTTTTTCGCAACTCTTTTGCTTGCCGAAAAGTCAAACGACCATAAGGAGGACGAAATAAAACTTTCTCATCCTTTACCAACTTCAAATACTTGGAGCATTCTTCTACATTTTGAAGGTACTTATCCAAAGTAGTGCTTGATCCATTCAAATGATTGAATGTGTGATTTGCCGAACGATGGTTTTCACTCAACAAACGCTCATAAATAGAAGGGTATTTTCGAATATTATCTCCTACACAAAAAAATGTAGCTTTTGCATCATAATTTTTAAGCTCATCCAAGACCCATTCTGTAACTTTTGGAATCGGACCATCGTCAAAAGTAAGATAAATCACTTTTCTTTCAGTCTTTTTTCTCCAAACCCTATTGGGAAATAACAAACGAAATATCCAAGGATAGTAAAAAAAGAACATCCTACTTTCTAAGTGTTTTCATCATACAATCCCACAAAGCATCTGCCGATTTTTGCCATGTAAAGTTTTGGCAATTAATCATTCCTTTTTGTTTTAAACCTTCCCTATATTCATCATCTAATGCAATTTTTTGCAAAGCACCAGCAATTGAATCTATTGAAAAAGGGTCAATAAGATGAGCTCCCTCCCCTGCCACTTCAGGCATAGATGTTAGATTTGATGTAATTACAGGAGTATTAGAGTATTGTGCTTCTACAATAGGAATTCCAAAACCTTCAAAGTATGGGATATAAGTAAGAGCCAAAGCAGAAGCCAAAATATTTTTGAGCACAGAAGAAGAAACTCTTCCTGTGAAAATCACATCTTTTTTGTACTCCATATTTTCATAAACTTCTTCAATTTCAGCAGTACCCCATGCTTTTCTTCCAACCATCAGTAAAACTGCATCAGAATCATTATTCTTCTTGAAATAATCAAATGCTTTAAAAAGATTACCAATGTTTTTACGGGGATGCATAGCACCTACATAAAGAAAGTACTTCTTACCTTGCGTATATTCTTGACGTGTTTGCTCTTGCACAATATCAGACACTGGTTGATACAATGGATTACAACCATTATAAACAACATCAATAGTTTCTGGATCTACACCATATTGAGCCACTACATCATTTTTGGTATATTCAGAAACAGTAGCCAATCGCTGAGCTTTTTGTGCATACTTTGGAGTGTAATGCTTGTAATAAGATTTCACCAAACCTCCTACATCTTTGGGATGATGCTCAAAAGCTAAGTCATGTATCACTAATGTTGTAGGAATATTTGTACTCAAAGAAGCATAACCATCAGTGGATAAAAACAAATCTGGTTTCTCTTTTTTGAGGGCAAAAGGTACTGCCCACTCAAACCATAAGTACCACAAAAAAGGATGACGTGCTGGAGGATTTATTACCTTTGGAGTAATATTATCACTATAAATAAAAGATTCGTCAAAAGGGCGATCAAACAAAAAAACAAATTCATCATTAGGGTGCTGAGTTACCATTCGCTTGACAGTCTCATGTGTAAACCATCCTATTCCCTCTAATTTGTCTTTCAAAAGAAAGCGTGTATTGATTGCTATTTTCATTACCCAAATATTACCAATAAATCCTTAAAAACAAAAAAGAGTCACTTTCCTCAAAGTAACTCTTCTTAATAAATTGAATTTCAATAACACAAACCACCAAATTAAATTATACAAAATTCATAACAACAAAAAACACCTTTTTTTAATTAAATAACTCACCAGCTATTATTCATAACACTAATATACAGTCTCTTAATTTTTTCAACAAGTCACTTTGAGTGAACGGTAAGTATCACTTAGTGAACGGGATTTCTTTTATCTTTCTCTTAGAAAGGTAAAAAGAGTTGAATACGAGAAACAACTCTTTTATTATTGGATGATCAGCTAAACAAACAAACACCAAATAACGCTGACCAACAAATTTTTCAAATAAAACACACCTCTATGTATTTTCTGAATAAGAACCCTTAACTATATGATACAAACATACAGTGATCAAGGCAGACTCACAAGTCACTTTGAGTGAACGGCAGACAGGACTGAGTAAACGGAAAATATTTCTTTATTTTGTAAGTATTCGGTCAATAATTGTTTGACTTAAAACCCAGCTTGTTGTCCAAGCTCCTTGAAAATTAAAACCTCCTGTGATTGCATCAATATTGAGTACCTCACCTGCAAAAAACAAATTAGGATGTAATTGACTTTCCATTTTCTGTAGATTGACCATGCTTAAGTCTACTCCTCCACATGTCACAAATTCTTCTTTAAAAGTAGTCTTACCTTTGGCTTCATACTCTCCTTGTGTAATTTCAGTTAATAATTTATTCAATTGTTTCTTTGAAATATCAATCCATCGTAATTGTTCAGTAATTCCTGTCTTCTCACAAATCATTTTCCATAAACGCTGAGGAATTTGAAAAAGAGGATAGTTTATAATCGTTCTCTTTCCATGCTCTTGTTTATAACTTATAACTTCTTCCCTTGCTGAATCAAAGTTTTTATCTCCCGTAAAATTAAGATGAACAAAGAAATGATAATCTTTTTGAGCCAACTCTACAGCTCCCCAAGCAGATAACTTCAAAACAGCAGGACCACTAATTCCCCAATGTGTTACTAAAAAAGCACCTTCTTGTTGTAGTTTTGTTCCTACAATTTTCACCTGAACTTGATGCAAAGAGACACCACTTAATTCTTTTAATCGCTCATCTATCAATTTAAAAGTGAATAAAGAAGGTAATGGATCTATGATTTTATAATTTATCTTTTTCAATAAATCCCACATTCCTTCATTACTTCCTGTTGTCACAATTACATAGTCAGCATGTAATTCTTGGTTATCTGTATGAATAGTCCATTCCTCATTCTCATTTGTAGGAGGTATAATATCATTGACCTTCACACCTCTTTGTACCAAGACATTGTACTTTTGTATCCCTTTCAAAAAACAATCGATAATTGTCTGTGAAGAATCTGTAATAGGAAAAATACGATTATCAGCTTCTGTCTTTAGTTCTACTCCTCTTTGTGCAAACCATTCAATTGTATGACTAGGATTAAAAATTTTGAATAATTTACGTAAAGCTTTTTCTCCTCTTGGATAGTTTTGAGCCAAAGTATTGGGTTGTGTACAAGCATTTGTAACATTACAACGTCCTCCACCCGAAATCTTTACTTTAGACAATACTTTTTGTGTCTTTTCTAGAATAATAATTTCAGCCTTATCTTTCAATGATTCACCTAATACATTTGCTGTAAAAAAACCAGCAGCACCTCCTCCAACAATAATTATTCTCTCCTTCAATACGCTATAATTTTCATTAATTGACTACAAAAGAGAATAAAAGCCAAAACTTTTACAAATATTCATTTCTTTCTCTATCTGAAAAATATAACTTTACGCAGAAATTTAAAAACATAAAAAGTTTAATATGAAAAAGGTAATTTTTGCTTTGTTACTTACATTGGCAGGATTAGTAACTGTTAACGCTCAAGATAATAATTCAAATGTTAATGCTGCTCCAAAAACTCCTGGATACATTGTGATTGATATCTATGAGGTAAAGTCTTATGATGGAAAAGGAATCCACATCCATTATGGACCTGGAGATACAAAAGTAATTCCTTTCAAAGACTTCAAAAAAGATAACCATGATGATAATGGTGAATTAATTACAAAGACATTAAATGAATTATATGCTCAAGGATATAGAGTGGTTTCAATGTCTAGTGGAGCATGGAAAGGTGGTAAAATCACAAAAATCATTATGGAGTACAGAAGATAAGCTTCACAAAATTATAATACAAAAAGCCCTTCATTTATACATCGAATGAAGGGCTTTTTGTTTCAAGTCAAATAACTCTCTTATTTTTTCATCAATCGAAATATCTTACTTGTGTTATTTCTCAACTTTCCACACTCACTTGTTCTATAACCAATAATTGCTAATATCTCATTTTGAGCATCTACCAAAATCTGAATATTTCTCTTGTCATGATAAGAAAGTTTTTCATCTACAAAAAAATCGCTTAGTTTCTTCTTTCTTCCCTTCATACCCAAAGGTTTGAAAATATCTCCCTCTTCCCATGATCTTACTTTTAAAGGAAACACAATTGTATCTGCATCCAAATACACAATACTCTTATTTGAAAAATCAACCTGTTCCCTTTTGACAAAGCCATATTCAAAGAACTCCTTTTCTCCCTCCTTTTCCTCAATGATGTATTCATCTTGAACAATCTCTCTTCGTTCTGTCAATTCAAAAGAATCAATTGTCTTGATCATTTGGTGAGTATCTGACAAAAACTGTGTTCCTTTTTGAGCAGTAAAAGCTATTGAGATCTGCTTACAATCATCATAAGAGAAATCATATTCTTTTAGTAATTCAAAACACAGAAACGGAGTATGCTCATTTTGTGGAATTTCAGAAGATAAGAATATTAGTTTGTCATCGACTTTCTTAAAATACTTTGTCTTCAATTCAGACAAATAAGTATTCATTAACCATTCTGCTCCTGCCATTTTTTGAATAGTCACCTCTGTAGTCACTTCCAAATTAGGGTTAACTTCTTTGAGCAAAGGCACTACTTTATTTCGAATCAAATTACGTTTATACTTATTGGAAGCATTAGAAACATCTTCTCTCCATTCCAAATTTTGCTCTTGGGCAAAGTTTAGAATTTCCTCTTTGGTCAAAAAAAGCAAAGGTCTAATTAACCACTGTTGTTGACGAATTCCATGCAAACCAGAAAGCCCTGTACCTCTTGTTATGTTTAATAATACAGTCTCCAAAACATCATTTTGATGGTGAGCTGTTGCAATTTTCTCATAACCATATTCTAAAGACAAATTTTGGAACCAATCATAACGCAAAGTTCTAGCTGCCATTTGTGTAGAAACCTTATTTTCTTGAACATAAGCTAATGTCTCAAATTGAGTAGAATAAAAAGGTACTTGATATTTTTCAGCAAGTTTTTTGACAAACATTTCATCATCATCAGCATCTTCTCCCCTCAACTGAAAATTACAATGGGCTATGGCAAAATCATAAGAAGATTGAGAAAACAAATGACACATGACCACAGAATCCACTCCTCCACTTGTAGTAAGTAAAACCTTTTGTTTATCTTTCAATAACTTATGCTGACTTAAAAAGTCTTCAAACCTTTCTTGAATTCGTAATGCCATAACACAAATATGAAACTTTTTTAATTATTTTTGCACAGTTATTGTTTATGAAGCACCATTATTTCGAAAGACAGAAATTCATGAAGTTTTTTTTATTAAGTCTAGCAATTTTATTAAGTATCCATCATTCTTTTGCAAAAAAAGGAAAAGCTGTTCATCTACGAAAAGCAAAAAAACTCAAAGGAGTTGTCATTGATGGAGAGCGTGTCAATAAACTTATTGGTGACGTAGTTTTTGAGCATGAAGGAACAAAAATGTATTGTGACTCTGCTTATCAATACAGTGAACGTAATGAAATGCATGCTTTTGGGCACGTGAAGATTGTACAGAAAAAAGATGATGTGACACTTTATAGTGACAAACTAATCTATTATGGTAATACACGCTTGGCAAAAGTTAGGGATAATGTAATTCTTGAAGATGGAAATATGACATTATACACTGACTTTTTGGATTATGACATGAAGAATCGTCAAGCGATTTATTTCAATTTCGGAAGAATTAAAGATGATTCTACTACTTTGACTAGTGTGTTTGGGCGTTATGACATTCCTGCCAAAAAATACTTTTTCAAGGATAGTGTAAAAGTAGTACAACCAAGCTATACCCTTAAATCTGATACATTGGTCTATAATATAATGAATAAATTGACTCACTTTTTTGGACCCACTCATATTGAATCAAAAACTCAGTATTTATATGCTGAAAAAGGGAAATACAACACACAAAGTCAAAAATCTTACTTCAAGAAAAATGCACGTGTTGAAGATGACGAATATATTTTGATAGGAGATAGTATTTACTTTGACAATCAAAAAGAAGAAGGATATGCTTACAAAAACGTGGCATTAACTTCCAAAAAAGATAGTCTGGTAATTACAGGGAATGAACTATTTAGATGGGGTAAAACAGGGACTTCCAAAGTAATTGGGGATGCTGTATTGCAAAAAAGAGAAAATACTGACACACTTTACCTCTCTTCTGACACTTTAATTTCTATTGATAACCCAAATAAACAAGAGAATTATATCACAGCTTACAGTAATGTATTACTATGGAGAAGTGACATGCAAGGAAAATGTGACTCTCTAGTTTATGAATTTAGTGATTCTACCATTCAATTTTATCAGGCTCCTGTTTTGTGGAGTGCACAAAACCAAGTTACAGCAGATAGTATCAAAGTTGAGTTGAAAAACAAAAAAATGCACAGAATGTATGCGAATGTCAACTCATTTTTAATTTCAGAGGACGAAGATGATGCAACAAATTTCAACCAAATAAAAGGGCGAAATATGATAGCATATTTTGTCAATAACTCCATTGAAAAAGTAGATGTAATTGGTAATGGGCAAAGCATCTATTTTGCAAAAGATGGAGATACTCAAGATGTAATGGGTATGAACAATGTTACCTGTGCTAATATGCTTATTTTATTTGAAGAGAATGAATTAAAAAATATTAGCTTTTTGACTGAACCTGATGCAAAGTTTATTCCTCCATTTCAATTATCACCTGGAGACAAAACACTCAAAGATTTTAAATGGCTCATTGATCAAAAACCAAACAAGGAAAGTGCACTTAGAATCAAAACAAAAACCGCAACAAATGCTCCTCCTTCACAAGAAACACTCAACGAAAACCCAGGTGCAGAACCAGAACTAAGTAGAAAAGAAAAAAGAAGATTAAGGAAAGAAGAACGTAGAAAAAGAAAGGAAGAAAAGAAGAAGAAGAAATAACTTCATAATAATTGCGTTTAAGGGATTATTTACAAAGGAAAAATTCGTATATTTGCAAACTTATGAAATTCATTAAATCATACATTTTCATTTTTGTGTTTGTCCTCATTGGTACAGCGTGTAGTGAATATCAAAAAGTACAGAAATCAGGTACTTTTGAAGAACGTTACAACTATGCTATCAAACTATTCAATGAGAAAGATTACTATCGTTCTAGTTTATTGCTCGAAAGTTTACTCGCTTTGTCTGTAGGTAGAGCAGAATCAGAAAAAATTGACTACTATTATGCTTTTTGTCAATATTATGAAGAGCAATATTTAATGAGTTCTTATTACTTCAAGAAATTTACAAATACATATTCTCGTAGTGAACTCACTGAAGAATGTAATTACATGTATGCTCTTTCCTTGTCTAAGATGTCTCCTATTGAGAGCTTAGATCAAACGAATACCTCGGAAGCAATTGAAGCATTTCAGACTTTTTTGAATAGATACCCACAAAGTAATTTTGCGGACACAAGCAATGTAATTGTGGATTTATTACATGAGAAATTGGAACGAAAAGCATACAATCAAACAAAGCTTTATCATCAACTTTCTCGTTACAAAGCAACAGTTGTGGCAGTAGAAAGTTTTAGAAAAAGATACCCAGATGCTCATTACAACGAAGAATTAGCTTTTCTGAAGGTAGATGCCCAATATGAATTAGCTAAAATCAGTATCGAAAAAGTTAAGAAGGATGGAAAAACGATTCTTTTGAAAAAGCAACGTTTAAATGAGACAATTACCTTTTATAAGGCTTTTATTGATAAATATAGTAGTAGCACCTATTTAAAAGATGCTGAGCAGATTTATAAAAATGCTACCGAAGATTTAAAAGAATTAAATAACCAATAATAAAAACAGCGATATATGTCATCATCAAATAGAACAAAGCCAAAGGCTTCTATCATTACAAGAGATGTTAATGAAATCTCTAAAAACTCTGGCAACATCTATAAATCTGTTTTTGTAGCAGGAAAAAGAGCTCGTCAGATTGCTACGAGAACAAAAGATGAATTGAACAATAAGCTTCAAGAATTTGCTTCAACTGTAGACAACTTGGAAGAAGTACACGAAAACAGAGAGCAAATTGAAATTTCTAAGCACTATGAAAAGCAACCAAAGCCTTCTATGCTAGCATTAGATGAGTATTTGCATGATGAGCTTATTGTTACAAAAAAAGGAAGTATTGAAGATTAATCACAATCTCTCAATGCACATAAATTATGCTTGAAGGAAAGAAAATCATATTAGGTGTTTCGGGAAGCATAGCAGCATATAAAAGTGCCTACCTTGTAAGAGGTTTGGTCAAAAAAGGAGCAGAAGTAAAAGTCATCATGACTTCTTCTGCTTCTTCGTTTATTACCCCCCTTACACTATCTACTTTATCCAAAAACCCTGTATACATTGACTTTGTAAAGAATAATGCAGGAGAATGGACAAATCACGTAGGTTTAGGACTTTGGGCAGATGCTTTTATGATTGCTCCCCTTTCTGCCAACACACTTGGTAAAATGGCAAATGGTCTTTGTGACAATTTATTACTTGCTACTTATTTATCTGCAAGATGCCCTGTTTTGGTTGCTCCTGCAATGGACTTAGATATGTATCAACATCCAAGTGTTCAAAACAACTTAGAAAAAATTCAATCTTATGGTAATATTGTTCTGGAAGCTCAACATGGAGAGCTTGCTAGTGGTCTTGTAGGACAAGGTCGTATGGCGGAACCAGAAGACATTGTTACTTTTCTAGAAAAATTTTTCAATTCATCTGATGAATCTACAAAATAAAAATATTGTCATTACAGCAGGACCTACACATGAACCGATTGACCCTGTTCGCTTCATTGGAAACCACTCTAGCGGAAAAATGGGCTATGAACTAGCTAAAGTTTGTGTAGAAAAAGGAGCCAATGTAACGTTAATTAGTGGACCAAGCTCATTATCTGCTCCTGAAGGTTTAACTTTTGAAAAAGTACAATCTGCACAAGATATGTTTGAAGCTGTAGATAAAGTATTTGAAGAAGCAGATGTTTTTATATTTGCTGCTGCTGTTGCTGATTATACCCCGAAAGTAAAAGCTGACCAAAAGATCAAAAAGAATTCTGATTCGTTCACTATCGAATTGGTGAAAACAATTGATATAGCCAAAAATATAGGACAGCGTAAAAAAGCAAATCAGCGTTCAGTTGCTTTTGCCTTGGAAACAAACAATGAATTAGAAAATGCAACAAAAAAGTTAAATTCAAAAAATGTAGACTTTGTAGTTCTTAATTCTTTACAGAATAAAGGAACTTGTTTTGGTACAGATGCAAACAAAATCATTATTGTAGAACACAATAAAACTACAGAATTTGACATTAAATCTAAAGTTGAAGTCGCTCAAGACATTATCTCTCATTTAGAAACTATTCAATAAAATCATGAAATTTGTCTATACACTATTTGCACTTTTTTCCCTTTCGATTGGGGCAATAGCACAAGAACTTAACTGCTCTGTTTTGGTTGATGATGAACCTGCAGCTAATACTTCTGGACGTATTGACAAAGAAATTACTGCTGATTTGCAGAATGCTCTCTATGACTTCATGAACTCTCGTAGATGGACAGAAGATGAGTTTGAAACAGAGGAAAGAATAAACTGTAACTTGGTGATTTCAATCACAAAAATGCCTTCTTTAGGTAAGTTTGAAGCCAATTTCCAATTCCAATCAAGTAGAACTATTTATGGAACAGACTATGAATCCCCTATTTTTAGTTTTATTGACAAATCAATCACATTTGATTATGCTGTTGGTCAAAATTTAGATTATAATGAAAATGCTTATGTATCTAACTTGACTTCAATCCTCGCATTTTATGCCTACATGACCTTAGCCATTGACTATGATTCTTTTTCTGAATTAGGAGGAACAAGTTACTATGCCAAAGCATTAGACATTGTGAATACTGCTCAAAGTTCTGGCTTGCCAAATTGGACAAGAGGAAACAATACAAACAATCGTTATTGGTTGGCTGATAATGCAACTAATCCTCAATTAGAAGATTTTAGAAGAGGGTATTATAACTATCATAGATTAGCTATGGATCAACTCGCAGCAAAACCAAAAGAAAGTCAAGAATTGATTATCAAAGTTTTAGAAACTATCTCTAAAACTCAACAAGTTTTGCCAGTGAGTATCTTTATGGTTTCGTTTCTATCAAGTAAGGATGCTGAGCTAATTAATATTTTTAAAAATGCTTCTCCTGAAAATAAAAAAAAAGCCGTAAATCTATTGAGAAGAATAGACCCTACAAATGCCAATAAATACCAACAAATTCTAAGGTAAGAATTTCATATCGTTTGAAAGTTTCTTTACTTTGCAATTACTAAAAAAATTAGACATGGGAAAAATCTTGATTCGTATCTATCCCGAAGAATTTGCCAGCAAAGCACCTACTCTGATTGATAAATCAATAGATGTAGTTTGTAAAAATGGTACAGTAATTCATGGTCTTCTTGTATCTTGCGAGAATGAATCATTAACTTTACGCAACAACCATTATCGTAGAAAACACACAGCAAATTTTTCAGAAATTTCAGAAATCGTGATAGACCAAGAAAAGTAATGTTAGCACACCTTAGTATTCAAAATTACGTCTTAATTGATGAACTTTCCTTTCACCCTTCTTCTCAGTTTAATATCATCACTGGAGAGACAGGAGCAGGAAAATCGATTGTATTAGGAGCTCTAGGCTTATTGTTGGGAAACAGAGCTGATACCAAAGTACTTTTTAGTGAAGACAGAAAATGTGTAATTGAAGGAGAATTTGATATTTCTTCTTATCAATTGCAAAGTTTCTTTGAAGAAGAAGATATTGATTATGATCACACTTGTTTATTGCGTAGAGAAATCAATAAAAGTGGAAAATCAAGAGCATTTATCAACGATACACCTGTACGCCTAGATGTCATCAAAAAACTAGGAAATCGTCTTTTGGATATTCACTCTCAACACCAAACATTATTACTTAATACAGAGAGTTTCCAAACAGAGATATTGGATACTTTTGCCAGTAACCAAGGACTAATTGATGATTATCAAGAAGTTTATCAAGCATACAATAAAGTACAGAGAGAATATAACGAACTTTTAAATACTTCTCATTCTGCTCAAAAAGAATTGGATTTCAATCAATTTTTATTGAATGAGTTGTTGAGTGCAGAATTGGTAGATGGCGAACTAAAAGCACTAGAGGAAGAAAATGAAATCTTAGAAAACTCTGAGACTATCAAAGCAAACTTACATAATGTAAGCCAAGCTCTTGTTCAAAGTGAGGAAAGAGCCATTACTAACAATCTTTACGAATCTGTTAGATTACTATCAGAAATTAGTAATTACTCTGCTGAATATGAAAACCTGCATGAACGTCTTAATAGTGCAGTTATTGAAATTGAGGACATTGCAAACGAAATAGAAAGGGCAGAAAATAATACTGATTTCGATTATGAACGCCATGAGTTTATTAAAGATCGAATCAATATTTTATTTCAATTAACTCAAAAACACCATGTAAATACTGTGGGTGAGTTAATTGCGATTCAAGAAGAACTAGAAGAAAAGGTAAATAAGGTACTACACTTTGATGAATACTTAGCCAAAAAAGAAGCTGAGCTAAGTGAAAAGTTAAAAATTGCTGAGCAAAAAGCAGAGAAATTAAGTGAAGCACGTCAGACAGTTATTCCTAAAATTGAAAAACAAATTCAAAAGTTATTACATGAATTAGGAATGCCTAATGCTCGTCTTGTGATTCAGCGAGAAGATTGTCCACTTACTGCAATGGGAAAAGATCATATTTCTTTTCTATTTAGTGCCAATAAAGGAATGGAACCTGAGGAATTGAAAAGTGTAGCTTCTGGTGGTGAATTTTCAAGATTAATGTTTAGTATCAAATACATTTTGGCTGATAAAATGGCAATGCCAACAATTATTTTTGATGAGATTGATACTGGTATTTCTGGAGAAATATCCATTAAACTGGGGAAAATGATGCGAAAAATGGCAGATAATCACCAAGTAATGTGCATTACACATCAACCCCAAGTAGCAGGACAAGGAGATTCTCATTACTTTGTTTACAAAGATAACTCTCAAGAACGAACAGTTAGTTCACTTAGAAAACTAAGTCAAGAAGAGCGTTTAAAGGAAATTGCCCAAATGATTGGTGGAGAAAAACCAAGCGAAACTGCCTTACAAAATGCAAAAGAACTATTAAGTATTTCTTAATAGTTCTTTTCAGTTTATTAGCATTTTTCTCTTCTTTCCATGAAATTGTATAGGCAATGTTCGTTATCACAGAGAAAGTAATGACGAGAAAAATGCTAATATTTTATAGATGTATTGAAAGAAAACTGCTCACTTAAAATGGTCTTGCATATGGATACTCTCCTATTTTTTCCAATTTATAATATCTATTAAGACCTGAAATCCCTACATCTTCTGCTTGTCCTAAATCAATATAACCTTCCTCTGTTACAATTTCATCAGGCAATACAATATGCTGGATTTCTCCAATTACTAGGATTGTTCCATTTAATTCAATAGGAACACTTTGTACAAATTTCATCCCTAACTTCACATTACTTTCCTTTACAAAAGGAGCTTTAAAATCAAATAGATACTCTTCAGTCAATTCACACTTATCAAATTCAGAATCTTCTTTTGGAAACTTTGCAGAAGTCAAATGAGCTTTCTCTGTAAAGCCTTCATGAACATGATTAATAGTATAATAACTATTCTCCATAATGTTATTATAAGTGTCTCTCCTGACCTCTCCTGTAGGACGAATGATAAAACCAATCAAAGCAGGATTACTTCCCAAATGTATAATTGAGCTAAAAATTGCTACATTTGGAAAACCATCATCGGAGATTGTACCAATTAGATTGGCTGGTTTAATACCTGTAATAGAATTGATAATATTCAATCGCTTGACATGAACTAGTTCATGAATATCTTCTTTTGTTAAGTGCATTATTTAATATTGTTTTAATTCTTTTCTACATTTTTTCCAAAAAGCAAAGAAAGAGGGATAATATCCTTTTACGCTGAACAACCAATCTCTACTCTCCTCTACTCCTCGATAATTCCCATTCAAAGGATGTTCTTTGTAATAAATATCACCCCTCATATCATATTCTTGAATAAGTTCATTAAACTCACCTATATAAATCTGAATACCCTTAATATTGTTTGCTAAATCTAGCATAAACTCTATAGAATGAGGAGAAACTGGATATTTTTCAAATACAGAAGGCTCCAATAAAAGAACACGATTGGCTTCTAATTTATCTTTCCAAGCGGGATCCAAATTATAGAAGTTATAAATACAAGTTGGTAAACTCGAATCAACTTTTATTTCCTTTTTGGATGGTAAAGAAGTCGATAATGAAGGATCAACAATTTCTTCCAGTTCTTTTGGAATCCCCATTGTATCAAAATCATCATAAGAAACATTCAAGAAAGTACGCCACTCGCGAGTATAGCAGAACTTATTGATATTTTGCTGATTTGCATAATATTTCTTATTGCTATTTGCTCCTACTACCCACTGCCAACTCAAAGCATTACTTGCCCAATCAGCATCCAACAAATGATAATACATCCATTGAGCAGGAACTTTCCAATGCGATTGTCCGATATTACAAGCAATAGAAGCAATATACATTCGAACATGATTGTGCAAATAGCCAGTTTTATAAAATACTTCTATTGCTTCATCAATTGCCTGTATATTTGTTTTAGCATCAACAATAGCCTTCGGCATTTGATAATTCTGAACATTTTGTTGTATTGATTTTAAATCAGAATCAATCAAATTGCCTTTATTAATCCATACTTGTTGCCAATAGTCTCTCCATGCAAATTCTTGAATAAACTTTTCAATAGAATAAACATCAACACCTGTTTTTAGTACTTGTCCCAAAACTTGTTTTGTAGAAATAACTCCACGTGATATATAAGGAGATAATTTTGTTACATCACCATCAATATAGTTGCGTGTTTTTGCATACTTTACAGGCTCAATATTCTCCAGTTTCTCTAAGATTGACTGATAATTTGTCTCCCAATTCATCTTTTTGAAATTTTATTCATGCTAATATTTCGTTGCCTAGAGCATTTGAATCGATTAATCTCTGGATTTCTCTTTTTTAAATGCTTTTGACTAACACCACTATGCACTCTCTTTCTCCATAAATTGAAACTACTCCTTTTCAAGTGTTTACGCATTAGTTGTATGACTTCTTTTTCGGGCAAACCAAATTGAAATTCAATTGCCTCAAAGGGAGTTCGATCCTCCCAAGCCATTTCAACAATACGATTTAAATCATCTCCATTCATTTCGATGAAAATTAATTAAACAGGCACTACCCTTTCTTCAACTCTTGAATCTGTTCAGCAACCTTTTCTGCTTCTGCATATTTTGCATCTGCAGCAGCACGGTCAACTGTCGACAATTTATGTGACTCTTGCATCAATTTTTGATACTTTTCTTGTAAAACTTCTACTTGAGACTTTTTCTTAAAAAAACCAAACATAATTTTTATACTTTTAATGTTGAAACTCCTCCGTCAATGTGTACAATTTGTCCTGTCATCCATGTCGCTTTTCTCAATAAAAATGCAGCACACTCTGCTAAGTTTTCTGCACTTCCTATCTGCTTTAAGGGATGACGATTTGCATTTGCCTGTTTTTTATCTTCTGTACTTAATAGTTTTCCAGCCAATGGTGTATCTGTAATAGATGGTGCTATTGCATTTACACGAATTACTGGAGACAATTCAGCTGCCAATGCCTTTGTAAGCCCTTCAATAGCTCCTTTTGAAGCAGCAACTTGTGCATGAAATGGAAAACCTGTCTGAACTGCCACAGTAGAAAACAGAACTACTGAAGCATTTTTCGATTTCTTTAATTTTGTAAGGGAAGCTTGTAATATTTTTGTAGCTCCTATTACTTGTAGTTGATAATCATTCACAAAATCTTGTGGTTTGATTCGAGCAAAAGGCAACAAGTTGATACTACCAACACAGTAAATAACTCCATTTAGAGTATCAGGTAAAAAGTCTAAGTTATACTGATCTTCCAACACATCTAACTGATGATAAGTAATCTGTGGGTGACTAGAAACTGTCTCGTTATTGCAATAAGTTGCATAAACACGATGTCCTTCTTCTGCTAACAAATTGGCCAAAGCTTTTCCTATCCCTGAAGAAGCTCCAACTACTAAGTAATTTTCCATACTTCTTTAACAGAAGCATAGAATTGATTGTTGAGAATTATTCAAAATAGAAAGTAAGACAGAAAATTATTAAAATTTAGTTGCTTTTTGTTTTTCTCGAACAAGCCCTATTTGTATATTTGATTTTTATAATATGCTTAAAAATAATTTTATATAATGGCTTATAACTTACTAAAAGGAAAGAGAGGTATCATCTTTGGTGCTTTGGATAGTAGTTCAATTGCTTGGAAAGTAGCTGAAAAAGCACACGAAGAAGGAGCAGAATTTGTATTATCAAATGCACCTTTGGCAATGCGTATGGGAGCTATCAATGATTTAGCAGAACAATGTAATGCACAAGTTATTCCTGCTGATGCAACTTCTATCGAAGACTTAGAAAAGTTAGTAGATGGAGCTGTTGAAGCTTTAGGTGGAAAAATTGACTTTGTATTACACTCTATCGGAATGAGCCCTAATATTCGTAAGAAGAAGCCTTATGAAAGCTTAAACTATGATTGGTTTCAAAAGTCTTTGGACGTTTCTGCATTGTCTTTCCACAAAGTAATGAATGTTCTTTATGCTAAGGATGCAATGAGTGATCAAGGTTCTATCTTAGCTCTTTCTTATATTGCTGCACAACGTGTATTCCCAGATTATACTGATATGGCTCAAGCAAAAGCTTGTTTAGAGTCTATTGGTAGAAGCTTTGGATACAAATTTGCAAAGAAAAATGGTGTTCGTGTAAATACAATCTCTCAATCTCCTACAGTAACTACTGCTGGTAAAGGCATTGGAGGATTCAATGCATTCATCGATTTTGCAGAAAAAATGTCTCCATTAGGAAATGCTACTGCTGATGATTGTGCCGACTACTGTATCACACTATTCTCTGATTTGACAAAGAAAGTAACAATGCAAAACTTAATGCATGATGGTGGTTTCTCTTCCACTGGTATTACAGGAGAGATCATTGAAGCATTAGAGCAAGGTTCTGCTGAGTAAATTTCAAATAAAAAATAAAATTAAAAAAGGTGTTTCTCTTTCGAAAAACACCTTTTTTTGTTACTTCAATTTTTCATTATTTTGATGGCGTTCCCTGTCACGCTTTGTCTTTTTATCAAGATTCTTTTTCAAAGCCTCTGTCAAGTCAATCCCTGTCTGATTTGCCAAACAAATTAATACAAATAAGACATCAGCCATTTCATCAGCCAAATCTACATCTTTATCAGATTCTTTGAATGATTGTTCGCCATACTTTCGAGCAATGATACGAGCAACTTCCCCTACTTCTTCAGTCAAAATTGCCATATTTGTTAGTTCATTATAATAACGAACACCTACATCATTAATCCAATCATCTACAATTTTTTGTGCTTCTTCTATTGTCATTTTTATAAAAATTACTTTGTGATGGTAAGTTACTACTTTTCATAAAAGTCGTAAAACTGTGCTATAACTTTTTAATTTTATGTAACTTGCAGATCACACCAACAAACTAACTGTATAAACAGAAGAAAACAGATCAAAACACCAGTATGAGCATCTATATACATTTACGTTCTTTTATCTTATCATCCTTATTATTAACAACCTCTATTCTATCAGCACAAGAGAACGACACCACTTCAATAAGTGGAGATGATTTTTTTGAAATTAGTCTGGAAGAATTGATGAATATTAAAGTGGAGGTAACCGGAGAAAATCAGCTCTCTTTAAGAGAAACACCTGGGATTATCACAGTTATTACAGAAAAAGAAATTCAAAAATCTGGAGCTCGTGATCTAGTAGACTTACTACGTACGGTACCTGGATTGGACTTTGTTGGAGACATTGAAAATACTGTTGGATTGGGTATCCGAGGAAATGTTTCTATGGAAGGAAAAATCTTAGTATTGGTAGATGGACTTGAAATGAATGAAACAGGTTATGGAACAGTAGTGTTTGGTAATCGTTTTATGACAGAAAACATCAAAAAAATTGAGATTATTCGTGGACCAGGTTCTGCTGTATATGGTGGTTTGGCTGAATTAGCTGTAATCAATATCATTACAAAAGATACAGAAGGAGCTTATGCTTCTACTACTGGAGGGCTTTCTAATAGTGCTTTGTCTAGAGCAAATGCTCAAGTTGGTTATGGAACCAAAATTGGTGAAGTAAAAATCAATTTTTCTGGTTCTTATAGTGAAACAAATAGGAGTAATGAAACAATTGACTATGCCACAAACTATATTGATGATGAAAACGGAGCTCCAATTTCACAAAACTATGCAGATAGCTCAGTGATTAGAAATGTTGATTTAAACTTGGGAATCAACTATAAAGGCTTATCAATTAGAGGTATTTACCAAGATCACTCTGTTCAATATAACTATGACAGTGGAGATTGGGTAAAATTTGGTGGAACTTATTTGGGGGCTAAATATGATTGGAAAATCAATGAAAAATTAAAAATTACTCCATTAGTTACTTGGAAACACGTACTGCCATGGACTTACTCAGGTAATTTATCTGGAGACTCTCATTATTATACTAACAGAAATTTCCGTTCTACTCAAAAAATAACTGCTTTATACAAAATACATGATGATATTACCATTACACTAGGTGGAGAATCTTATCAAGATCAAGCAGTATTCCCTGATGATTCTTTGGTATTTTCAAATGGTGAAAGTTCTATTTCTTATTATAATATTGGAGCTTTTGGTGAGGTAGCTTGGGCAAATAGAATTGCAAACTTTACATTAGGAGCTAGATATGATCATCACAATCAATTTGGTGGAGCATTTGTACCAAGATTTGCCATTACAAAAGCATTTGATAAATTACATTTCAAAGGATTAGTTTCTCGTGCTTTCAAAGCTCCAGTTATCAATAACTTTGAATTAAACCCTAATATTAAACCAGAACTTACAACAGTTGCTGAGTTAGAGATTGGGTATAAATTAGGAGACAATTGGGCATTGATTGCAAATGCTTTCTACACAGATATTGAAGACCCTATTTTATACATTTATGATGGAGAAACTTTCGAAGAAGATTATCAAAATTTAACAAGAGCTTCTACTATTGGTACAGAATTATCAATTAGAACCCATCAATCATGGGGAAATATCAATGCTAATTATTCTTTCTATTATAATAACAATACAGAAGCAGCTGGTTATCTTAACGAATTGGATGAAACATTATTAAATGCATTCCCTGCTCATAAAATTTCAATAACATCACAGATTAATATTGGAGAAAAATTCACTATTTCACCAACGTTAATTTATAACAGTAAGAAAGTTGGGTATTTCTATCAAGATGAATATTGGGAAAATTATGCTGCTTATGAGTATGATCCTACTCTAATTGCAAACCTTGTTTTATTCTATCAAGTTACAAAAGGATTGAATATTTCTGCAGGAGTATATGATATTTTAAATCAGCGATTTGTAGCAGTAAATGCATATGATGCTGGATATTATGGAACACCTTTTATGGGAAGAGAATTTACATTAAAAGCGATGTACAAATTCTAGTTTCAAAAAGCAAAATCACAAGAAAAGAGATATTTTTACTGACAAAATATCTCCTTTTTTATTGCTACACAAAGCAACTTTCTAGCCCCTCCTTTATTTCTTCTTTCTTAAGATTTTTACCAATAAAGACAACCTTAGATAAGTGTTCATCAGTTTCCCAACTACTTCCTCTCCCCATCACATAATCTTTTCCTACAGACTGTAAAATTATCTTTTGTGTTTGTCCTTCAATAGCTAATATTCCTTTCACACGATAAATACTTTCTGCATTTAGCAGCAGCATTATATTTAACCAATTTCCAAGTTTGTTAATATCAAATGCTTTTGTGAAAGTAAAAGAATAAGAGTGAATGTGATGTTTACTTACCAATTGCTCTTCAACTTTTTTAACTTTATAAGCTGATAAATTCAAGATATCTGTTGTTTCAACTTTTGAAAAATTGGTGTATTCCTTTTCTGCGAAAGGGTTAATCTCTTCCAACAATTGCTTACAGTTTGTCAAAGTATCTTTAGAAACATCATCTGTTTTATTCAATAAAATTAGATCTGCAAAACCCAATTGTTTTTGAACAAGAGATTCTTGTTGGAGTCTACTTTCTAGAGTAGTCGCATCAGCTAACGCTACCACTCCATCAACAGAGAACATCCCTTGAAAATGAATATCATTGATGATACTCCCAACCACAGAGCTGGGATCTGCTACACCTGTTGTTTCAATCAAAACATGTTCGAATTCATAATCTTGCACTAACAATTTATTGAGTGTTTTCTTCAAATCATCATTTAAAGAACAACAAACACAACCATTAGATAGTGCAAAAATTCCATCTTTTGCATAAGTTACTAATTCATCATCGATACTCATGGAACCAAATTCGTTTTCAATGATTGCGAACTTAGTATCTGGATATTTTTCAAATAAATGGTTTAATAAAGTTGTTTTTCCTGCACCCAAAAAACCAGTAAGTACAGTAATTGGTATATTTTTTCTCATTTATTTCTCATTTAAACAAGACCATATAAGACATCCATTACTTGTGTCATAGCATAAGTATCAAGTGTACAATAATCTTTTAAATCTTGCAACAACTTCTCTTCATCTCCTTCAAACATTCCTTCTGCCCATTGAGCATAAGCAAGGCTTGCCATCAAACCATTTTGTAAATTTAAACCTTTATAATCCATATTTGGAATCAAAGCAGGAAGAACAGCTTTCATAGAATGTAAGCCTTTCATTTCTGGAGTGTAAATGTATTTTTGAGCAAATGGCTCTACCAAATCAACCATTTTGTTCATTAATTCCTCAATTGCTATTCGGTAACGAGGAAAAACTTGTATTAGATAATTGAGATAATACTTTTCAAAACTAACATCATAAACTAAGATTGTCTTTGCTTCCTTAGTATCTTTTAAGAGTTTCTCTAGCAAAACTAACCTTACATCACGCTCATCATTAGGAAGATGAAGAAAATCAATGTGTGAAAGCTCTCCTCCTCTTTCTTGTTGAGTATGTATGGAATACTGGAAAACACATTGTTGCAAAGGACTCATTCCTTTTTCCCTTGGTAAAAAAGGTTGATAAGATTCAAAGTCTAAATAAATTAATGGATATTGAATACTTTGAAGAAAAGCAATCATTTCCTTTTGTTTCAAATAACTCCGACCAGTTGTACTCGATTTAATCTGTAACTTTTGATTCTCGGAAAGATTAAGTTTTAATTCATTTTCACTTTCCAACAACTGCTCCATTGTTTCAACCCCTTCGTGATATAAATTAAATTTATCATACTGTTGAGACCCTACTAAATCAAATACAGAATTTTCTGGTACATTTTTCCAACAATAAGACTTAATTCTACATTCATAAGGAACTAAACATCTTTTATTAATTTCAACTTCGGGAACCTCTTCCTTTTGAAGGACTTTAGTATACCTCTTCATTTGGCGAGCTACCCAAGATGAAGCTTCCTTTATTTCTTGAAATTTAGAAACACGTTTAAAGCATTGAGTCAAAATAAGTTTTTCACCTCGATAGTACTCTTTATTAAGCACAATAAATGAAAAATCATTTACATAAGCCTTAACTTCTTTAAGCACATTCCACTTAAAAGCAGCAAATGTGATTCCTCCTTTGGTCACTTTTGTTCCTGCTTTTACTTCATAAGCAGTCCAAGAACCTCTTCGCCAAACCATAATATCAATCACAACTACTGCATTATTTGCAATAAAAACAGCATTGTAAAGTACTTTGTGTTTTAGCTTAATTAGTTTTTCTGTTTTCTCAGCAGATTGCTCATAACTATCACAACCTTCCTGAGCATCCACTCCTTTAGGAAATAGTTTTTGAGCTAATTTACGAAGGTAAACTGTTCTTTTTTTGATGGCTCTTTGCTCGTCAGAAACTTCAAAATGTTTATTGGACAAATCTCCTTTATTTAAAAGAAATAATTGTTTTGTACACTGAAGTCCTTTCGCAAAAGAGGAACGAGATAATGTATATTCTTTTTGATTCAATAGAATACTTCTTTCTTTATAAATTCCATGTTGTATTTAGCTCTGCCAAATAGTGGTGAGCAGTCATATCATACTGACAAGGCACAATAGACACATAATTATTCTGGACAGCCCATTCATCAGAATCTTCTGCATGGTCAAAATTTTCAAACTCTCCAGACATCCAAAAATAGCGTTTCCCCATAGGATCATGTCTTTCATCAAATTTTTCTAACCACCTTGCCTTAGCCTGTCTACAAATGCGAATTCCCTTGATTTCCTCTTCTTGTTTGGGAGGGAAATTCACATTCAAAGTAAGTCCTTTTTGTATTTTTTTATCCAAAGCCTCTTTGATAATTTGATGGATATAAGGCTCTATATGACTTAAGTCTGCACTATGATCATAATCACAAAGACTAAAACCAATGGAAGGATGTCCTTCTATAGCTGCTTCAATAGCTGCTGAAATAGTTCCAGAATAAAGTACTGATACAGATGTATTACTTCCATGATTAATACCACTTAATACCAAATCAGGAGCTTCGCCTTTTAGTACATGATGTTTTGCTAGTTTCACACAATCAGCAGGTGTACCAGAGCACTCATATGCTTCTACTCCATCATACAAATCAACAGGTTCCAAACGCAGCACATGTCCTATTGTAATAGCATGTCCCATAGCAGATTGTGGTTTATTTGGGGCAACTACCACAACATCACCATAGTTTTTGGCAATTTCGATCAATAGACGAATACCATTAGAGGTAATTCCATCATCATTCGTCACTAATATTTTCGGTCGATTCATCTTGTTCTTGTGCAATTAATTTTTCAAAGTAACCAAAGATACTAATCATTTGTTCTTTGGGGGTATATGAATAACGATATTTATTTTTCTTCATAAAACGTTTCATATCTGCCTTGTAAAGACCAAAAAATTTATATAGACCTTTCCTACTATTTCGAAGTGGAATTAAGTACAAACTACCTTTAAGTAAATAATAATAATCATAACCCAATTCATAATCCCGAATCGCAAAACCTTGACTTGCCATAGCTGCTTGTCGACTCAGCTGAATACGTTCTCTTGTAAACAAGGTATAAATCCCTCCCACTGACAAAACTTCAAAATACATCTCAATTTGATATTCTTCAGAAATATAAATACGTTGGGTAGAAAAATGTCTCTTAGTATGACTGAGAGAATCTATAAAATCAAAAGATCGAACATCTTTTGGATAAAAAGCCTTTTGTTTACCATCTTGTTGATACAAAAGAATATTTTCAGGTAAGTTATAAAAGAGTAAACCTTTTAATGTATCTCCCTTCTTAAAAATAATTTCTCCCTGATGCCAAAGATCAGAAGAAAATAGTTGTTCGTCTTGCTGGGCAAAGGAAAAAATAGAAAAACAAAAAAAAGCAACAAAGCCAAGTCCTTTGAACTTGGCATTTATTACTCTTTGAATCTTTGACAATATCATGTCATATATTGTATTAAATTAACCTTTTAAAATATCATGTCCCATCTTATCACGTTTCGTTTTAAGATAGTTTTCATTGTGTTCGTTTGGAGCAATTTCAATTGCTACATTATCCACAATTTCTAGTCCATAGCCCATCAATCCAACACGCTTTTTAGGGTTATTACTTAACAAACGAATTTTGCTTACTTCCAAATCACGTAAAATTTGAGCTCCTACACCATAATCACGCTCATCACTCTTGAAACCTAAAGCTTCATTTGCTTGAACAGTGTCCATTCCCTCTTCTTGTAAGTTATATGCTTTTAGCTTGTTCACTAAGCCAATGCCCCTACCTTCTTGATTCATGTATACAATAACACCTTTTCCCTCTTTTTCAATCATCTGCATAGCAGATTGTAATTGAGGACCACAATCACATCTACAAGAGCCAAAAATATCACCAGTTATGCAAGAAGAGTGAACTCTTACCATAATTGGCTCATCAGATTCCCATGATCCTTTAGAAAGAGTCATGTGAATATCACCAGTATTAATTTGTTTATAGGCAGTTAAATCAAATGTTCCCCACTCTGTAGGTAACTTTACAGTTGTTTGCTTTTCAATTAGTGATTCTTTTTCCAAACGATATTCAATCAAATCTTTGATTGTCACTAATTTCAAATCAAAACGCTCTGCTACTTTTTTCAAATCTGGAAGTCGAGCCATTGTCCCATCTTCATTCATGATTTCAACCAATACTCCAGCAGGAGTCAAATTAGCTAAACGAGCAAAATCTACGGCTGCTTCTGTATGTCCTGCTCTACGCAATACACCACCTTTTCTTGCTTTCAATGGAAAAATATGACCAGGTTTACCCAAACGAGCAGGATCAATATTAGGGTTTGCTAATGCTAATATTGTTTTGGCTCTATCACTTGCAGAAATACCAGTAGTACATCCATCACCAATCAAATCAACAGACACAGTAAATGGTGTTTCGAAAGCTGCTGAGTTTTTACCCACCATCATTTCTAAGCCCAATTCATTACAACGTTCTTCTAAAATAGAAGCACAAATTAAGCCTCGTCCATGAGTAGCCATAAAGTTTACAATTTCGGGAGTTATTTTTTCTGCTGCACAAATAAAATCCCCCTCATTCTCACGATCCTCATCATCTACAACAATGATTACTTCTCCATTACGAATAGCTTCAATAGCTTCTTCAATTGTATTTAATTTACTCATTTACTGAAATCTTTGAGTTGGTGTCCAAATATTATTTTCTACGCCCTTCATATATTTAAAAAAACCAACTAGCAAGGCTAAGTTCATTAAATAGAAGTGACTAATAAAACGAAATCCAAAAATATGGATCTTCAATTTTTGTAATAAAGTATCCCAAATAGGAATACTCATCAATATTAACTGAGCGTACAACAAATAACCGTATAAAGAAGTTTGGTAATACGCTAAAATTCCGCTAGAAATTATCGCAAGTAAAATACAAAAGGGTCCTAACCAACGAAGTACCTTATGTGATAGAAAGGAAAAACCTAGCCCTTTATAGAAAGGGAAAAGTGTTTTTTTGAAGCGTCCCAAGTTTTGGAAGTTTCCAATAGAAATACGAACCTTTCTACGAAATTCCTCAGAAGCTTTATTACTAACATCTTCATAACAAATTGCTTCTAATTCATTAATTGCCTTTTTTCCTTTTTCAAGTACCACAAATGTTAAGAAGAAATCATCTACAATAAAACCTTTTGGTACTGTAACAAAAGAAGCTGAACGCATAGAATACACACCTCCAAATGCACCCATCATACTTCCCCATAATATACCTTCTTGGTACTTCATAATATTTTCTCTTTGCAAGTATGTTTTCTCTTGGTGAGAAATACCATCTTTTTTGAGAGCTTGATTGAGAATATTTCCACCTACCAAGTGAATTTCTTCATTCTTATAATGTTTTACCAACTGATAAATAGTTTCTTTATCAAAGAAAACATTTGCATCAGTCATAATGAATACTTCTCCTTTAGCAAATTCAGCTAACTTATTTATAATTCCTATTTTACCTGTTCTTCCCTCAAACACATTTAGTTTCAGTTGAGGGTATTTTTGTTGATATTCTTTAATAATTTCTTCTGTTCTATCAGAAGAAGCATCAGAACCAATCCAAAATTCTATTTTATCAAGTGGATATGAGGTATCAAAAGTACTTTTTATCTTTTCTTCAATTACTAATTCTTCATTGTAAGCAGCTAATAAAATTGATACTTTAGGTAAGTCATTAATATTATTTAAAGCATAAATTTCTTCATTTTGTTTTTTACCCTTAGCGAGAATTGACAAAATAATAGGAAAGAACACATAAGTTTGAAACAAACCCAGTACTGCTATCCAAAATACTATATTTAGCAAAAGAACCATTCTACTTTTCTATTAGTTTTTGATAATAAGCTAATAATTCTGCGGTTTTTGCAGTATTACTATAGCAGTCTTGAATAAGGAAATTTGCTTCTGTTCCTATCTTCTCTTGCTTTGCTCTATCATTTAGCAAAGTTACCAATTCTCTTACAAATTCTTGTTGAGTATCAGCAATTAATATATTTTTTTTGTGAGTACATTTTATTCCTTCAGCTCCGATAGATGTTGTAATAATTGGTTTACCTAATGACATTCCTTCTACAATCTTGATACGCATCCCACTTCCAGACTTTAAGGGCACTACCATAATACTCTTGCTGTTCATAAAATCAATAGCAGATGGAACCTCTCCTATAACTTTCACATTCGGTATTTGATTATATTCATAAACCCATTCAGGAATATCTTTACCTGCAATAAAAAACTGAGCATTAGGCACCTCTTTCAATACCTCTTCCCAAACTTCCTCTACAAACCAAGTAACTGCCTTTTGATTGGGGAGCCAATTTAATGAACCTAAATGATAAACTGTTAGAGGTTCATTTTGAGAAAAATCAGGTTTGAATAAATTAGTATCTACTCCAGTAGAAGAAACAAAACTTTCTGAAACCCCCCAATCTTTGAAATGCTTTTCATCAATGTCAGTAATGGGAACAATTGCATCAAATTTTGGTAAAGTAGCTAATTCATATTCCTTCAATCGTTTAGTTAACAAATTTAAATATTGCTTCTTTGGAAAGCGAGAATCATCTGCCAAACGAGCCCAAATCAAATGTTCAACATTGTGTTGTCTTAGAACTAATTTACTTTTAGGAGCATATTTACGAGCAGTATCTACATACATAGAGACAAATAAACCTTCAAAATGAATGATATCATACTCATTTTTTTGTAGTAACTCCTTTAACTTTTGATGAAAATCATCAATATCAAAACGAGAAATATTATAAGATTCCTTTGAAAAAAGATTCAAAAAAGCATCTAAAGGACGTACTGAGGCATCCAAAGGTACAGTATAAAAATCGCCTAATTTTTTAAAATCAGTTGGTAATGTTTCTGGATCTACATAATGTTTTACAGTGTTAAAGCTCAACATTGTAAGTTCACATCCATGTTCATGAAAGCCCTTTGCCATATTGTACATAGCAATTGCTCCACCATCATGAGGAGGATATGGAACACGAAAACATAATTGTAATATTCTCAAAATTTATTTCTTTAAATAATTCTCTCTAAACTTAGTTAATTGTTCTGGTACTCCCAACAAAATTAGAATATCATCAGGCTGTAATACTGTACCAGATGTAGGATGTAACACAAATTCTTTCCCTCCTTTTCTATACCCTAAAACACTTACTCCAAGGTGTGTTCGAATTTGCATATCTGCAAAACTCTTACCTTGATATTCGTCTGCCAACTCCTCATAAGTAAACTCTTCCAATTGTAATTCGACTGTTTCATCTACTCCATTAATCATATCCATAAAAGCAATGACATGAGGTTTTTGTACCAATGTTGCCATGTGTTGTCCACCCATTACATCAGGCATTACAACATGTTCTGCTCCTGCTCTTAATAGCTTTTGCTCTGAAGAAGCACGAGAAGCACGAGCCACAATTTTAATATCTGGATTAAGCTCCTTTGCTGTCAAAGTTACAAAAACATTCACAGCATCATCAGGCATAGAGGCAATTAATGCTTTAGCCTTAGCCACATTTGCTCGTTCTAATAGTTTTTCATCACTTGCATCTCCTATTAAGTAAAAGGTGTTTGTCTCATCATCATAGCGTTTATTAAACACTTCTTCTGAAGAATCAATTACCACAAAATCTACTCCATCTTTTCGAAGTTCTTCACAAGCACGAAAACCATTACGCCCATAACCACATACAATCACATGATTTTCTAATTTTGAAATTGAACGACCACTCATATATCCATCAAAAATTTCTCTTAATTCTCCTTCAAATAAATAGGTTGAAACTACCGATAAAAAGTAAGCAAATATACTTAAATTAAATAGTATATAAAATGAAGTAAATACTTGCCCTGATGATGACAAAGGACGAACTTCTCCAAAACCTACCGTAGAAATTGTCATCACAGTCATATAAAAAGCTTCTCTAAGACTGTAACCTTCTACCAATACAAAACCTGAAGTTCCAATTACAATACTTAATACAAGTAAAATAATGGCTCCTACTAGTTTTTCTAATCGTTGAGGTATTCTGGAAAATCTTCCTCTTCCTTTTCTTTCAATCTTTGCCTCCATTATCCCTAAGCGATTACATTTCCCAGTAGTTTACTAATTTGCATTTCAATTTGTTTATGTTTAATAAACTGTTGTTGCAAATTAGTAATCTCCTCTATCTCTTGTGTGCTTGCTAATGCCTTTTGAATTTTCTTCAATTGATAACGGGCATTTCTCCACTTGAGTCGCAGAATAACTTTATAAGCTATTTTCCCTAAAGCTTCTTGTTCATTCATCACTACAATTTCATGTTTCTCTCTCCAGTTCTTACTAATTTCATGACGTTCCATCAGTGACTTGGCAATAAAACTTTGTAGTCTTTTATTATTTTCTTTGAGCAAATCATTTGCTGATAATAATATTCCATCACCATAAGCTTCTTGAAAAGCTTTAACAATTTCCGAACAAGTTTCATCCTCAAAGTTAATTTCTTCTATCTCTTTCAAAACATACATTGCAAAATAAACACCTTCATCAATTTCAATATCACCATAGTTTAATAATAAACGTACAATTTCTTCTTCTTGGAAAATTAGCTGCTTAAAATCTTTATCTTGATTTGGTTGAGATTGTGTAGTTGTTGTATTGGGTGTTTTATTTTGTTGTAGACTTAATTGTCTAGTAGTTTGTCTTTCAAGTTCATTTCTTGTTCTATGAAAGATTTTCTCATATTCCTGCACCAAAATATCATAGTTGATATTTAGTAATTGACTACTTTGTTGTAAAAAAATAGTTCTCTTAATACCATCTGGAATTTTGGCAATTGATTCCAAAATCTGTTTGGAAACCTCAGCTCTTAGGATAGGGTCATTTTCTGTTCCTTCCAAAAACAATTCAGTCTTAAAACTCAAAAAGTCTTTTTGGTTCTCTTGAATATGTCTCTTAAAAGCATCTCCACCTATTTTCTGAACATAAGAATCTGGGTCTTCTCCTTCTGGAAAACTAACAGCACTTACATTTAAGCCTTCTTGAAGAATAAGATCAATTCCTCGCATAGAAGCTTTAATTCCTGCCTTATCTCCATCATATAGTACTGTAATGTTCTTAGTATAGCGAGAAATCAAACGAATTTGTTCTACTGTAAGGGCTGTACCTGAAGAAGCCACTACATTTTTGATTCCTGCCTGATGCAATGAAATGACATCTGTATAACCCTCTACCAAAAAACAACTTTCTTCTTTTCGAATTTCGTTCTTTGCTTGAAAGATACCATAAAGAATATTACTCTTATGGTAAACTTCTGTTTCGGGAGAATTTAAATATTTGGGTTGGTTTTTCTCATTAGATAATGTTCTTGCACCAAAGGCAATCACCTTTCCTGTAAGATTGTGAATCGGAAACATTACCCTTGCACGAAAACGATCATAAACTTTACCACCCTCTTTAACAGTGATGAGTCCTGCTTTTTCTAGGTAATCTAATTTATATTTTTTTGCCTCAGCAGCATTTTTTAAATCATCCCAAGCATCTAAACTATACCCCAAGTCAAATGATTTGATGATTTCATCAGTAAAACCTCTTTCTTTGAAATAAGAAAGTCCTATCATTTTACCTTGCTGATTTTCATGCAAGTTTTTCTTGAAATGATTTTTGGCAAAGTTAAGAACGATAAAAATACTATCTCGCTCTGTTTGTTGCTGTAGTTCTTCAGGAGACATTTGCTCCTCTTCTTCAACAGCAATCCCATATTTTCCTGCCAAAAACTTAATTGCCTCAATGTAACTAATGCCTTCAACCTCCATAATAAAAGTGATGGCATTCCCTCCTTTTCCAGAGCTAAAACATTTAAAAATTCCTTTGGCAGGGCTTACTACAAAAGAAGGTGTCTTCTCAGTCGTGAAAGGACTCAATCCTTTTAAATTTTGTCCAGCTCTACGCAACTGTACAAAATCACTCACAACCTCTACAATATCGGCTGCTTCAAAAACCTTATCAATGACTTCCTTCTTTACCATAGCAAATTCAAAATTAAACAAAAAAGTCACCTTAATCAATTGATTTAAGGTGACTCTTTCATATTATTCCCTTCAAAGAAGGTTGCTTTTATACACTCTCACAAAATTCAATTACAGCATTTTTGATTTTTGTAAAAGTAGTTGCTAACAATTCTTTATTTTCTTCTAATAATGTTACTCTAAACCCTTTCAGCTCAGAGTGGAAAGATGATAATGGAACCACACAAACTCCTTGAGTAGCCAATAAATAATACACAAATTGCTTATCTAATGACATTCCTGGTTGAATCCATTCATCCAATAATTGCTGAACTTCTGGCTTATCTACTTTAAGATATTGTCCTTCTTTCAAAGCTCCTTCCTTAAATACAATGGTATTGTAGAAAGCCCCAAACGTTTCATTGAATGTTAAGTAAGGAATATCTTGAAGAATCTCAGTAATAATTCTACTTCTTTGTCCAATATCCTCATTCAAATCTTTGCGATAAGTACCAAATGCTTCATGCCCTAATAATTTAGGAATGGCTTTTTGAGGTAATGTAGTAGAACAAACCTCAATCATTTTGGCATTATCCAATGTATTGCACAAATCATTGAATTGAGCATCTTTATCGCGGTTATAGAACTCCATCCAACCACAACGAGCACCTGGCCAAGGTAATTCTTTAGAAATTCCTTTCATTGCAATACCTGGAACATCTCCAATAAACTCAGCCAAAGGAAGAGCTTCAGCTCCATTATAAGTGATATTACTATAAATCTCATCACTAATAATGAATAAATTAAACTCTTTGGCAATAGCTACGATCTTCTCTAAAACCTCTCTTGGATAGACCATACCTGTTGGATTATCTGGATTAATAATCAAGATTCCTACAATATTTGGATTGTACTTTACATTCAAATACATCTGTTCCAAATCTGGATACCAAGAGTTATTTGGGTCAAGACGATATGTTAGAGGTTCTGTGTTTGCATGGGCGGCTTCTGCTGAGGAATGAGTAGAATAAGCTGGAGAAGGACCAATAACACGAGATGTTGCTGTTAAGTATTGATATACTTTACTAATTGCATCTCCTAATCCATTGAAAAACAAAATATCATTGGCACTAATTTGCACTCCACCCAAAGCATTTGTCTTTTCTGCTAAGAACTCACGAGTAGTAAGTTCCCCTTTAGAATGACAATAACCATAAGTAGTATCATCTTGCACCAAGTCTGTAATGACTTCCTTCATCCAAACAGGAATCTTCGCATTTTTCTGAATAGGATCACCAATGTTTTCCCAATAAATGCGTTGCCCTGCCTGTTCTACTAAATCTGCTTTCTTGACAATATCACGAATTTCATATTCCAATTCGTTTGCACCATCTCTCAATAATCGCTTTCTCATGCAAAAAACACGTCTTTTTATTTTCGCTAAAGTAATAATTAATTTTGGAGAAAGCGAAAGAAATAATTTTCATAATTCAGATAACATGAATAAATTGACTCGTATATTCTATTATGAAAGAGAAGAAGGGATACATACTTATTTGCAAAGCAGGTAAATGCAAAAAAAAGGGAAGTAAAGATTTGATAAAGTCTGCTCAAAAATTCGTCAAGAAAAAGGAGCTAGAAGAATGTGTTTTTGTAAAAGAATCAAAATGCTTAAATCAATGTAAAAAAGCTCCTGTTGTTTGTTTAAGTTCACCCAAAACTTGGCTTTACAAACAAGACAAAAAAAGCTTAAAAAACAGCCTTAAAGATAATTTTTGTTCATGAAAATAAATCGATTAGAAAAAGAATGGTTTGAAGTAGGGAAACAATATACTGATGATATTGACTTCTTGAAAAATGAATGGTTTAATATCATAGCCTTATATAATGAAGAACATAGAGCTTATCATAACATTCATCATATCTTAGCCCTTTACCAACATACACAAAGTATTAAAGACCAAATTAATAATTACCCAGTATTCTTCTATACACTTATTTTTCATGATGTAATTTATAGTACAAAGCAGAAAAATAATGAAGTAAAAAGTGCTAAATATGCAGAACAATTCCTTCAAAAGATTCAGTTTCCCAATACTGACAGAGTATTTGCAATTATTCTACATACAGCTGAGCATCATATCAGAAAAGAAAATGAAGACTTTGACACAAAAGCATTCTTGGATATGGATTTGGCAATTTTGGGAAGTGACTTAGAAAACTATCAACAATACACCCAACAAATCAGAGAAGAATGGAAACATATTCCTTCCTTACTTTATAAAATAGGAAGAAAAAAAGTACTAAAATCCTTTCTTAATAGTAGTGAAATTTATCGCTTACCACTCTTTCAAGAAAAGTATGAAAAAGTGGCAAGACAAAATATCTTGGAAGAAATTGAAAGATTGTAAGGAATAAAATTATGACAAATGATGAATTTGAAAAAGAAATAGAAGCCCTATCTAATTCCATAAAAAGTAATCATATTTTATTCAAGAAATGGGAAAACTATGATTCCATAATACTTTTAGAAAAACAGGCATTTTATACAGTAAATTGGTTGACAAAGAAACTTGATTTTGCAAAAGGTTTTGAAAAACTGTTGGGATACAATAGTCAAGAATTATCATTATTAGATATAAGTCACAATCTTATACATCCAGAAGACCAAGCCAAAATAGCACTGGTTATTAAAGAAACAGTACATTACTGCATAAACAATCCTATACCTAAAGAAGGAATGCAACTTCGCATTAGTTATCGAATGAGGAAGGCAAATGGATCGTATATAAAAGTGATGAGACATACAGGTTTGTATGAAAAAAATGATAAAGATCAGTTAACTACTAACTATTCTTTTTTGAATGATATCTCCAACTTTGATACTTCTACAAAAATGAGATGGGAGATGTTTTTAGAGGGCAAGGATCAAGATATGGAGAAATTAAGAAACAAAATACAAGAGATCTTGGAAACTCCCCTTAGTGTAAGAGAAAAAGAAGTCTTGAGTTATATTGCACAAGAATACACAAATCAAGAAATCTCAAACAAATTATTCATCAGTGTAGAGACAGTAAAATACCACAAAAAGAATCTATTTAAGAAATTTGAAGTATCATCTGTCTTAGGTTTACTCAAAAAAGCATCAGAAGAAGGTATTATTGAACTATATTAAAAATAGAAAATCAATAACCTTCTTCCTCCTCTTCTTCCTCCTCACTTGGTGGAGCAATAAAAATGTAATAAAAAGCCAATACAATTATAAAAACAACAGCTAAGAATGTATTAGTAGTATCATCAAATGATGAGTTTGATTGATGTCCATTAGATAAATTATTATTTGTATTACTATTATTATAAGTATTACTCTGTTTATTGTTATCACGTCCTTTTTTGTTATTATTTGATTCAGGATATGATTGCGGTTCTGGTACTTCATCACCTGTTAGCTTCCCCTCTTTTGGAAGATCAAAGTTAGTTGTAAAAGACTGAACAGGTATATAAGGGTTTTCAACAAAAGAAGCTGTATCATTTTTTGTCAATTTATAGTATTGTTTACTACATATTTTTTCCGACACATATTCATCTTTAATGATTTGTTTCGCTGAGCTATTTTCTGATTTTAAGTAAGAACTCTTTGTATATAGAGCCTTAAATGAATATACTTTGGGCTTTTGACAAGAAATCAAGACCAAAGCAAATAAAATAGGTACAATTACTTTCATATATTTCTTTTTTAAATCTAATCTTCTGGATGTATAAATACATAATACAAGCCAATTAATAAACCAATAAGAAAACCACACGCATAACTCACATCTCCATTGTCTACAGAATTTGAACTGGATGTACTAGAAGCAGAAGTTGTAGTACTTGTGATGTTATTATTATTATTTGTACTTCCTACCTTTCTTCTATCTTTTCCCTCCTTTCCATTGTTGTTATTTTGTTCAGGGTCTGATTGTGGTTCTGGCTCTACTCCAGACTCTTCCTCTACTACTTTTTCTTTCTCTGGAGGAGGATCAGGATTGAAAGATGAAGTTGCCATAGAAGAGGTATGATACTCTTTTTCTTGTTTCTCTTCTACTGAACCTTCATTTTCAATAATTCTCTTTACTGGGCGTTCTGAATCTGAATAAGAAGCTACTGTATGTAATTCAATGAATATGTTTTAGGTTTTTGACAAGAAGCCAAGACTAAAACGCATAAAATAGGTACAATTATCTTCATATATTTTTGTTTATTAAAAATCAAAACGGCTATTTACAAATAGTCTGCCAAAACTTTTTTTACTAACTTTGATTATCATAAAATTTTATATCAATCACAGCATGAAAAGAATATTATTTTATCTAACTGCTTTATTTCTTGTTAGCTCAACAGCTTTTGCTCAACAAAGCTTACTAGCAAAACTCAAAGAAAAGTATCCAAATAGCAACGAAATCACTTTAAACAACAATCACACTATTACAATTGATGTGGATGAAACTGGACTTGTTATCTATGATGATATTTATGAAGAAAGAATGTTGCTGAAATACACTGGAGGATTGAAGAAAAAAACGATTCAATACAATTCTTTTTCAAGTATTGAAGAAATCAAGGCATATACTTTAGCAATGAATAAAAAAGGAAAGTACAAAAAAATAAAAGTGAAAAAGTTTCAGAACAAGGACATATTGGATGATATGATTTTTCATGATGATACCAAAGAATTATCCTTCTACTTTCCAGAGCCTGCAGAGGGTGCAAAAACAGTGATTGCTTATAAACAGCATGAAAAAAATCCTCGCTTCCTCAACTCTTTTTTTGTAGGTGACTTTGTTCCAACACTTGAAACAAAATTCACAATCAAAGTCAATCCAGCAGTAGATATTGCTTTTCAATACTTCAATCTTGAAAAAAAAGATATTACATTAAATAAAACAGAAGATAAAGAATGGATTACTTATGAATGGACACAATCAAGCATTCCTGCTGCACCCTATGAAGCAAGTGCTCCCAATCCTCGTTATTATCTAAAACACATCATACCTTATATAAAAAGCTTTAAAAATAAAGAAGGAGAAACTGTTAACTTGCTTAGAGATGTAGGTGATTTGTATGCTTGGTATGCTGATCTATTAGAACAAATGCCAAAAAAAGATACCAAACAATTACAAGCAATCACAGACTCATTGGTTCAAGACAAAACAACAGAAATGGAAAAAGTGAAAGCTGTTTTCTACTGGGTTCAAAATAATATTAAGTATGTCGCTTTTGAAGAAGGAATGGGTGGATTTATTCCTCGTAATGCTGTGGATGTTTGTGAAAAGCGATATGGTGATTGCAAAGACATGGCAAATCTAACTTCTAGGATGTTACAGATGGCAAATATTCCTTGTTTTCATACATGGATTGGGTCAGATGATATTCCCTATACTTATGATTTACCTACTCCTGCTGTGGATAATCACATGATTGCAACTTATATTGATTCTCTAGGAAAACATCATTTTTTGGATGCCACTGGTCAATATTATAGTGCCTCTCTTCCTACTCATTTCATTCAAGGACAAGAAGCTCTTATCGGTGTTGCAAAAGATAGTTTTATTGTATCAAAAGTACCTGTGATGCCTGCTAATAGAACACTTTATGAAGACAATTTAGAAATACAGATTATTGACAATAAAGTTGTTGGTATAGGAAAAGCAGCATTTACGGGTTACAAAAAGACAGCTTTAGTTCACCGCCTAAATGGAGAAAGCAATCAGGAGAAAAAGGATTTTTTTATTTCATATTTAAGTAAAGGGAATAATACATTTGAAATCAAGCAATTGAATGATAAAAATATTCAAGATCGAGACTTGCCTTATTTGGTTAATTATGATTTTGAATTGGAAAATTATGTTCGTCAAAATGGTGATGAATTATACATTAATCTGAACTTGGATAAACCTTTCAAGAAAAAATTCATTAAAAAAGATAGGAAATTACCTATTCAAAGAAGCTATCAACAAGGTTATGTTTTCAATGTTAATTTAGAAATACCGAAGGGTTATACAGTAGATTATCTGCCCAAAGACAATGAAGGCAAAAATAAACTTATGAACTACAAAAGCACATATACTCAAAAAGAAGGAAAAATCGAACTAAACTTGGCAATAGAAAGCACACATCTTTTGCTTTCTCCACAGGATTTTGATACTTGGAACAAAGAACTTAGGAAACTAGTAGAGACTTATAGTGAAGTAGTTGTTTTGAAAAAACAATAATGATTATTCTTTATAGAGAATAAAAATGCTGTATTTTTGCTGATTATCATTAGGATTGAGTAACACACATGAAACAAAAAAAACCATCAGTACCTAAGGGAACAAGAGATTTTGGTCCTGTACAAATGGTCAAAAGAAATTACATCTTTGACACAATTAAAACTACTTTTCAAAAGTTTGGTTTTATGCCTTTGGAAACTCCTTCTATGGAAAATCTTTCTACATTAACTGGAAAGTATGGTGATGAAGGAGATCAATTATTATTCAAAATCTTAAACTCTGGTGATTATCTTACTCATGGTGAGAGAAATAACAAACAAAGAGTTAGTCAAGAAGATTTGGACCAAGGAGAAAAGCATCTTTTGAAATTAATTTCTGACAAAGGATTACGTTATGATTTAACAGTTCCTTTTGCCCGTCATGTTGTGATGAATCATAGTGAAATTGCTTTCCCTTTCAAACGCTTTCAAATCCAACCTGTTTGGAGAGCTGACAAACCTCAAAAAGGAAGATATAGAGAATTCTATCAATGTGATGCTGATGTAGTAGGTACAGATTCTTTACTTTGTGAATCTGAAATTGTGTTGATGATTAATGAGGTATTAGGAAATTTAAACATTTCTGACTTTGCCATCAAAATCAATAATCGTAAAATCTTATCTGGAATTGGGGAGGTAATCAATACCCCAGAAGGAAAAGAAACAGATTTATTTGTTGCAGTTGATAAGTTAGACAAAATCGGAGTTGATAAGGTATTAGGAGAATTAAGAGGAAAAGAGTTTCCAGAAGATTCGTTAGAAAAACTACGTCCTTTATTAAGTCCAGAAGGTGGAAATGCTGAACGTATGGAAACCATGAAAACTTTATTAGCTGATTCTGAAATTGGTCTCAAAGGAATTGAAGAATTAGAAGAAGTTTTTGATTATGTAGCCAATTTTGGATTAGAAGATCATCACTTAGATTTTGACTTTACACTAGCAAGAGGTTTATCTTATTATACAGGAGCTATCTTTGAGGTAAAGGTAAATAATGTAAGTATTGGTAGTATCAGTGGTGGTGGTCGTTATGACAACCTTACTGGTGTATTTGGATTAGAAGGTGTGTCAGGTGTTGGTTTTTCTTTTGGTGTAGATAGAATCTATGATGTATTAGAAGAATTGAATCTTTTCCCAGAGAATCAAAACATCACTACAGAAGTAATGTTTGTAAATTTTGATAAGGAAAGTGAAAAATATTGTTTATCTGTATTAAGTAAATTGAGAAATGCAGGAATCAAAAGTGAACTGTATCCAACAAGTGCTAAAATGAAAAAACAAATGACTTATGCGAATAAGAAAAATATTCCGTTTGTCATTATGGTTGGTTCAAATGAAATAGAATCTGGACAACTTACCTTAAAGGATATGAACTTAGGTGAGCAACATTCTCTAACAGTTGAGCAAATCATCGAAAAATTATCTAACTAAAATAAATACAGCTCATAACATTATGGTATGGGCTGTTTCTTTTCCCCAACACATCATGAGAGTATTATTTTTCAGTATCCTACTATTACTTTCTTGGTCAATACAAGCACAACAAAAACAATGTTTTGAAGCAATAGAAACAGTAGGTTGTGCTCCTTTTACTGTTCGCCTTACAAATTGTGGAGAAAGCAAAAATCCAATTTATATTTTTGATGGTGAAGCAAATGATTTGTCAAAGGCAATACAAGATACTTTCTTTACTTATACAGAAGCTGGTATCTATGATATTCATCAGTTAGTAGGAACAACTACTATAGAAACTTTTACAAAAACACAATACATTCGAGTAGTAGATAACCCCACTCCTGCTTTTGAAACATATAGCTGTGAAGGAAGAAAAGTCACAGTAGAAATTACAGAGAATTACTATGATGAGTATATTATTGATTTTGGTGATGGTTCTGAAAATGTGACCATTGAAGGAAATTCAAGCCATACCCATACTTATTCAGATACTTTAATTAAAACCATAACAGTAAGGGGGAATTATGAAGAAGTAATTTGTGATAATAGTGTAAGTAAAGAGGTTTTACCCATCACAAAATTGATTGCTCCTACCATTCTTTTTGCAAAAAACAATGATAATCAAACGTTAGAAACAGAGCTATTTGGAGTATCTTATTTATCTTATGCTTCCAGCATAGATTCTTTTTCTTTGGATGGTAGCTTTACACACATTACCCCAATTGATAGTAGAGAATGTGTTTACTTTTCAGGCTATGATGTTTGTGGTAATCAAGACATCAGTGATTCGATTTGTGCGTTTTCTTTGGAAAGTGAAAGTATTAATAATGAAATAAAATTAACATGGGATGATTATCCTCAAAGTAAAAACTTAATCAATTATGAGGTTTATCGTGATGGAGAAAAACTAGCAGAAACCAATACAACCTCTTTTGTTGATACAGAAATTAGTTGTGGCACAAACTACAATTATGAAATTAGAACCATACTTACTACTGGTTTTTATAGTATATCAAATTCAACTTCACTGCAAGCAATTTCCACAGATACTCCTCCTCAAGTCACAAATTTAATTTCAACTTATCAAGATAACTCAATTTTAGTTTCTTGGGATACACTCAAAACAGCAGAAACAATTCGAATTCATCAACAAGAGTCTATTTTAACAACAGAAGATAAAAGTCAATTTCTTGATAATAATATCACTAATACAATTTCTTGCTACAAGATTTCTTACACAGATATTTGTGGAAACTTATCAGATACAAGTTCTCAAACATGTCCTAGTCTGCTAACTAAAAGTGTTACTTCAGAAGGGATTGAACTTATTTGGAATCCTTACATCGGAACAGAAAATATCAACTACACACTTTATTGGTTGGACGAAGAAGGAAGTATTTTAAAAAGTAATGAATTAAGCACAGAAACATCATTTTTAGATAATGAGTGGATCGATTCCCAAGAGTACTTTTATCAAATAGCTGTTGATGTTAATGATCAAGAGTTTAGTTATTCTAATTTAGTAAAACATAGACAGAATAGTCGTGTTTATTTTCCGACAGCCTTCTCTCCTAACAATAATGGGGAAAATGATGTATTTCGTCCAATTGGAAGTTTTATCCAAACCTATACAATTACTATTTATAATCAAGAAGGCACCCTCATCTATCAAGGAACAGATGAAGGATGGGATGGAAAATACAAGCAAAAATTAGCTCCCATAGGAGTTTATGTGTATTTTGCTGAAATTTTGGACGAAGAAAATCAAAAGATTCAAAAACAGGGAACAATCACAATTGTCCCTTAAAATAATACGCTTATGTTTGATATGAACAACATTATGGGCAAAGTGCAAGAAGCCCAAGCAAATTTACAAAAGGCACAAGCAGAGTTGGTGAATGAGACAACATCAGCAGAATCTGGAGCAGGAATGGTCAAAGTAACTGTAAATGGACACAGACAGCTTATTGACTTAGAAATTGATCCTGCTCTTCTTAAAAAAGAAGATCAAGAAATGGTACAAGACTTAGTAATTGCTGCTACAAACAAAGCCATGGAACAAATTGAAGTTCAAATCAAAGAAAAATTAAGAGAGAGTACAAACGGATTAATTCCAAACATCCCTGGAATGAACTTTGGATTCTAAAAAAAAACTACATGAAAGATATTGCAATTGTCATTCTAAATTGGAATGGAAAAAAACACTTGGAGGAATTTCTTCCAAGTGTTATAAAACATAGCGAAGATGCTAGAATTATTGTTGCAGACAATGGCTCTACTGATGATTCCATTCATTTTTTGACCAATAGCTTTCCCTCTGTAGAAATCATTAAACTATCAGAAAACTTCGGCTTTTGTGGAGGTTATAATCGAGCTTTACAACAAGTAGATTCCAAATACTATGTGATTCTAAATTCTGATGTAGAAGTTACCCAAAATTGGCTTTCTCCTTTACATCAATTATTAGAAAACAATCAAAATAATGCTGCATGTCAACCTAAAATCAAAGCTTATGAAAATAAGGAATACTTTGAACATGCTGGAGCTGCAGGTGGCTTTATTGATTATTTAGGTTATCCATTTTGTAGAGGACGAATTTTTGAAGAAGTTGAAAAAGATACCGGACAATACAATGAGACCATTCCTATTTTTTGGGCAACAGGAGCCTGTTTATTTATTCGTTCAGAAATATTTCATGAACTAGGAGGTTTTGAAGAAGATTTTTTTGCCCACATGGAAGAAATAGATCTTTGTTGGAGAATTAAAAATACTGGCAAAGAAATTTATTATGTAGGAGCGAGTGAAGTTTTTCATTTAGGAGGAGGAACACTACATAAAAGTAATCCTCACAAAACGTTTCTTAATTATCGTAATGGATTAGTTTTATTAATCAAAAACACTCATTCATCAAAACTCATCTCAACAGTATTTTTTAGGATGGTATTAGATGGTATATCTGCTGTTTTCTTTCTACTCAAAGGATTTCCTAAAGACTCTTGGGCTGTGTTCATGTCACACATGAATTTATATCGATATTTGAAAAAGTGGAGTTCCAAACGAAAAAATAATACAGCCAAACCACAGGAGACACATCCAGAAATTTCTCAAAAATCAATTGTTTTTCAGCACTTTCTATCTGAAAAACGAATATTTAAGGATATTTTTGAGTCAAAAAAATAACCGATACCCACAAAAAACAAAAAAGTTTCGTTTTTCTTAAAAAAAGTTAAAACTTTATTGTAATAATCACATCAAACAAATAAATTCGCCAAATAGACATTAATTACGCTTGACTAAAAATTAGACAATGGGCTTAAATAAAAAAATTGTAATCTCTGCTACAGCAGCAGGATTAGTTGCTTTATCTGGTTGTAACAATATGAGTCAGATGGTAAAAATGGCCGAGGAACAAGAACTAAAAGCCACTCCATCTCCACTAGAACTGCATGGTGATTCTGTAATCTTCACATTAAGTGCGAAATTACCAACAAAAATGTTGAAGAAAAACAGATTGTATACACTAAAAGCATCTTATGACTACGGTGATACAACTGATTTTGATCATGTACAATTTACAGAAACTGAATTCCCTAACCAAGATGTAGAAGAGCCAAGTCTAGAGCGTAGATTTAGTTTCTATTATTCTACTCCAGAAATGGATGAAGGAGAATTGTCTTTGATTGGTATTGCTTCTAACTTAGAAAAAACAAAATTCAAAGAAACTCCTAAGTATGTTGTTACACAAGGTTTGATTACAACTTCTCGTTTGGCTAAAAATTCTTATGAAGTATTTTATGCTGAGCATGGATACGATAATTCAGAAGAATTAATTCCTACACGTGTTAAGTTCAACTTTGACAAAGGAAGACATACTTTAAAGAACTCAGAAATTGAGGGAGCAGATGGTAAAGAATTAGTAGCATTCATTGCTTCTAAAAATAAAACAAAAACAGTTACAATTATTGGTTCTCACTCTCCTGAAGGATTAGAGAGTATCAACTCAAAGTTAGCTGAAAAACGTGCTGAAGTAATCAAAAATTTCTATTCTAAGAAAATGAAATTGTATGATTACAAAGGATTAGCTGATAGCATTAAATTTGAAGTAAAAGCAATCTTCCAAAACTGGGATGCTTTCAAAAAAGCAGTAGAAGCTAATGAAAATTTAAGCAGTGAAGATAAAACACAAATCAACTCTATCATTTCTGGTAGTGGAGATTTTGTGGAACAAGAAAAGCAATTAGCTAAACTTCCTTGTTATAAAACGTTAACTTCAGAGATCTATCCTTCTTTACGTACTTCAAAAACTGAGATTTGGAGTGTAAAGCCTAAGAAAACTGATGCTGAAATTAGCATCTTAGCAAATAGTATTGCAAAAGGAACAATCTCTGCTGATACACTTTCTTTTAAAGAATTGATGTACTCTGCAACTTTAACTCCTTCATTGGATGATAAAGAAGCAATTTATACTGCGGCTACAAAACAAGGTCAAAAGTGGGAAGCAAATAACAACTTAGGAGCTGTTATCTTAGAAAAAGCATTAAAGGCACCTAAAACGCAAAGAAAACCATTATTTGAGAAAGCTTTAGTTCAATTTGAGCAAGCAAACACAAAACAAGAGACTGCAATTGCATCTCACCATATTGGTGTTTGTAAAATGTTCTTAGGAGATAGAGAAGCTGCTATTGAAGCATTCACAAAAGCTTCTGAGTTAGGAAGCAACAATACAGAGCTAGTAAAAGCAATTAGTGGAGGAAAAGGAGCATTAGAAATCCGTTATGGTAATTATGCTTCTGCTGTTAGTGATCTATCAAATGCTGGTAGTGATGTTGATAATGCTTTATTCAACTTAGGATTGACTTACTTATTACAAAAGAAATTTTCTCAAGCTGAGCAAACATTAGAAGGAGCTATTTATGTAAATAAAGAAGATGCTTTGGCTCACTATTGTTTAGCGATTGTAGGAGCAAGAACAAACAGAGCAGATATGGTTGCTTTGAAATTAGCTCAAGCAATCAAGTTAGATCCATCTTTAAAAGAAAAGGCAATCAAAGACTTAGAATTCGCTTCTTTCAAAGAAACTGAAGCATTCAAACAAGCAGTAAAATAAGCCTTTTTAGCAAGCAAATTATATCAAGAAAGCCTACTCAATATTGAGTAGGCTTTTTTTGTAAAATCCCTTTCTTCTTATTACTTTTACAAGGATAATCCTAATAAAGAATCAATCATGAGAGAAATACAATTTAGAGAAGCTCTTCGTGAGGCCATGAACGAAGAAATGAGACGTGATGAAAACGTCTTTCTTATGGGTGAAGAAGTAGCTGAATATAATGGAGCCTACAAGGTAAGTCTTGGTATGCTTGACGAGTTTGGACCAAAGAGAGTATTGGATACCCCTATTGCTGAATTAGGATTCTGTGGTATTGGTATTGGAGCAAGTATGAACGAGCTTCGTCCTATTGTTGAGTTAATGACTTTTAACTTTTCTTTGGTTGCTATTGATCAAATTATCAACAGTGCTGCAAAGATGAAATCTATGTCTGGTGGTCAATACAATTGTCCAATTGTATTTAGAGGACCAACAGGTAATGCAGGTATGTTAAGTTCTCAGCACTCTCAAAACTTTGATAGCTGGTTCGCAAACACTCCTGGATTAAAAGTAGTAGTTCCTTCAAATCCTGCTGATGCGAAAGGGTTATTAAAGTCTGCAATTCGTGATAATGACCCTGTTATTTTCATGGAATCAGAAGTAATGTATGGAGACAAAGGTGAAGTTCCTGAAGGTGAATACTTAATTCCATTAGGAGTTGCTGATGTTGTAAAAGAAGGTACTGATGTTACAATCGTTTCTTATGGTAAATTTGTAAAAATTGCGAAAGAAGCTGTAGCTCAATTAACAAAAGAAGGTATCAATGCTGAGTTAATTGATTTACGTACAATTCGTCCATTAGATTACGAAACAATCGTAAACTCTGTAAAGAAAACAAACAGATTAGTCATTTTAGAAGAAGCATGGCCAATTGCTGCAATGTCTTCTGAAATTTCTTACCACGTTTCTAAATATGCATTTGATTACTTAGATGCACCAGTTCATCGTGTAAACTGTAAGGATGTACCTCTTCCTTATGCTCCTACACTAATTGATGCAGCATTACCAAATGTAGAAAAATTAATCACTGAAGTAAAAGCTGTGCTATACAAATAGTCATATAACTCAGTCACAATATCAAAAGCCCTTGCATTTATTTGTAGGGGCTTTTTTGTTTAAAAATAATATTTCTCTCATATTGTTATCCATCTTTTTATATTCAGAATAATATTAGTAACATAAATCATAACAAAACTTAAATTTCATTAAAATACAATTTAGTCAATCTATTGACATTAAGTTAGAATGAAGAACTCTCTAATTTTTATATTAATCACCTTGATTTGCAGTTCAATTTATGGACAAACAAGATTGATTTCATACCCAATAAACATTCCAGTTCAAGATAGTTTGGAAGTCTCATTAACTGATATTGAAAAATCAGACTACACTTTTTATTTTCGACTTTTATTAGGTGGACAAATAGTTGATATATACAGTCAAGATAATCAAACTTATGAGGGAAAAATCATCAACTTAATTAAATAATATAACCGAATAGAAATTGAAGATGAGTACCAAACAAAAGCTACAAAACTGTATACTGAAAATGTACTAATTGAAAATTCAAAAGCAACTTCTTTAGCCCATCACATCATTAAATCTAGTCAGATGTCAATCCCAACTGATACCTTAATTGAAACTTGGAAAAAATGGTATCTACATTGTGGAAGTCTACAGTTTGAAATAAAGGATGATACAAAGTATTTCACACAGTCATTTCATTGCCCTTGGAGTCAACCAGATTCTGTTGAATTTAAGGAGGTGATTCTTTCAAATTATAACTTATTGAGTCAAGAACTTAATTTGGATAGTATTTATCAAAGTTTTTGATCACGGCTTCCAAAAGGTAACACATATTCTCAAAGTGGGTATAGAATGACATATATACTGACAGATGACCAAGAAGCAGCTTGGAACAAAGACAAATCTAGAAGAGAATATCTAAAATCAATTAAAGATACAGTTTACAAGTATTTAAGCTTCAAAATTGATAGTCTTCAAGCTACTTTTGACTTTGCAAATTACACTTGTTGTGATAGCTATTATCTGACTTTTGGAAAAAATGGAAAACTTAAAAACATTGAGATTAGCCCCTATGTAAAGTCAAAAATAAGTGATGGACTAGTTTTGTATGTAGAAGATAGAATTAAAATCAGAAGATGTAAGAGGCAGATTAAAAGAATATTCAAAAAGATAAATCTTAGTACCTTTAATTTAAACCATGAGGTTTATAGAACATTCAATTTTAGTTTAGATAATGAATGGATAATAACAGATAACACAATTTATTAAAATAACGTGAGCTAAGGATTAGAGTAAAAATAAAGGATTGATTTATAGATATTTGTAATTTTAAGACACTATCCATTAAAGTGTGTAAGTAAAATTACACTCTTATTTTCAGAGTTTAACCCTATTCTCAAATATTATTAAAAATTGATTTAAAATCAAGCTCCAATTATGAGTGGGTATTGTTCATTTTTTAGTTGCTTTGTTTACTGCAAGATAAACAGATTTTAAAACAGCTTGGTATGTTGGAAAGTTTTTAGATATTGGATTGATTTGAAGTCAGCAAAAAATGCATCTGAAAAAGCAATGAAATCAGAAAAATTAATTCCAATTTTTAGTACAATAGACCAAAATGAAATTATATTTCAACACTTTGAAATATTCAATAAAATAGAAAAATAAGATATAATAAAAAATGGATTGACCTTAATAAAAGTCAATCCATTTTTTACTAATATTTAAAAAATCTTACTCTTTAATCACTTTAAAACTGTAATAATCTTCATCATCATACACAGACAATAAATACATTCCAGCTTTCTGAGCCTCTAAATTAATAACTTCTGTATTAGATTTAATTTCACCTGATGTTATTTCATTACCCAAAACATCAATGATAAAATAAGTCATTCCTTGCGAATTATTAACAGAAATATTACCTGAAGTTGGGTTAGGATATACATTAATCACTGTATTTAGTTCAGCCACATCATTTGTAATAACTAAATTTTGATCATTATAAGCCTGCTGAATATCTATTGAAGAAGGAATTTTTGCAGTTTTAATCTGTACAGCTGCCAGTTCTCCACCAAAGAATCTTTCATCAAAACTACTAGAAGTAGGAGTTCTAAACTTTCCTAGCTGATGTCTTCCATCTACTGTACGTAATGCAGGATAAGTTCCAGATCTACTCAACACAAAATCACCATTTAGATAAATAGAGAATCCAGATGGTGTAAAAACTGCTGTCACCATGAACCAATCATCCAAGTCACCTACAAACACAGCTGATCTATCTTTCCATCTTGATACAATCAATGAATCCATTTCAAGTGATATCATTGCTTCAGTATAACCAGAACCAGCTCCACCATTATCCCAAATAACTTGTTTATTTACAGCAAAAGAATTTGGTTTCGCCCACAAATTAATTGCTAAAGAATCTGTTGATGCTAAATTTGCTAATGCAATAAAATCATCAACACCATCAAATTGCAATGAAAGATCACACAATGGTGTATCTTCTGCTATCAAACGTTTAGATACCTGATCCTCTGTCACAACATGATCATAATAAAGCTTGAAGTTTTGAATAGTACCATTGAAATAACGTTGATCTCCAGCTGCCAAATTAGGAGTTCTGAATCTACCAATTTGATGCTTTCCATTTACTGTTTTAATTTCTGGATATACACCCATTTTCTCACCCACAAGTTCTCCATTCACATACAGAGCAGTTTTATGAGTAGCAAATATAACTTTTAGATCAAAAAGAAAATCTAAAGAATCATATTCATAAGTTAATGCTTGATTCCAACGAGCAACTTTTATAGTATTACCTTCCAATGTAACAAGTGCCTCTGAAAGTCCAGAACCAGCTCCACCATTATCCCAAATAACCTGTTTATTAGCAGCATTACCATTTCTTTTAACTTCTGCACTTAATACCACCTTATACCCTTTTTCCAAAGGATCTAATTCTACAAAATCACTTGTTCCATTAAAAGAAACTAAAGAATCAATACTTACTATCTTTTGTTTGTTATTATATCTAAAAGAAAAGAATAAGTTCTCAACTTGAGAATCAGTAAGAGCTTGTGGAGCAATAAACAATTCATCCAACCTTCCTTCGAAATGTTGATTATCAGCTAATAATGCAGGTGTTCTAAATCTTCCCAACTGATGAACACCATTTACTGTACGAATGGTACCATAAGTTGAACCAACAAGACTTTTCTGAGCTTTTAATTGTCCATTAATATACAATTTTGTACTTGTTGGAGTAAAAACTGCTGTCACCATAAACCAATCTTCTTCTGTATTATATGATGCAGAAATTGGTTGATTCCATCGTGCAGTAGTCACTGTATTCCCTGATAATCTAATATAAGCTTCTGAATAACCATCACCAGCTCCACCACTTTCCCAGATTGTTTGATTTGTACTAACATCTGTTGATGGACTAACAAGAACACTCACTGTTAATGAGTTGATAGCATCAAGATCTCCTAAATTCACAAAACTATCACTACCATTAAAGTAATAATCTCCTGTATCACTTGGAATAATTTCATTTGAGTAGCGATAAAAGTAATTAGCAAAAGAGCTATCACATGAAGAAAAGTTATGTTGTGCATTAGCTGTAAAGCAAGCAAACATAACGATAAAACTGTAAAAGATTTTTTTCATAGTATTTGATTTAATCATAAAACTTCAAGTTAATAAGTTTTCAATAAAAATGCTCTTTTTCAAGTCATTATAATTACAAGAAATAGTGATTTTGACATAAAAAATCATACATTAAAAACTTAAAAAAAACCTTATCAAAATAAGGTCATTACACTAGAAAGAAGTGGAATGAATGAAACTTGAATTAATTCTAGCTTTAGTTTAGGGGTGAATTTTGAAGGGGTGAAGAAGAAAAATGGTACAACTTAAAAAAAGGAGAATTAAAA
>JAAEPT010000130.1 GCA_024232295.1 Cytophagales bacterium
GTACCTGGACAATCACCAGATACCTCAACTACTAATTTATCAGTACTTCCTGCAGTAACATCTCCTACGATCAATTCTACAGTAGCTCCGTTTCCGTTAATATTTACTTCTGAATTAGCAATTGACCAACTATAAGACAATCCATCTCCTGATGCACCTGTTACTTCAAAATTATGGCTATCTGTATTTGCACAAATTGTTGTGGCTGTTCCACTAGCTGCAGATAAAGTTCCAGCAAGAATTGGGGTTCTCCTTGTAATTGTTACATCACTGTCATCACTTCCACAACTATTTGTAATTGTCCATTTATAAACATTATCTCCTGTACCAATTCCAGTAACAGTAGTAGTTGGGTCATTGGCATCTGTAAAAGTACCTGAACCACTCACAACTGTCCATTCTCCTGTTTCTCCTGTTGCTACTGTATTTGCACTCAAGGTTGTATTATCTGCACAAATTATCTCAGCACTTCCTGCATCTGATGCTGTTGGAGCATTCAAATCTGTAATTGAGATCGTTGCAGTTGATTGACAACTTGGATTCAAGGCATTTGTTTTATCAGCTACAACAATGGTATATGTATCTGTTCCTTCTCCATGGTTTACTGTATGATCTAATTTATTTACTCCAGTTGCTGAAGCCCCTCCATTAGAAACTAATGTTCCTCCAGGATAGGTGCCTTTATACCATCCATAAACATAATCAGCTTTATTAGCTTGTGCATTAGTTGTTAATGTAATATTATCTCCTGTACATAGTTCTGCTGTTGCTCCTTCATTAATTGTTACATCAGCTGGTTTATTACAACAAGATTTTCCTTTTAAAGTTACTGCTACAGGAGCACAAGCTTCTGATTTTTTAATTACCCAATTCTTAAATACTGTATTTCCTCCTGCCAACAAAATGACATCATTAATTTCCCTTCGAGAAGTAGGACCAAAATTAAGGGCTTTTCCACTAGTGATTCTCAATGTATAAGGACCTCCCTTAGGAATATCAAACCCTAAATTAAGTGTGGCATTTGCACCACAATTTAATTTCACTACTTTCGAAAGTCCTAATTGAGGAATTGAAACCGTAACATTTGGTCTCTTCCCTCCTCCATTACAAGATCCTCCCCAAGCAACAGACTGCACTTGTACAGAAGCTAACTGAATTGCTTGATAAGCTGTGAAATTTGTTGCTGCTCCTGCCCCTGTTGGATAACTTGAAGTAACATTAGGACCTACAGTTCCTGCATTTGAGGTAACAGCACTTTGCATATAGACTATTTGGTCTCCCGAAGTTCCATTAGGAACTGTATAATCAACGGCTGTTCCTTTACCAATTACATTTTGACAATTACCATCCTCACACCATTTCCAATTTTTGTTTTGGTGTTTTAATACTGTTTTTTCTCCTCCTCCTTCACAATATGTCAAGTTAGTTGGTACTGTTGGTAAGTTAGAGATTGCATTGGTAGTTGCACTTGCTTGGCAATTTACATTAGAGGCTAAGCTCAAATCAACTTTATAATTTCCCCCAACATTTACTACTTGCTTATTATTGCTACTTGCTGTAGCACCATTAGGTACTGTCCATGTATGTACTAAACCATTCTCTTCTCTTTTGGTATCAATTGTTACTTGTGCAGGATCACACAATTCAACTGTATTAGGAAGTGTAACATCCAAGTCTTCTGTTACCACAATGGTAGAATTTACAGTACATCCTCCATTTTTTGAATCAATAATACAAGCTCTATAAGTACCTGGTTGTGTAATATTAGGGGAATCTTGATTTTCGAATGCAGTTACCTCAGTTTGAGTATTACCTGCTCCTTTAAACCATGTAATTCCTTTTCCACCAGAACCAAGGTTGGTTCCATCATTTTTCTTGACTTGTGCGGTATAAGAACCATTATTATAACATAAAGAAACTTCTTCTTTTGCGAATTCTACCCCATAACTTGTAAGGCTCTGAATATTCTGGCAACCATTAATGAATGAGATATCATCAATTACAAAGTCATCTGAATTTGGGTTACCACTTCCTACAAACACGATCTCCAAAGTAACTGATGTGTTATTACGAGAATCCCATACACCATTGAATTGTTTCCATTGAAGCAAGCCTCCATTCACATTTGCACTAGCTACTAATTCTCTTGTACCTGTATTATTTCCCTTTGCATAAAACCTTAATTTTCCTACCCAATTTCCTGCAGTATATTTCGCAAACCATGCTGAAAAATAATAATTTTGATTTGCATAGATATTAGTGGTTTGTTTCCATGCTGTCTTTGTTTGCTTACCCACCATATCAAGGATAAGAGCAAAACCATTTCCATTTTTACCTGGTGTATGATCTTTGAACTTAGCGTTACCATAATACTTAAATCCAATATAAGGACCCACACCACATTTGTGTCTTTGATTTCTAGCAACACCTGCTTGATTTGCAGCTCCCCAAATACACGGTGTATTATTTCCTGAATAAGCATAAGGCCAAGTAAACCCATGGCTAAAATCAACATTACCTCCATTTAGATATTTTGTTCCTGCACCATTTACATAACCTTTCTCAAAGTCTCCATTTCTTACTGCTTCTTCTACTGGAACTTCGGTACATTGTTCATTTTGGGCATAAGTTGTTTGTGTTAAGGTTAATGAAATCAATCCTAATACAAAAACTAGTATCTTTCGTAAAATCATTTTGATATAAGGGTTTATGTTTTGTGTTTGGTAAAATCACAAGTTTAGTCCTAAATGTCCTATCAGATTATTGTGATTGCTTTTATAAAAGATATAAAAATTATTCTTTATCACCTAGCAAAAACCCTCTCAAAACACAAATAAACAACAATTGTCAAAATATTTTCAAGAATTGTAAATTTTTAATAAGGGTAAAAAGTCAAAATATCGCTCTTCTAAAAAATAAATATAAAGAGATACCAACAACTTCAATACTATACATTAGTAAAAACAAATCATATAAATTTAATTAAAAAACAGTAATTAATAATTTATAACAAAATATTCTTTGATTAATGATTTTATCAAGAGAAATTTTCAATATTTAGTAACATAAATGAATTACAATCTCAATAGAGCGAATCGCTTAGATACTTACTTTGAAATTTATTAAACCATTTAAATAACTATTGGTTTTTGGAATATAATCTTCTAAAAATAATTTCATGAAAGAACCAAAAGTTAGTATTCGTCCTGAGATACCATCAGCAAAAATTACTGAACATATTTCAGAAACAGAGCATTTCCAAAATCAAGTGCTTCGTCCAATTATCAAGCTACAACATGATTTATTAATCATGATGTTTAAGACTACCTTCAAACAAAAGAAAGGTGTCTTTTTTAACTTGCCAGAAGAGAATAAAAAAGGATATTTAGAGCAAATATTATTAAAAGATGTAAACTTTGTACATCAATTAAGAGGAGCGATTATAGGCTTATTTACTGTGGAAGAATATACTATTTACTTACAAAACAATTCAGAATTTAATCGTAGAATTATCACAATGATTAAAGAGAAGGTATTAAGACATTTTTAGAAAAGTATTAGCAAAAAATAACCCTCTCAAAGCATTCAACTCTAAGAGGGTTTTTATGTTATTTTGGAAAACTATTTACTTAGTAAGTTCTTCCATTCAATACATCAATAATACGTACAATATCTTGGTTGACAGGTTTCTTCTTTTCAATCGCATCTTCCAAAGAAGTATAAACAACTTCATGGTTAATAACACCAACCATTACATTTTTTTGACCATGGATTAAGCCTTCTACAGCACCCACACCCAAACGACTTGCCAATACTCTATCAGCAGCAGTAGGAGCACCACCACGTTGGATATGTCCCAAAATAGAAACTTTTGTATCCAATTCTGGTAAAGCTTCTTTCACTTCATTAGCCAATATTACAGACTTTCCTGCTACATCTCCTTCAGCTACTACAATGATGTGAGAACCTTTCAATTTACTATTGCTAGCTTTAAGTTTTTCAACAATTTCAGTTGAAGTTGTATTATTTTCTGGAATGATTGCCATTTCAGCACCACCACCAATACCAGAACGTACAGCAATATACCCTGTATCTCTACCCATCACCTCAATGAAGAATACACGATCATGAGCATCCGCTGTATCACGAATTTTGTCAATTGCATCTAGGGAAGTATTTACAGCTGTATCATACCCTATTGTGAAATCAGAACCATACAAATCATTATCAATAGTACCTGGAGCTCCAATAATTGGAATTTTGTACTCATCATAGAACAATTTAGCACCCGTAAAAGTACCATTTCCTCCAATGGCTACAATACCCTCAATACCATTTTCTCTAATCTGCTTATAAGCCTTTGCTCTGCCCTCCTTTGTTCTAAAGTCCTCACTACGAGCAGACTTTAACATCGTACCACCTTTTTGAATAATGTTACTAACAGACTTGCGAGTCATTGGTGTAAATGAACCATTAATCATTCCATCATACCCTCTCACAACTCCTACCACTTCTAAACCATAGTGGATAGCAGAGCGAACAACCGCTCTAATGCACGCATTCATACCTGGGGCATCTCCTCCAGAAGTGAAAACAGCTATTTTCTTCATACCTTCAAATACAATTAAACTACTTAGCAATTTTACCTTTTTTTTCGTTTCTTCAAAATATATTTCCATATATGTATGCTTTCTCTCGATTGATGAGCATTTCTTTTGGAAAACCATGTCAAAAACATTTATGAAGAAAGTTTTAATCATCACTTATTACTGGCCTCCCGCAGGTGGACCAGGTGTACAAAGAGTTCTCAAATTTGCCAAATTTTTACAGCAGTTTGGATGGGAACCCATTATCTATACTGTAGAAAATGGAGAGTATCCAATAGAAGATGAATCACTACTTCATGAAATTCCAAAAGGCATTACAGTTATCAAAAAAGAGATTTGGGAACCTTTCACTGCCTACAAAAAAATTGTAGGAATTAAGAGTAAGGATAAAATAAATCCCGGATTCTTGAATACTAAAAAGAAGAAGTCTTTTGCTGAGAAATTATCTATTTGGGTAAGAGGAAATATTTTTATTCCTGATGCTCGAAAATTTTGGATCAAACCCTCAGTTAAGTTCTTGAATAAATACCTAGAAGAAAATAAAGTAGATGCTATCTTTTCTTCTGGCCCTCCCCATAGTTTGCATTTAATTGCGAGTGAGATTCAGCATAAATTCAAACTTCCTTGGATTGCAGATTTTCGAGATCCTTGGACAAATATTGATTACTACAAAGAACTAAACCTATCAAGTTGGGCTGATAAAAAACACCATGAGTTAGAAAAGAAAGTATTGAAACAAGCCAATAAGGTGTTGGTAGTAGGAAACACAATGAAAGAGGAGTTTGAAGAAATGGGAGCTGATAACATAGAGGTAATCACCAATGGTTTTGATCCTTCAGATTTTCCAACAAATGACACAAGTATCAAACATCAAGAGTTTAGAATTGTGCACTTAGGAATGATGAATAAGGCTCGTAATCATCGTTTTTTTTGGGAAACTCTTCAAGAATTATGCAATGAAAATGAAGCTTTCAAAAAAGCTTTAAATGTTCAGTTGGTAGGAAAGTGTGATTTGAGTGTTGAAGAAATAGTCAATGAATTGTCATTACAAAAACAAGTTACTTTTGTTCCTTATGTAAATCATAATGAAGTATTTGGAATAGAACAACAAGCAAGTTTACTTTACTTATCTATTAATAATAGTCCTAATGCAAAAGGGGTTATTACGGGAAAAATATTTGAATATTTAGGAGCAAAAAGACCAATTCTTTGTATAGGACCAAAAGATGGTGATGCGGCTCATATTGTGAATGGTGCAAAAGCAGGTTATGTTATTGATTTTGATGACAAAAAAGCTTTAAAAGAAACTCTTATCAAAACTTTTAAATATTTTCAAAATGGAAATTTAGAAGTGGCTGGTGAAGGGATAGAACAATATAGCCGTGAAGGATTGACGAAAACATTAACTAATTTATTAACTGAAATTACTAGCACAAAGAAGAGTTAAAATAATAGCAACATTATTTCTGTTTATATCGTAATCTCTCATACATTTTTAATCATTAATAATCAACACTATGGGATATAGACATGGCGGTGGAGGAAGCTTCAATATTGAAGTGACTGTAAAAAGAACTGAATTAATTGAACGCCTGAAAAGAAACCGAGAGAAACATCAAAAAGAATTTAAACAAGCCATTAAACTATGGCAAAAAGATTTAGAAAAAGCTGCTCAAAGTATTAACTATCGAAAAATTCATACTTATCCAGCAATATTAGAAGAACTACAAGACGAATGTCCAGTATCATTTGTGAGTGAATATGATGATATGATCGATATGTTTGAAATGGCTATCAAAGATGAAATGATATTGACATCTGATGCTTTTAGAAACTTTTGTCGTGATGAATGGGATTGGAAATCTGATATTGCCCAGAATAAATACTATGAAAAAGTAATTGGTTCAAAGTAAAATACATTAATTATGTGAATTAAGGGTTAAAAACCAAAAGTTAAAAAAGTAGCAGCAATAATTTTCCCGTAAGCATGTACAAGTAATCCTTTAGTAGATCTCACTTTAGAAGCATTTTGGATATCAGTTTTATTAATAATCCAATTGAA
>JAAEPT010000131.1 GCA_024232295.1 Cytophagales bacterium
AAGTCCACTCAATGTATAAGGGAAACTGACAGTTCCTTCACTGTTATTATCCACGAATAACTCATAAGTAGGAGTATCTCCACTGCCTTGTGCTTTGGTAATTTCTAGTGCTACACTTTCACCACTACACAAAGTAGTAATGCCACCTACTACGGCAATTTCTACCTCTGGAGCAACCACTGTTTGAATGGTTACAGGTACTTTATTAGAAGATACTGGGTTTTCTGCCACACAAGAGATATCAGCAGTCATTTCTACCCATATTTCTTCTCCATCTGTTAAGTTATTTAAACTTACTGTTGTTCCTCCAGAACCAATATTATTTTGAATACTTGATACCCATTGATAAGTTGGTGAAACTCCTTGATTTGTTAAACTTGAAGCATCAACAGTATAAGTTACACTTTCGCCCACACAAATTGCTCCTTTATTAGAAGTGATGGCAACTGTAGAGGTTAAAGCATTGTTTATAGCAACTTTAATCGTGTTTGTAGAGGTTATATTTTTACTTGTTACACAAGTTTCTACAACAGCCATATCTACAGAAATTTCCTCACCATCAACTAAGTTGGATAGTTTCAATTCTGTTCCTCCAGTTCCTACATTTCCTTGTTCACTTGAAATCCATTGATAAGTTGGGGAAGCTCCTTCATTATTTTGTGTATCAATAGTAAAGGTTACTTCTTCTCCTGCACAAATAGGATTCTTATCTGCTACAATCGTAAGGTCTGGAGTTAAAGGAGAGGTAATTGTGATTTCAATTGTATTAGTAGAAGAAACGGTTTGGTCTGTCACACAAGTTTCTGTTACAGTCATATCTACAGAAATTTCTTCACCATCAATTAAGTTTGAAAGCTTTAATTCTGTTCCAGTTCCTACATTTCCTTGTGCACTAGAATTCCATTGATAAGTTGGAGAAACTCCTTCATTGTTTTGTGTATCAATGGTAAATGTTACTTCTGTACCAGCACAAATGACTGTTTCAGTAGCTTGAATAGTTAAGCTTGGGGTAATTGTACCACTAATTGTAATACTTTCTTTGTTTGAAGAAACTGTTTGAGAAGATGCACAAGTTTCAATTACAGACATATCTACAGAAATTTCTTCACCATCAGATAAGTTTGAAAGTTTTAATTCTGTCCCTGTTCCTATATTTCCTTGTGTACTTGGAATCCATTGATAAGTTGGAGAAGCACCTTCATCTGTTGAAGAATCAATTGTAAAAGTCACCTCTGTACCAGCACAAATTGTTGTTTCATTAGCACTAATTGTAATTGAAGGATTTAGTGAACCACTTAAAGCCAATGTGACAGTAGATGAGTTGACTTCTGTACCACAACTTTCTATTACTTTTACATAATAATTTCCAGCATCAGAAGATTTTGTGTTGAGTATTGTCAGAGTATTACTTGTTTCACTAAGCTTATCACTACCATGATACCATTCATAAGATAAATCAGCTCCTGTGGCAGAGATAGTAAATGTTGCATTTTCTCCTTCGCAAATGCTTACAGCTTGTAAGTCAGTATTAATGACAGGATCTCCACATGTATTATCACAATCTCTTAATGTAATCTCTTTTTCCAAAGGACATTGTTCAGAAGGATCAGTACTTGCTACAGCCTTTACTTTATATGTTGTTATTCCTGTTTGATTAACTGATATTTTGCTTGTTGTATTTGTTTCAACAGGACTTTGTGCAGGAGTCCATGTAAAATCAAAAGTAGGTAAAGGTTGCTCACAAGTTGCAATTGTAGTGTGTACAATTGTTTCTTTTGGAGAAGCATAACTACCTAATGGAATTTCTGTTTCATTTCCTTCTGCATCAGTTAGTATATAGTTGAATTTATTAAGGTTTACAGTACCACCTTGTTTAATTGCAAAGACAGCCAAATCAATTTGATCTCCTTTACTAACATCAAAATCAATATCTTGCAAGGTGCAAGCTCCTCCCTCTGTTTTTCCTACTGGATTGATTTCTAACCTTTGTACACCATTCACTAAAACCTTAGGGTGTGCAGCACTATTTCGTATAGGAGATGTTGTTGTGGATTCCCAAGTAGCTCCCCAACATTTTACACTTCCATCCCATTCTTTTGTACCATTTGCTGTAATTTTTAAATTATAAGTACAAGTGGCAGGAGGATTTCCTGTTATATTGGCTGTAACATCATATTTATCACAAGCCAAACTATCTTTTTCCAATTCCATTTCATAATAAAAAGGAACTTGTTCTGTGATTTTTGCAAAAGAGTTTGCTTGACAAGTTGTATTGTCTGGATCAATAACTTTGATGGTATAAGAACCTTGAGCCAAGCCTGTAATACTTGCAGAATTTTGTGAAACTATGGCATCTCCACCAATTTCATAAATATAATTTTTATTACTATCATAACTTGTTCCTGAAAGTGTCAGTGTAAAACCTCCATCAGTAAAGTCAGTACAAGAGTTTTGTGTGATAGCTGCATCAACAGTCAAATCACAATCACTACAATTTTCTACTTCAACATAAACAGGACATTCTGATTCAATTGCACAACCTTTATCATTTGTTACAACAACTGAATAAAAACCTGTTTCTTCAGCATAAAAAAGATGTTGTTCCGCATTAGGATTGGGGATAGGAACATCATTTTTTCTCCATTCATAACTATATCCATTACCTACAATAGTTTCTAATTCTACTTTGATTCCTTTACAAACTTTTGTAGGGGTATTTGCCTTGATTTCTACTACGGGACCAACACAACCACTACAACCACCATAACCATTTTGTGTATTTAAAATATTGGTCATTGGATCGTCATAAGGCATAGCTAAAATGAAAGCATCTAAGACAGGACCAAATTCATAACGGAAAGAAACAGTACCATTGTTATCTGTATCTTGTCTATTGAATGCAGCTTGTACAGAATCTTTGATAGCTGTTACTTCTGCTGGAGTAAGCTCTGAATACATCACTAGTACTTCATTCATATAGTAATCCATTAAGGCCCAATTAATGTCATGGTCATACCAATTATGCCATTGGTTATTTTTGTTAGGACCATTATACTTGTTGGCTAATACTTGTGAAGTTCTTTTGATTGAATAAGGGTAAGTATATTGAAAAGCTCCATTTGCATAAACAAAGTCAGTTTGTGCAATTGAATTTGCTCTATTTTGAGCCAGTAAAACAGACTCTAATCCATTTGTTCCATATCCTTTATTGTAGTGTAGAGCGTTCCATACATCAGCTGCAAATTCATCAGTTGCATCATCAAATAAATCTAAAGGATTATGTCCTTTACCATGTTCATAAAAACGTACAGCTAATAAATCGTAATGTACCTTACTAATTGCTCCACGAATAAAGTTATTTCCTGCTACATAAGCTGTAAATGTTCCCTTATGACGATGAGGCATATACTCTTCTAACCATAAGTATCCAGGAGGAGATAAATGAAAACAACCATCATGATGGACTCCTCTTGTATAAGTACCAGCTCCATTTGTCATGTCTAATGGATAATCCAAGTTATAACAATCCCATGTTAAATCTCCAGAACAATTAAACCCTGATTCTTGGAGCATAGTAGCAAAAAACACATGTTTGTCATAATATTCTCTCCCCAAACTATTCCTCATTAATTGCCATGCATGTAATGAAGCAATTGCCCATTCTGGTTTATTACAAGGAACATAAATATCTCTTGGTGTACCATTAGCAGGACTCCAAAATGCATCAAAATCATCAGCTTGTACACGTCCTTGTCCAAATTGGATTTCACCTAAATGCATATAACAATCAGGATTAAAATAGCGAACAGTTGGATAAGATGGACAGTTTTCAGGGAAAGTACCTTGCCCAGGTTGAGCAAATGAGTTTATTGAAATAAAGATACCTAAGAGACTGAGGCAAAGTATTCGTAACTTATTCATCGTTTGTTGTTTCTTATTTATATTTAAATTTCTTCGTATTACAAAAAGTAACCAGAGAATTCCGATAAAGTACAATTTTTTGATGAAAAATTACAAGTTTTTGTGTGGCTTTTTCCGTTATTGATATATGTTATATTTATTCGGTACTTTTTATATCCGACACTACGGCTAAATGGTCAGAGTTAGGAACATTACATCGAAAAGAGTTTACTGAATTTAGTTGAGGAGAAGATAATATGTAATCAATTTTACTCATTGGTGGTCCCCATAAAATAGGTTTCCATATTTGGTTAGTAAATGCAAATTCTTCATTAGTATCTATTAATCCTTGATGGAATAAATTATTGATGCCTTCATCAAAAGAAAAGTAATTGAAGTCTCCTGTAAAAATTACCAAATCACCTTTCTTAGCACAACCTATATATTTTGATACTTTCCTACTTTTTACTCATTTTGATAGTGCAGTAATGTATTCATTATTTGTTCCTTTGCAAGATGGGACAGGAGAAGGGACATGAATGGCAAATAAACTAATGTTTTGGTTTTTCCATCGAAAACGAATTTATTCAATAGGAAGTCGATATGGTGTTTTGATTGGTGCTTCTAAAATAGCTACTTGCCCATGAATTTTGCTCAAAATACACAAGCCATGTGTTACTTTTCTAGGATGATTCAATAAAACGTGATATCCCTGTTTTTTGAAAAATGATAAATCAAAATTTTCTGTCCATTCTACAATCACAATAATATCTGTATTACTCTTGAAGAGCTATTTTGAAAAGTTCTTATCCAATGTATTGTTTACAACTACATTCATTGATAAGATACGGAGAGTATTTATAGGTTTGGAAGTATTGAATGATTTAATTGTTAGCCATGAAGTTCCCAATAAAATTATCCATAATGCAATGAGTGATGATACTCCAATAAAAAGTTTTTTGATAAATTTCTTCATATATCTTCATTGAGAAATGGTTCTAAAAAACCAATGAAAGAAGAGCCATCAGCAGACCATCGAATACCATGTCCAGAGGCAACTCTAATCTCATAAACTAATTCATGTTTATAATGATAAAAAATATTCCACCATGTTTTATCATCAATCATTGAAGATACTAAATCTAATACATATTGTTCCCTTTGTTTTGGATTTCCCTTGATCTCTCCCCAGAAATTATCAATAGATCTGCCAATATGTTTTTCCCATGCTCTGGTTGCTACTGATATATGTTCATTGAATGACTGGAAGCTACTTCTTAACAACTCTTGTTTGAGAGGAGGAATTCCTAATTGGTCTTGCACACTAGCAGGAGTTAGTCGTTGTCCTAGTATCAATAATAAATTTTTGAAAGGACATTCTTCTAATGCTTTTGCCCAAGCTTGATGCTTTGACATTCCTTGTAATATATGTTTATCTACTTGTATTGATAAATCTTGAACAGTAGGAATAATATGAGGTGTAATTTCTTCATTAAAATAAGGGAGTTGTTCAGGTTCACTAGAAGAGTTAAGTAGTTGATTAAATTCTTTTATGAAATTTGACCAATGTTCTTCTTTCAAGAACTTATTATATTCTTGTCTCCAATCATTAGAAAAGTATTGTGATATATTACTAGTAAGCATTTTATTTTTAGGTTTTTTATCAAATATACAGGCTTATGGTGCAATCTTTTTACGTAATTGATTTTTATGATTAAACATTTCTATCTAATTGATTTAGTGTAGCCAATGATGTAAGTTTGTCATTGGTTTTGAAGTTTGTTTTTCTCTATTGAAATGATTTAAAGCCTTTTTCTTTTTAACTAAAACAACTACAATTTAGAAAATTATGATTATCAGGAAGAATATAAGCTTTGCTAGAATATTCAAATGGTCATGGCATCATTTGACTTGGATTATTCTAGGGACAACTATCATTGCTATTTTGTACAAGTACAAAATTATCACTTTTCAGATTCCTTGGTTGCCAATTTCTATTATTGGTACAGCAGTCGCCTTTTATGTAGGTTTTAAAAATAATAGTGCATATTCTCGTATGTGGGAAGCTCGAAAAATATGGGGTGCTATTATCAATAGTAGTCGTGCTTGGGGAATGTCTGTAGATTCTTTTGTTAGTAATTTGTTTGTGAAAGGTGATGAATACTCAGCTCAAGAAATTCATGAAGTTAAAAAACAACTGATTTATCGCCACATTGCTTGGACTTATGCATTAAGATGTCAATTATTAGTACCAACACCTTGGGAGCATTCTGCTCAAAATGGGATGGTAGGAAGAACGGCAAAACATTATCAAAAAAGATATGGAATAGGCTTGGTTGCAGATGAAGTTACAAAAACAGAATTGAAAAACTTTCTTTCTTATGAAGAGAACGAGAACCTATCCAAGTATGCAAATAGTGCAACTCAAATTCTTAATCAACAGGCTAGACAGTTAGCAAAATTACGAGAATCAAATTTAATAGAAGATTTTCGTCATATGGAAATGCAGAAAATTCTTCAAGACTTTTATGTACATCAAGGGAAGTGTGAACGTATCAAGAAATTTCCATTGCCTCGTCAGTATGCAAATATGAGTCGTGTATTTACAATTATCTTTTTGAGTTTATTACCATTTGCGATGATCCCCGAACTAATGAAAGTAAGTGAACTAGGTTTGTGGTTTGCAATTCCTTTAACCGCTGTGATAGGTTGGGTTTATGTGATGATGGAATTAATAGGCGACTATTCAGAAAATCCATTTCAAGGAATGGCAAATGATATTCCAATGCTTTCTTTGTGTAGAACAATTGAAATTGATTTGAGGGAAATGTTGGATGAAACAAATGTCCCTGATCCAATCCAACCTAAAAAAGGTATTTTAATGTAAAAATAAAAACCTTCTCTGTGTGAATAGGGAAGGCTTTTGTGTACTTATTCATTGAGTTTATTGATAATCATACCTTTTGCTGTTGAAGCGAATGATTTTGTAATTAGTTTCATTTCTTTTTTTTCCAAATCTTTTGTGATCTCTCCATAATCTTTGAGAAAATCTTCCAAAACATCTTTGCTAAATAACCCTAAAACCTTGCCTAAATCCTTTGGAGATACCTCTCCAATTTTACTAATCACATTGTTTAATCTATTCTCTGTCACATAGGTCAAAATGGCTTCTTGAAGTTTTACTATTTTCTCAGGAAGTTGTTCTTTTGCTTTGATAGTTTTGTTAAATTTTTTGTTTTCAGACCATCTTTCATTTTTGTTTTTTAGAATTACTCGTTTTCCACTCTTAAAGTAACTTGTTTGCACTGGTCTAATGATAACACCTTCAATAATATTAGGTACAATGGGAGGGAGGTTGAGTAAGTTGGGGATAGTAGATTCAAAATTATTAGGATATGCCAAACACTCTTCAATATTTCCTTGGAATAATGTTTTAGCATATAACAAATCCTGTTCTTCAAATATTAAGGCAGTTTTATCAACATCCAAATATCTATCTGAATTGATCATAATATCAAAAGCATAAAAAAGATTTTGTGGACTATACAAAATTCCTTTTTGAACCATAATAGCATTTTTATCAGGTTCAACTTCTGCATGTGGATAATTTCCTCCAATAATTTCTCCAAAGATTGTTAGTTGTTCTAAGTTATCTATCTCTTTTTTCAGAGTTGACCAGATATTTTGGAGTTTGGGTTTGATTTCATTCAGAACAAGCTCATAGTTATAGAATTTTTCATCACCTTGTATTTGTGCTGTTTTTTTGGCAGCATAAAAATCAATACCATTGGCTGTCCAATAACTAAGATTTGCTCCATGAACTTTTTCTTGAACGATAAATTCATTGTTCCAAAATCCATGACTTTTGATTTTATCTAAAAATTGTGTGCGATACGTGTTTTCTATAGAGCAATATTTTTTGAACATTTCAGGCTTCTTAAAGTTTATTTAAATTCTTAATTGTACGAGTTAATTCATTTATAGATGCATTAAATTTCTAATAAATGTATATTGCCTTTTCTAAGAAATAAGTTTAAAATAAAAAGAAGATGAGGAATACATTAATCACTATTTCACTAGCAATGCTTTTGATGGGTTGTAATAGTATATATTCTATGAAAGTGACTCAAAAAGATATTAAAGATAGGAAGGTCGTACATCATATAGAGTATAAGAAGTTTTTGTTTAATAATACTTGTACTTTTTATGATAATGCAACCTATTTATATATTCATTCCAAGAAAGAAATAATTAAATCATCTTTGGATTATCGTGAGATTGGAATTTGGGAAAGGAGAGGAGATACTATTTTTACCTATTACCATAATGAAGGTGTTGGACTAGTTCAAAAGAAATTTTTTGTGAAAGGTGACAATTCTCTAGAATTCATTGACTAAAAAAATGACCTCAAAATATATTTCAATACCTCCGTCAAATTTATGAACAAATAGCTCCAATTTGAGCAATTTTGGAAGAGTTCTCCAAAGAAAAAAATAGAAGAGGATCATTTTCAATCATATTTTTTATTTCAAAAAGGTACTTATCAGCTCTAAATCGAGCT
>JAAEPT010000132.1 GCA_024232295.1 Cytophagales bacterium
ATAATGTTTAATGTAAGAAAATTAAAATCCGAAATGTTATACAAAATAATTTTCTAGTTTTTTTCTTGGTCTGATAGAGAAAAGTAAATACCTTTGTTTTAGTAATCTGAAATGTTATACAAAATAATTTACTTAATGAAGTATCAGCTTGAAAACATTGTAAATATTCAGTTTGGCCCTCATTATAAAGGAGAAGAGAAAGGGGAGGTTAAATATCTTCTTTCAAGTCATTTTGATAGTAATAATATCCCATCAAAGTTTGAAAAATCATTTACTCATGAGGATGAGAGAACATTAAAATATTTCTTAAAAGAAGGTGATGTGTTATTGACTGGGAAAGGCAAAAGGTTATTTGCTTGGGCTTATAATGATGATATGGGAAAGTGTATTGCTTCTTCATTGTTTTATGTCTTACGTTTAAAAACATCCAATATTCTTCCAAAATATTTGGCTTATTATTTAAACTCTGATCGATTACAGTTTTTGCTAAGTCAAATTGGTGCTGGTGTTACTATTCTTTCAATACCTAAAAAGGAGTTAGCTAAGATTAGCATAAATATTCCTTCTTTGGAGGAACAACAAAAAATGGTGAATATTTTAGAAAAAATGGAGGAAGATATTGAGTTAACAACTCAATTATTGGAAAAAAAGCAACGATTAAAACGAGGTTTGATTAATCATATAATAAAAGCTAAAGATTAGACGAAAGAAATAAAAAAAACCTTGAGATTTAGTCCATCTTCAAGGTTTATATAAGGTATTGAGAGTTTCAGTGGTTCGTCACCTTACTGATACAATCAACGTTTTCGCACAACAAAAATATGCCTTATTGAGTACTTTTCAAAGTTTGAAATGTAAGACTCGGCTATTTACAGCCCTAATCCGTCAAAATATTGGGTTGAATTTAATAAATAGAACATTATGGGTAGTAATAATACGAGACATGTTGTCCCTAACAAAAATGGAGGTTGGGACTCAAAAAAAGGAGGAGCAAAGAAAGCTTCTAAACATTTTGAAACCAAAAAAGAGGCAGAGGATTATAGTCGTGATTTATCTCGAAAACAGAAAACTGAACTTGTGATTCATAGAAAGGATGGTACAATCCAAAGAAAAGATTCACATGGTAATGATCCATTTCCTCCAAGAGGATAAACAATTAGTAATGGGAGGTGTCAAAACCTCTCTTGTTTATAAAAAAAATTAAAATCATGAAATTATCACAGGAAACAATTAATCAGCAAGTTTGGAAGGCTTGTGACACTTTTAGAGGGACAATTGATGCTGGTCAGTATAAAGACTACATTTTGACAATGCTCTTTATCAAATATATTACGGATGTGCATAAGGAGCGAAAGGCTGAGTATGAGGCTAAATATAATGGTGATGCTGCTCGTGTAGATCGTGCAATGCGTAATGAACGTTTTAAAGTGCCTGAAAACAGTTCTTTTGATTTCTTATACAATGAGCGTAATGCTGATAATTTAGGTGAGTTAATCAATATTGCTTTGGAAGATATTGAGGATGCTAATAGAGGAAAACTTGAAAAGGTATTTCGTAATATTGACTACAATTCTGAAGCGAATCTTGGACAGACAAAGGATAGAAATAGAAGGTTAAAGAATCTTTTAAGTGATTTTTCTGCATTGGATTTACGTCCTGCTAATTTGGAGGGTAATGATGTAATTGGTGATGCTTATGAGTATTTAATTGCCAACTTTGCTTCGGATGCTGGTAAAAAAGCTGGTGAATTTTATACACCTTCTGGTGTTTCTACACTTTTAGCAAAACTGATTGAGCCAAAAGAAGGAAATCGTATTTGTGATCCTACTTGTGGTTCTGGTTCTTTGTTGTTGAAGGCTGCTAAAGAGGTTGGTAGTACAAATGTTTCACTTTATGGGCAAGAGGTAAATGGTAGTACTTGGGCATTGGCAAGAATGAATATGTTTTTGCATGAAATGGATAATGCTACTGTAGAGTGGGGAGATACTATCAACAGTCCTAAACTTGTGGAGAATGATACATTAATGAAGTTTGATGTAGTGGTTGCCAATCCTCCTTTTTCATTGGATAAATGGGGTGCTGATGATGCAAGTGCTGATCGATATAACCGATTTCATAGAGGTATTCCACCAAAAAGTAAGGGTGATTATGCTTTTATTACACACATGATTGAAACGTTAAATGAGCATGGTCGTGCTGGTGTGGTTTTGCCTCATGGTGTCCTATTTCGTGGAAGTTCTGAGGGAAAAATAAGAAAGCAGTTGATTGAAGAAAACTTACTAAAAGCTGTGATTGGTGTTCCTGCTAATTTATTTTTTGGTACTGGTATCCCTGCAACTATTCTAATTTTTGATAAAAATAAAGGTGATAATACTGATGTATTATTTATTGATGCTAGTCAAAATTTTGAAAGTGGTAAGAATCAAAATACTCTAACAGACAATAATATTCAAGATATTTATGATACTTATACAAACTGGAAGATAAAAGATAAGTATAGTTATTCTGCTACTAAAGAAGAGATTATAGAAAATGACTATAAGGGGGGGGGGGGGGGTTATGTAGATACTTTTGAAGAAGAAGATCCTATTGATATTGCTGTTACTCAAAAAGAGATTGAAGAAATTAAATCAAAGTTGAGTGTGGTAGAAAAGGAAATGGAATTGTATTTAAAAGAGTTAAACTATTAGTATGAGTAATCATAATTGGAGAGAAATAAAAATAGGAGATTTAGCTATAGTTAAAGCTGGAGGTACTCCAAGAACAAATATTAAAGAATATTGGGGAGGGGATATTAGATGGATGAGTTCAGGTGAATTAAACTTAAAACAAGTTTATGATGTAGAGGGTCGAATTACAGATTTGGGCTTAAAAAAATCTTCAGCTCAATTGCTCCCAATTAATAGTGTACTAATTGGTTTAGCTGGTCAGGGAAAAACTAGAGGTACTGTTGCTATGAATAAAGTGCCTTTGACAACCAATCAATCTGTAGCAGCAATTCTTCCTTGTGATGATATAGACTCTTATTTTTTGTATCAAAACCTTGATAATCGATATGAAGAAATCAGACGAATGTCTACAGGTGATGGAGGTAGAGGAGGTTTAAATTTAAGTATTATAAAATCGATAAAAGTTTTACTTCCCCCATTCCCTGAACAGAAAAAAATTGCCAAAATTCTTTCTACTTGGGATGAAGCAATAGAACAAAATCAAAAGCTTATTGAGCAACTTAAACTTCGTAAAAAAGGGTTGATGCAACAACTTCTTACAGGTAAAAAAAGACTTGCTGGTTTTGATGGGGAGTGGAAAGAGGTGTCTTTAAGTGATATAACTTTAAGAGTAACAAAAAAGAATTCAGAGTTAAATGACAATGTTGTTACAATTTCTGCTCAAAGAGGGTTTGTAAAACAAGAAGATTACTTTAATAAACGAGTGGCTAGTTCTACTTTATCTGGGTATTTTCTTATAGAAAAAGGTGAGTTTGCTTATAATAAGAGTTACTCTAAAGGCTATCCAATGGGAGCTTTCAAAAGATTGGATGAATTTGATTATGCAGTAGTAACAACTCTTTATATCTGCTTTAAAACCAAAAACAATGTGAATTCTGATTTTTTATTGGAGTTTTTTGAAGGTGGAATGCTTGTTAAAGGACTTATGAGAATAGCTCAAGAAGGAGGTAGAGCTCATGGATTATTAAATATTAGCTTAGGAGATTTCTTTGGTCTTAAATTAACGATTCCTTCTCTCGAAGAACAAGTTGCTATTTCTAAAGTATTAAATAGTGCAAACCAAGAAATTCAACTTCAAGAACAAAAGTTAGAATTTTTGCAGCAACAGAAAAAAGGATTGATGCAGAAATTATTAACAGGGCAGATTAGAGTATCTACAAATGATTAGTTATGGGAGAACTTGTTAAAGATGAAAATTATCAATCCACTCTTTTAGAGATTAAACAACAGGTTGTTCAAAATCAGTATAAAGCTGCATTAGCTGTTAATAGTCGTTTAATTTTTACTTATTGGAATATCGGTAAGCGTATTTTGAGTGATCAGAAAAAGTATGGATGGGGAGCAAAAATTATTGATCAGTTAGAAAAAGACCTTAAAACAGAGTTTCCAGATCAAAAGGGATTTTCTTCAAGAAATCTCAAATATATGAGGGCTTTTGCAGAAGCTTGGTCAACTGATTTTTTGCTAAAACAACTTAGTTTCCAGACAGAAAATGAAATTGTGCAACAGGCTGTTGCACAAAATCAAACCCTTTCATTTGAAGAGTTTGAAAAACATCCAATTGCAAAAATTGCGTGGGGTGCTCATACTGTTTTATTGGCAAAGCTAGAAACCTCAGAAGAGCGTTTATTTTACTGTATCAAGGCAATAGAGGGAGGTTGGTCAAGAAAAGTATTGATGAATCAAGTTGAGCAAAAACGACATCTTACACAAGGAGCATTAACCAATAATTTTGAACAAACTTTACCAGCACCACAATCAGAATTAGTAAGAGATGTGTTTAAAGATCCTTACTTTTTTCCTTTCCTTCAATTGGGAGATGATGCGAGTGAAAAACAGGTAGAAGATGCTCTAATAAAATATATAACTGATTTTCTGTTAGAAATGGGAGCTGGATTTGCCTATATGGGCAGACAATTCAAATTAGAAGTTGGAGGGCAAGAGTACTTTTTGGACTTATTATTCTACCATACAAAATTGAGACGTCATATTGTAATTGAATTGAAAATAGATGAGTTCAAGCCAGAATATGCAGGAAAAGTACAGTTTTACTTATCAGCTTTAGACGATTTAGTTAAACATCCACAAGATGAACCAAGCATAGGATTGATTTTGTGTAAAGAAGCGAATCGTATTGTGGCTGAATATGCTTTACGAGATAATAATAGACCAATAGGCGTTTCAGAATATAAATTGGTCAATCAATTACCAGAGCAATTGAAACAGAATTTGCCTTCAGCACAAGAAATCGAAGATCGACTTAACCAAAATAACGCATGAGTACACCATCATTTTTAGAAGACCATGTATCTCAATTACCAGCTATACAATTATTGGTAAACATGGGGTACGAATACATTACACCAGAAAAAGCAGATGAATTACGTGGAGGAAAAAACTCTCATGTACTTTTTGAAGGTGTATTGAAAGATCAATTAAAAAAAATCAACACTATTCATCGTAAAGGAAAAGAATATGACTTTTCTGACTCAAATATCAATTCAGCAATTTTAGTGATCAAAGATTTGCCTTTACAAGATGGTTTTATTCATGCCAATGCCATTTTTTATGATCTTATTACCTTAGGAAAATCATTTGAACAGCGTATTGATGGAGACAAAAAAAGTCATACACTTCAATACATAGATTGGAAAAATCCAGAAAACAATGTTTATCATGTGACAGAAGAGTTTAGTGTATTGCGAACAGCAAGAACAGACACTTACCGTCCAGATTTAGTATTATTTATCAATGGTATTCCAACAGTCATTATTGAGTGTAAGACTCCTTCTTTGTGTGGAACAAAATCACCAACAGAATTAGCTATAGAGCAACATATCCGAAACTTTAGTAAGACAGGAATACGCTCATTATATGTATATTCTAATATGTTGTTAAGCC
>JAAEPT010000133.1 GCA_024232295.1 Cytophagales bacterium
TGAATTTCATAAAGATCGGAACGCTAAGAAAATCTATCAGGTTGGTCTAAGTATTTCTTGGTTCGTATCTTCTTGGCGACTTTAATTCTCGAACAAAACAAATGCTAGATTATGTCGTGGATGAAATCCATGGATCCGACGGGCCTCTCTCCGGTATGGTAGACACTAATCCATACGGTCAAATATCAGTCTACTCTTATCTGTCTAAGATCAATAGACTGAAACGTCAAACTCTTGACAATCGTACCAAAAATAAATTTGCAAATAGTTTACGTGATTTGTGCGTCACAAGCAATATGTTCATTTTGAACGGTAGATTTGGGGATGACGATCATGGATTTCATACTCGTATAGATACGACGGGCTTATCACTTGTTGACTATGTTTTATGTACTCCAAATGCCCATGCTTTGATCAAGAATTTTTTTGTTGATGCTAAATTACCGGAAAGTGATCATTTGCCCTTGCAATTGGTTTTGAAAGTTGGTAAAGCATTGAACAGCAAGATACTCAAAAAATCTAATCTCGGCTGGTCTCCTATGTATAAATATTCATGGAAAAAAGATGACTTACCAACTTTAAAAACTAACATTCAGGATGAGGAGTCTATGATGTATAAGAATTTATTTAGAAATAGCATATATGAGCTCACAGATGTGTATAATGTTACTAGACTATTTTCAGAATATGTCAGTCAAGCGTGTAATCGTACATTCTCCACCAAAAAAGTCAAGGTAAATACAACAAAAAAACCGGACTGGTTTGATGGAGAATGTGCAAGTAAACGCAGAGAACTAAAATGTGCTAATCGTATGATTCATTCCCAAGAACAAGAAAATACGGTTAAAAATTTATGTAAGGATTATAGGGCTTTGAGACAGCGTAAAACTAGAGAGAATAATCGAGAGTGTGTCTCAAAACTAGAAAATGCATATTTGAAGAGTCCCAGTGATATGTGGAAAGTTCTTACACAAATCAGCAAAAGTTTCAATAATAATTGCCCCACAGGGGATGAATTTGTCTCACACTACGAGAAATTATCTGTCGCTCCGGTTCATGAAACTTTTGATGATTCCTATGAAAGGGAGGTAGAAATTTTCTTGAAGAAATATGATTCAAAAGAAATTCTACCAACCAATACTAATGAACTTGAACTCTTTGTCCTTAATTCTGATTTTACCACTGATGAAATATCCTCTTGTATTGACAGTCTCAAGAATAACAAATCAGCTGGAATTGACATGATTCCTGCAGAATTCATAAAATCTTGCAAAGATGAATTACTTGAGGATATCACTATGGTATTGAATTATTTTATAGACAATGAAAATTTCCCTGAACAGTGGTCAGAAGGTATTAGATCATCAATCCATAAAGCAGGGAGCAAGCTCGATACTGGGAATTTTAGGGGGATAACTGTTTTACCGGTATTCGAAAAAATATTTGAAACAGCCATTCACAGAAGGCTAGAATTCATTGACAAATCATTCTGTCGTACTGACAAATATAACGGGGGATTCTCAAAAGACAGTCAAACTAGCGATAATATTTTTATTTTGAGTTCAATAATCAGGAGACAACTTGTTCTAAATAAGGGTGTAATAATCACTTGGGTTGATTTTTCTCAAGCTTTTGATATCATGAACAGAGCAATTACATTTTATAAGATAATTAAATCTGGTCTACATGGTAGAGTTATAAACACATTGAGAAATCTCTATACTAAAACTGTCTTCAGAGTAAAACATGAGGGTAAACTAAGCGAGAAAATTCAACAGTTTGTGGGGGTTAACCAAGGGGGCAATGCTTCTCCTACAATTTTCAAAAAGTACCTCGGTGACATGAAAGACTATCTGAAAGAACACACAGGAGTGGTTCTATCAGAAGATGAAATTTTAATCTATCTGCTTTGGGCTGATGATCTAATAAATGTAGCTACTAATGTCCAAGATGCGCAAAAACAATTAGATGGAGTTGCTAAGTTCTCTGCCAAAAACAAAGCCATTGCTAACTCAATTAAAACCAAGTTCACAGTTTTCGGGAACATAAAAAATGTTCAATTATATTTCAACGGAAAGGCTATCGAAGAAGTCCCTAGTTACAAATATCTGGGAAATTTGTTTGCATCTATAAAAACATGCAACGGAGACCCCTTTTCCGAAAATTATCAATATTTATATGATAAAGCACAGAAAAACATTTTTTCATTATTTTCTAAAACAAAAGATTTATCACCTTTATCACCCAAATTACGCATTTATCTGTTCGACAGCTTAATCAGGCCCGTGTTAACCTATGGAAGTGGGGTATGGGGAATTAGTAAGAAGGGCAGAGAAATGATGGACAAATTACACTTATGGTATATTCGTATTGTATTAGGAGTTAAATACAATAGTAATATACTAGCAACTCTCGGAGAATGTGGGTCGCTCCCTCCTAGCATAAATATATTAACGAGTCTCTTTGGCTATTTTATTAGATTAAAGAATTTGCCTTCCTCTTCTTTAACACATCAAGCATTCTCAGAGTCAAAAAGGCTACACAATGTAGGTTTCAGTACCTGGTACTCTAGTGTAATAAGCTTAGCAGAGGAATATGAAGTGGATTTAGACAATATGGACAAAGATAGTATAAAGATTCAGCTTGCATTAAAATTTAAAGAAAATTGGTTTAAGCAAATAAATGATTTAACAGGAAACAGCTCACTAAGAACTTATTGTCAGCTGAAATCAGAATTTAAACTTGATCCATATTTGAATCTTATAAAAAATTATAGATATCGTAATGCTTTATCACGATTAAGAGTAAATTCTCATTTATTGGAAATAGAGAGGGGGCGACACACAGAACCGATAACTCCCATAGAAAGACGCATTTGTAGCTACTGTTCAGTGGTTGAAACAGAATTCCATTTTGTTACAGAGTGTCTATTTCATGACACTGATAGGCAGGTTCTTTTCTCAAGCATTTCAAACAGATTTCCGGAATTTTCCCAATTAGATAATGTATGCAAATTTAAATTTATGTTAACTTTTCCAGATGAAGAATTACTTTCTTCAGTTGGTAAATTTGTATTTAAATGCTTTGAGAAAAGAAAGTTATCTATGGAATTACAGCCTTCATTAAATAGTGACACATGTATTTTTTAACCATTTTTTTTTTAGATTCATTATGTTTAGCTTACAGTCATTTGTTTGTTGGTAGGTTTTTTACATGTGTCAATGGTTGCATCCGGCTTAGAGGTGTTTATCTTTAACTCTAAATCGCATTATTTTTTGTGTATGTATATTCAATTTTGTACAAATGGTTTTTATAATAACCCAATTTTATTCTATTTGTATCATAACACAACAACATATTTTGTAAATTATCTGTTTATTTTTAACTTGTACAGATGTTAGAAATGACGTAAATAAATCAGTATATATAAATTACACACACATTCATTACGTCATGAATTCTACCAGAGATATAGAAAACATATGTCTCTGATTCTACAGTAGTAGTATATAGAACGGCCCATCTCA
>JAAEPT010000134.1 GCA_024232295.1 Cytophagales bacterium
GACAGAAAAGGAGAATTAACCTGTGAAAGTAACTGAAATGCAATATCTGTTGATACTTCGTTTCGTTCTGCAACATTACAAGGGCTTCATATATCAGAGTTCTGAAAGATATGTACAAAGTATCCAGAGAAAGCAAGAGAGATTGTAACAGGTGCATTAAATACTGTAGCCCCAACATCTAAGGTTGATATAGAAAGTACAGCAGAAGGAAACTCTGGTCCATTCTTTGATATGACTATGAAGGCTCTCGAGTTAGACGAAAAAGGGGAGGACTTATCCGATATGGATTATAAATTCTTTTTCTTTCCACGGTATGATGACGTTACTTATCAGATAGATGATCCGAATGTAATAATTAACGATGAGACAAAGAAATATTTTGAAACGTTAAGAAATAACGATTTTATTATAAGAAAGTATCCAGGTATTAGATTTTCACTGGAACAAATGAAATGGTGGCAAAAAAAGAAAGAAGAACAAAAAGACGATATGTCAAGGGAATACCCATCTTTCCCTAAAGAAGCCTTCGATCTAGCTATAAAATGAGCATACTACGAGAAAGAACTATCTTTAGCACGTACTCAAAATAGAATAACAAAGGTAAATTATGACGATAAATTGCCAGTTTATACTGCCTGGGATATATGATGAGCTTGATGATGAGATGAAACGGCTATATGGTTTTATCAAATATATGCAAAAGAAGTAAGGCTACTCGAATTCTGGCAATGATCATGAATGGGGTTGACTGAAATTTGAAATACAATAGTTAATACAAAGGAATATAAATACGCAAAACATTATCTTCCTCATGATATAGCAGTTACAGAATACGCAACTGGTACGAGTAGATTGAACACTGCATACGAAATATTTTGAAGAACTTCAGTCGAGGTGGTTCCAAAGTTAACCATAAAGGACTGAATAGACGCAGTAAGAGATATGTTTGTAAATTGTTACTTTGATGAGAGTATGTGTATTACATGATTAAAAATGCTATCACAGTACAGAAGGCAATATGATGACAAGAATGGAATATTTTTAGACAAGCCGATAGAAAGACATCAATGTAAGCATGGATCGGACGCATTCCGTTATTTATGAGTTATGTATAGAAAATTAACAAAAGATAAAGAGGTATTTGAAACAAAACCTAAAACATTTCATAATAAAATGACGTGAAAAATAATTAATACCTGAAACCCTCTTAAAAATAGATTTTGACTTTAGCGTGAAATTAAATATATTTAAAGAGAGGCAGTTTTTTAGTCGAACGGCTGCCTCTGAAAAGAATCTTTATACTAAGTATAAGGGCTTTTTTTTTGACTTTTTTTTTATATAATATATTATACTTTAAAAGTTCGACAATAAACTTTTAATACAATGACTTTAGCATCGTATAAATTAGATATATATAATTCTAAAAATTGGGACGAGTCAACATGGAAATCTTTCTTTAGAGATAGGCTCGAAAAGATGAAACAAGTTAGACCAGATGAAGAGTATAATAAGTATGACGATAATGTGACTGCTTTGTCTTACTATGATAATCAAGGTCAATTACAAGTGAATGTCCCCCTAGAAAAAACATTAGGGGAAATATATATGTGAAAAACAAAATGAAAAGTAAAGTATGATGTAATGCCAGACGAACAAACAAACGTTGACGATTTACATGCATCAAAATACGCAATTCAATTCTTTTTAGATGGTAACGGTAAAGATAATTTCTGGAAAGAAAATAAAGAGTTCAGAGAGTATAAGTGGAAATACGGGATTGGTATATTTTATACAGGTATAAGAAGTTATACAGAAACTATTTATCAGCCTAAAGAGGATGCAGAGTTCCAATCATGAATAGACTTGCTTTCAAAGAGTAAATTTGATAAGGTAGAAAAAGAACACTGGTCGTTCTTCCCTAAAGCTGTACATCCAAAAGACTTTTGGGTTGATGACAAAGCAGTTGATCAAGCAGATATTCAATATGCAGAGGATTGTATCATGAAAGAAAGAGTATCCCCTACTGAATTGATGAAAAGGTACGGAAAAAATAAAGCATTCAAAAACTTAAATGAAGTTGAGTACTGGCAAGATCCAAATCCTATAAATCCTAATTCTTGAGGTGTTGACAATACTGAAATAGTGTTATATCACTACTTTCATAGAATTGAGAAAACATATATGATTGTAGCAAACGAACAAACAGTAATATATAATGGATTATATTTGTATAATGACGGTAAGCTGCCTTTTGAGACTGCACAGCACTACTCAAACGTTGACAGTTTTGTCTGAGAAGGTATTCCAGGAAGAGTTGCATACTTAAAAGCCTATAAATCAGAAGTGTTTCAAGACATTCTCACTGGATCAGCTATGAGTTCTTGAATTAACTTGTTAACATGAAATGATTCACAAATATGACAAGATTGGTCTATGTGAAACAGACAAGTTAATATATGGAGAAATACTTGAGACGTAGATCAAGTAAAAGAAATAAATACAAGCCCTAACCTGTGATACTTTACAACGGTAATAGCTTTAATAGATAAAGAAGTTACAATCAATTCTGGATTAAACCCAGCAGAACAAATAGAACAAACAACTGATAAACTTGGTATTGTTGAAATTCAAGAAGCAAACAAAGCTGTAAGAAACGCATCAGTAGATGAGAATTATGAAATAGCACTTGACGGAGCATTGACAATGACTCTAGCAAGAATAAAACAGTTTGCACCTTCATTATTAAAAGAAGTAATAAAAGATTCTAAAGGTAAAGAATTAAAAACTATATTCCCAAAGATAACAGTTCCTAACGTAAAGATAGAAAAAAAGAAATGAAAACAAGTCTTTACAGAAGAATTAGGGAAATACGGATATTTTGAACTAAAACCTGAAGTGGTTCAGTGAGTTGGTGTAAAAATAGTGACGCCTTCGACAAATTCAATTACTCCAATCTTAGAAAGACAAAAAGTAACTGAATACATGAATAATATCACTCAACTAGCAAACATTGCTGCTCTTGATCAATCAGGAGAAGAGTTAAAGAAACTTAATGCCTTTGTTAGATTTGACGAGCTCCTATGATGGATGAGTGATGCATATGGGTATGATATCAATGGACTGAAAGCAAATACTGAAAAAGATGACATTGCACAGAAAAATATCAAAACAATTGAGAATTTACAAAATGCTTTACAACTTAATAGATCGACTAATGTTTGACAAAATCAAGAAAATGGTAATAGTGTTACAGAGTCAACTGAAATCAAAGAAGACACAGGAACTTCAGAAGATGTTGAACAATTTGCATGATGATTATAAAACTCTTGAAAAAGAAAATCATTCTTATAGACTATATGCAATGGCTTGTGACGAGAAAATAGAAGGACTTAAAGAAGATAAAAAGGAGCTTGAAAAAAGACAAGTTCCACTTCCAAATATAGAACTACCTAAAAACACTATGGCATCTTTAGAGAAAAAACTAAAGAAATGCGATAAGTATACAATAGATTTTATAATAAGTTATTTAGATCTGGATACATATAATTTAGTAAAAAAGATACCTTCAGTATTAAATAGGACTAATGATGTAGAGGTAGGGCAATATATGGATTGAGCTATGACAAGGAATGAATGACTAAGGGATTTTCTTTCTAAATATACAGAAAAAGAAGAATTCTTTGATAGAATTAATACAGAGCAAAAAAAGAAAGTTTAATTTTCTAGAGTCACTTATATTATAGGTGGTTCTGTGAAGACTAAAAAGTCTTTGCTGCCAATAGAGGAGTAAAATCTAAACTTGAGGCAATATTTTAATATCTAAACCATCTCGACTATGGAGGATAAAACAACAGTAGCAATGGAGGATGAGAATCTAAACCAAGCAAACAAGACTACTTACACAGCTGAGGAAGTCAAAGAAATGCAATCTAACTCAGATAAATGAGTGCAAAAAGTAATTTGAGAAAAGAAAACTCTAGAAAGAGTTCTTGATGAAGTTGCAAGGGTTGCAGAGAATAAAGACCACTTAGTAGACTTACATGATGAAAGTCCAGAAGTAGCACAAATCATATTAGATAGATACTATGAATGACAAGATATTGATTCATTCAAAGATTCTATAGGTTATAAAGAGGATTACTCTGACCCTAAAATGATTAGTAAATTAGCTGAAAAAAAAGCTAGACAAATGCTTGAAGCAGACAAAATTGCACAAGCAAAGACGAACTTTATTCAAAGACTTAAAATGGATGGAGAAGAGTTGACACAATTCCAAGAGGCTTTCTCAGAAAGAATGGAACTTAAAAGTTTCAAAGCAAGTGATATCGAAAAACACTTAGAAAAAGCATACAGAGAAGTTAACGATGATCCAGAAGTATTGAGAAACTTGAAGAATCAAGAAGCAATTGGCAAAACAATGGCAACATGAACGGGTAAATCTTGAAATTCTCTTTGAAGTAAAAAACAAACAGGAGCAGAAAAGACATACTCAGAAGTGTGAAACTTTCTTGATAAATTTAAAACAAATTAATTTATAACAATAGAATTATGGCAATTAAACATGCTGATACTAACTCTTATAACGGAGCTAGTGATAACGGAACGGGTGCAAACTCTCTTGATCTAGACGGTCAATATTTTGTAGTTAGAACTGCAGGGGTAGTAGATAAAGCAGTAAGTGCTGGTGCAATCTCTGGTGTTAACTACACTGTAGATACATTCGCAGTAGACAACGAAACTGTTGGACTAAAAGATGTAAAATATGCTCCAGCTTCTTTAGGTAGAGTATATGAAATTGATGTAGTAGGGACTGTAATCTCAAAAGCTGATGAAGATGCTTCTTTCGATATTACTGCTAATGCACAAAACGTAAATGGTGCAACTTCTGGAACAGGAGTACAACTAAAACTAGTAGAATTCCTTTCTCCAACGAAAGGGGTATTTACAATCATTATATAATATTAATATTTAACTATAAAAAAAATGGCTGATTTAGTTATTGAAACAGGTTTTGACTATGATGGTCAAGCAGGTAGTGAATTACTTGATGCTAACGTTGTATACACGTTAAACCAAATGGATATTCTTCCAGAATACAAAGGATACAAAGAATTATTATCATTCTCAAACACTCCTATTATCAATCCTAACCAAGAATACGGTGCAAGATATGCAAACGGAGGTTTAGATGTAAAAGAAGAAAGAGGTAATAAAAAAGAAAGAGGTATTAACTTCGGACCTAAAAAAGGTACTTATCAACAAACTTATTCTAACAAATTCAATATTACTGAAGAATTAACTGAATGGATTAGAGCTTCAAACAACATTGAAGGAGCTCCACAAGGGATTCAAGCTGAATTTGTAGATATTCAAGAACAAATTAAGGATTTAGTTCACGGATACGATATTACTCTTGCTGATGTTATGTCTAGAGTATATGCTGAAGGGTATGATGTAACTGCTTCTGAAGGTCCAGGTTCTGCTACTGCTAAAGGTGTTGCTTTATATGGTACACAAACTTTACTAGATGGAACTACTTTTGACAATCTTATTGCAACTGCTGTAGATTATTCTGATATTACAACTGGTGTTGCTGTATTACAAGAAGCTCTTGATGTACATAAGTCAATTAAATTAGACAACGGTAGAAAAATGAGACAACCTGGTTCTATGGGTTACAACTTAGTTGTACCTAGAATTAGAGAAACATTCTGGAGAAAAGTTATGAATAACGGAATGACTCAATCAGGTCTTGGGGAAAACTCTGCACAAGAAAACCAATTCTTATTTGATAACAATATTGTTAACTTAAAAGTAATGGATAACTTAGGAGACTTCAATGAAGAAACTCAAGCTATTATTGGTGGAGCTGATGCAGACAATATGTTCTTCGTTACTAATCCAAAATACTTAGAACAAGAAAAAGCTCTAAGATGTTATGAATTATATTCTCCAAAAGTTAAAACTTGGATGAATAACGATACTGATGAAATATTCACTTCGTTAAAATGTTCATTCGGTGCTGATCACTACTATGCTGAATACGGTATGGTTGCTGGTAAAACTGCTGTATAGTAGAATAAAATTGAACCTTCGGGTTCTTTTTTTGACTTTAAAAAACTAATCAATATAATTGCTATACTTATTATTAATAAATCGACTATGAAACAAGTATTCAACAGAAAAATATTCACAAACATGTTAAAAGCATCTGAGCAATATCCATCAGACGACAAAAGAGCTTTTCTATTAGAGAAACAAGCCTATGAGTACAGATCAAGAACATTAGGAGAAGAAATGCCAGAAAAATACGTTGAAAAAACTGAAGAGATAGAGCTTACTTCTGAATTAATGAGAAAGCTACTCAAAGATAACGAAATCAAATTTTTCTCTGGAGCAAAGAAGGAAAAATTATATGAATTATGTTTAGAAAATAAATTAATTGAGGCATAGCCTCTTTTTTTTTGATTTTTTTAATAAAACCTTTATTATAGATAAAACAGTTCGACCTAAAAACTGCAACATGACAAGAGTCTCAAAAGAAATACCTACTTGAAGTATAAATGGAGTAAATAAAATATTCCAATTACTGAATACTCCAGACTATATAGATGATGTTTTTATGGACGGTGTAATATACACTGATTTTACACAAGATCCTAGTGATCCAAGGATTCTTATTTTTTCTGATGCTCCGATAGTGAGTGTTTTTATCGATTATCAAACATGAGGAGCTACAACTCCAACAGGTAACACAACTTGTACTTTCTGAGATATAAAAGAGAATGTATGGAGCTTATTATGACAAAGAAGTACGTCCACTTCATTTAGTGATTCAATAGTATCTACTGCAATAAATTCAAAAGCAAGGGAAATGTGGTTATGAAGAGTTGTAAATATTCTTGATCCAGATCAAATATATAGAGCAGGTAAGTTGTATTTTAGAGATGGTTTGGTAAATATCAGAATTCAGTCTTGAAGCTCTCTCACGGCTAATTTTAACGTATGAGACACAGAAGCAGAGGCAGATACTTCTTTTCTTTTACCTTGAGGGTATTTAGAAATAGGCTGAGATATTGTTTCTTATACATCGACAACGTCAACAACTATAGAGTGAGCCTCTTGACAAACAATAGAGCATTATGCAGAAGATAAAATAGTTCAGTTGTATGAGATGCCAGTCGACATGAAGAAACCTTCAAAGGTGGAGTATATAACAAAGAGCAAATCATTAAGAAAACTAGAGCTTCCTTTAGATAATACTGAAACTTATGCAAAATATTATAATATAATTAGAGTATGAAATAAAACTCTTTTAAAGATAGTATGACTTCAACAAAATGATCTAGTAAGTATCTCATATGTAAAAGAATATGTAGATATGACAAGCAATACAGACGAATGCCCATTCCCAGAAGCATATAATATTACAGCACTGTCAAAAATAGTTGCTTGAGAGCTCGGATTCAACAAAAATATGCCTAACTCATCAAATCAATTAATTAGTGGGTACTCTGCTTTAAATACTATGTTTTCAGACTTTAATGATGAAATAGATGTAGTTGTCCAATGAATAAAGCCTCAATCTTACAGTTTTAACAGTGTTAAGTATTCATGAAGAGGGAGAAGATCTACTTGACCTTACTGAGGAGGTTGTTAATAAATAAAAAACAATTATGAAAGACATACCAATAGATAAATTTTGATCAAAGATGCTAGTTGCATCTGCATGAGTAAATAAAATACCTTATGAGTACCTGTCTCAAGCATTTAATTGTAGATGTACTTGAGCTGGTATAACTCCAAGAAAAGGGAAAAGGTTGATTATAAATAGTATTCTTTGAACAAATAACAAAGGAGCGTTCCTATTAAATGATATAATATATCAGGTTGCAAATAGTAAAATATATGAAATAGATACTTTCAACGGGACGCAAACAGAAATAGTTGATGTCTGATATGATGACAGAGTAGATGTATTAGTATATAGTACAGAATTCGCAATTATAGTAAGTGAATGACACCCCTTGCAGGTGTTTGACTGAACTACTATAAGTACACCAACGACAGTCCCACCAGGAGACACAGGAGGTATTATAGAGTACACAAGGGGGTATTCATTCTATGCGATAGATAATAAATTATATATATCAGCACCAATTAGTGCAGCAAATCCAGAAAATGCCTATGATTTTACATGAACAGGGAGTCAAAACATACCGTACGACTCTAAAATAACATGATTAAAAGGAACATTAAATGGGATATATATATTTACAGAGGATAAAGTAGAATTTATCTGAGCGAATAGTCTTCAAAACGTAGCTTGATCAGCAACTTTTATATCAACTCCATTATGATTTGGATGAGAGCCTGTAAACAACCTTGCTATAGCTGCAAGTTGAGACCAAATATTCTATATGACAAAGAATAGACAAATAAACACGATCAACTATATCTCATGAACAGATAAAACAACTATTTGAGAACTATCATCAGCTCCTGTGATAGGAATTGAGCAATTACTTTGAAATATAGATACAGTACAGCCAACGGCTTATGCTTTCCAGAATCAAAACGATGACACTATTCAATTTCATTTAAGAACAAACAGTTATGGGTTCAATAACGTAACAGTTGTATACGATATGATAAATAAAACTTGGGTAGTTGATACGTGAAAAAATTATAATTACATGGTAAAGGTAGAAGATACATACTTCTGATTCTCTGATGTAAATACTTCAATATATGAAGATGATATATGATCAAACGACTGAGGGATTCCTATTCCTTTTAAGATAACGACTCAAGAAATGAATCTATGATCACTTAATCAAAAGCTATTTGGAGGATTATTCACAGCTTGATCTATATGACCAAGGACTGTGCTTGAATATAGTGCAACAGTAGACGGTATAAGTGTTTTCAGGGAAAGTATTGAGTGAGGACAACCAATCCTCACAAGTCTTGGGGAAATCTGAGGGGAGACTATAGGTTGAGAGCCTATCTGATGAGAGTTAACATTCGCTTGAGAACTACAACCTTTTGAAAGAACTGCTGATGAATGAAGGATATACCAGTTCTGAACAAGAATGCAAATAGAAATATCTAGTATAAGTGATTCTCAAACATTCTTACTGGATACGTTATGAATGAAAGTAGAGCAATCTATTCATGTAGATATAGATAATAAATTTTAATTAAAAAAACATGGCTAAAAGTAATTTAATATTTGCAGTGAGAGAGTCATTCACTACTGCAAAAGGTCCTGGAGATACATTCGCTATAACTGAAGATTTTGAGTTGGGTCAAGTTGTAGAAATAACAGAACCAACAAGTGTCGTACTAAAAAACAATGCACAAATAGAAAGGTTTGAAATAACTGCAACAGGAGGATTTGTTACAATTCTCAGAAGAGGGCTAACACAGGATGATACTATTACAGAAGATATAGCACTCAGAAAAGACTGGGGAGACTGAGACTTGTGATATGTTACGTTCCTTGCTTTTGATACTATTGATAAACAAGAAAATAATATTTTTCAATGAAACAATACATTTAATTGAGACGTAGTTTTTAATAAAAGTATGAGAGTTCCTGTTTATGCAGATGCGGTAGCTAGAGATGCTTCTATTACGTCGCCTCAAGATTGAATGATTGTATATCAAGAAGATATTGAAGACTTCTATTCATTTAAAAATGGAATTTGGGTTCCAGGTTTAGGTTGAGATGGGGGAACTGCTATTTTTTACTATAATACTACTGAAAATGGTTCTCTTACTTGAGTAATTGACTGAGTAAATACAGATTATGGGTTATCTAACGTCCCATGAAGTCCAAACTGAGTAATTGTTGCATATAATGGTGCAGTACAAGACCTCTGAACTGATTATAACATAGTGGGGCAAACTATTTCGTTTATCACAGCTCCAACTAGTGGGAAAGTTACAGCACATTATTCAAGTGCAGCAGTAGGTACTGGTTCAGCTCAAACAA
>JAAEPT010000135.1 GCA_024232295.1 Cytophagales bacterium
CTTGTAAACATTATCTCCTGTACCAATTCCAGTAACAGTAGTAGTTGGGTCATTGGCATCTGTAAAAGTACCTGAACCACTCACAACTGTCCATTCTCCCGTTTCTCCTGTTGCTACAGCATTTCCTGCTAATGTAGTATTGTCTGCACAGATTGTAGCTACACTTCCTGCATTTGAAGCTGTTGGAGCGGACAAATCAGTGATATCAATTGAGGCTGTTGATTGACAACCAGGTTTAGTAGGATTCCCTTTATCTGAAACAACAATTGTATAAGTTGCATTTCCTCCTCCATGACTAATTGCCTGATCTAGTTTATCAATATTGTTCGCTTGAGACCCTCCATTAGAAATAGGAGTAGTACCTGCATCTTTAAACCAAGCAAACAAGTAATCTGTAGTATTGGCTTGTGCGTTTGTTGTTAATGTAATATTGTCTCCAGCACATAATTCTGCTGTTGCTCCTTGTGTAATTGTCACATCTGCAGGCTTATTACAACAAGATTTTCCTGTAAGAACTACTGGAATTGGCTTACAAGCTTCTGTCTTTTTAAAAGTAAGTTGCTTAAAAGGACCATGTGTTGGTGATCCATTTTGAGCTTTAGAATACCCTGTTATATCCACATAATCTGGAACTGAATATAATGTTGCATCTCCATTCCAAACAGGGTCTGTTTGAACACCTCCACCTCTTATAAAAATCCTATAATTTCCTGGGGTTAAAATAGCATTTACATTTACTACTCCTGAATTTGCTTTAACATTAAATGGACCATATGTATCACTATCTCCTGTTATTAAATTTCTTATTTCAATAGATCTATTTTGAGCTCCTGATGCCCAACTAGGAACTGTAGCTTTTACGGATTCTAACAACACAGTTTGAAGTACTGTAATATTTGTATAAGAACCAGCAGCAATATCCCCAGTACCTGTATTTTTTCCAATTGTTCCTCCTACTATAGTAGAAGTAATAGCACTTTGCATATACAATGTTTGATCTCCCGTAGTTCCTATTGCTGGAGTCCAATCTACCGAAGTACCTTGTCCAATTACTGTATTACAGTCTGCATCTTCACACCATTTCCATGGATCCGAAGAAATTGGACCCACTAATTGGCTTGTTTCTCCACCACCATCACAATATTCTAAGTTTGGTGCATCTGGTAAATTAGAGACTACTGTAGAAGTTGCTGTAGCTGTACAATTAGCAAAACCTGGTAAATTTACTGTAACAGTATATTCACCACCTTCATCTGCAACAATTGTTTGACCACTTCCTGTTTTTTGACCTGTCCAAGTATGGACTAAACCTGCTTCACTTCTTCCATCATCTAAAGTATATTCTATTGGATCACATAATTCATAATCTGCTAAACTTGTAGACATTGTATCAGTAACTACAACTGTTGCATTTACTGTACAACCTCCATTATTTGCACCATCTGTTACACAAGCTCTGTAAGTACCAGGTGAAGTAATAGCTAATGCAGTGTTGTTTGCTTCACCAGTCAATTCTGTTTGAGTGGTACCATCACCCTGATACCATTGAACAGTGGTTCCTGCCCCCAAATTAGTACCATTATCTCTTAAGATTTGTGCATTATAAGAACCATTTTCATAACAAAGAGTAGTTACATCTTTATCAAAATCAATAGTGTACTGAACTTGAGACTCGATATTTTGACATCCATTAATAAATGAAATATCATCAATCATAAAATCATCTGAATTAGATTGTCCTGTAGGCTGACATTCAATAAATACTTTTGCTGTGACCGCATTTGCTGGTGTAGAATAAGTACCATTAAATTGTTGCCAAGTCATTGCAGGTGGTGCCACAGGTGCTGTACCTACTGTTTGTGTTTCTATTAATGCTCCTCCAGCATCATATGCTTCTACTCTAAATCTTAGAGTAGGTGGTGTTTGATTACCGCCATATTGAGCAAACCATGCAGAGAAATAGTAAAGTTGAGAGGGAAAAACATCTACAGTTTGAGCCCATGCTGTTGAATATCCACTTCCTCCAGCATAATCAATAATCATTGCAAAACCTTTATTTGTCCCTAAAGTATGATCTTTATAAAGGTTGGCATTGGCATATCGACCATAAACAATAGCATTCCCTCCTCCACAAGGATTTGTTGTATTTTCTACACGACCAACACCATATTGGTTTGCCATACCCCATAAACATGGGTTACCTGGTGCTTTCCATTCTCCTGAATAATTCAAATCACTTTCAAAATCAAGTGGTCCACCTGGAGTAAAAGTGTGACTTGGAATTTGAGCACCAATAGTTGAACCAGGAAGATATCCTAGTTCAAAATCACCATTCCTTACTGCTTCTACAACAGGTACCTCAGAGCATTGTGCGTAGACCTGTAATGAGAATAATGAAGAAGCAATTGCGAGTACTATTGGTAGTACATTTCGTAATGTCCTTATCATATATGTGTTTATTTTGTTTAAAGATTGTTCTTAATTATTTTATCGTCAAAAGTAAATACCAAAACACTTTTTTCCGTAACCTCAAAAATACACTTTTTTTGTGCAAACACTTAATTTTGAACTAAATTTATTCTTATTTCATATTATTATAATCCTATACAAAGAAAGAGTTATGTTAGAAAAAAGAATCCAAGACCTACAAAGCTCCTTACAATCAACAAATCAGTTTTTTGATGAGTCAGTTTTCACTAAGGGAAAGTATGGAAAAGTAGTTAGGGAGAAAGCAATGCAAGGAAAAACTCCTCGAAGAAGTGCTGTTCTTTTACTTTTATACCCTAACAATGATAAGCTATATAGTGTTTTGATGAAAAGACCTGAATATGATGGAAAACATAGTGGACAAATTAGTCTACCAGGAGGAAAATATGAAGAAGATGATATTGATTTAAAGACAACAGCCGTTAGAGAATTTAAGGAAGAAGTTGGAGTTGATATTACTAAAGATAAGATCATAGGAACACTAGAAGATATTTATATCCCACCAAGCAACTTTTTGGTAAGTCCTTTTGTTGCTTACATATCCCAAAAACCTTCCTTTGTTCCTGATCAAAGAGAAGTTGAAAGATTAATTGAATATCCTATACAACGACTCCTTGAAACAGATGTAATACAACATACTCATCAAGAAATCAGTAATAATATGAAGATAAAAGTTCCTTATTTTGATATTGATGATGAAATAGTTTGGGGAGCTACTGCAATGATTTTGGGAGAATTTAGAGAACATCTCAAGAAAATAATTAATAATATACCGATTTAAAGACTTCTTTCTTTTATAGAATTCTCTTAAATTGAATTTTTGAATGGCTTAGAAAATAGTATCATTATGAAACATATTTTAATATCTACATTTTTTTTACTTGGTTTTTCTTCATTGTGGGCACAAACCCTTACAGATAAAGAAAAACTAGAAAAATATCATAACTATCTAGTTACCAAAAAGAATCAAATAAATCTTGATAAAGGATCAAAATCAAAAAAAGAGGATTCTCTCAGTACATTTACCAAAAAACTTCAGAAAGTTGAGCAAAAGCTAGCAGGCTTGGTAGATAGTTTAGAATCTACTCAAAAGAACCTTCGCCAAACAACAACTGCTTTTGATGAGAATAAAGTATTGTTGAAAAACAAAAAAGAACAACTGGTTAAATCACAAGAAAACAGCCAGCAAATACAAAGTACTTTGAGTGCAAATCAAGATAGTCTAACAAGTGTAAAAAGTAAATTACAAACAGACAAATCTGATTTGAATGTCCACAAAACACAACTAAAGAGTTTTGAGGAAAAAGTGACAATTGTTAATCAAAAAATTACTACAAATAAAAATGAGATTGATACTAAAACACAATCTCTAGGACAAAAGCAATCTCAAATCCAGACTACAGCAAATGATTTAACTACTCAAAAAAGTAAGCTTTCTTCACTAAAGTCAAAGCAAGGAACCATTGATTCTGATATTGGGATTGCAAAAAATGATGTAAATACACAATATTCAAAAATCGCAAGTTTGCATAGTCAATCAACAACAACAGACAAAGCAATCACTCAACATTCAAATACAATCAATTCTTTGAATACAGAATTACAGACTGAAGTTAAAGAACTAAACGAGATCAAGAAAAAAATTCAGTCAGAAGAACAGCGCCTGAAAAGTTTAGATTTATCTCAAGTTGATTTGCAAAATAACCAACTAAAACTTAAAGGATTCTATGAAAAAGAAGCGCAAGTTAAAGCAAAAGTTTCTTCTGTTAGCTCAAAAATAGGAAAGCAAAATACAGAGTTGGCTAATAATCTACAAAAGCTGGAAACTATTCATAAAGAAAGAAAACTAGCTTCTAATACTATTTCGTTAGCTCATAAACAACTGGCAGCATTAAAAGAAGAAAAAGCCAGTTTAGTTAAAAATATTCAAAATGTACAAGCAGAAGTTACTCGTTTAGAAACAGCTCAATCTACTTTGACATCAGAAGTTCAACAATTAAAGGCAGATACAAGTGCTTTATTAAAAAAGAAACTTGAGCTTAAAAAAGAAAATGACTGGGTAACCGTAAAACGTAATGAAGAAAAAGACTTTGTTACAAAACTAACTGAGAGTGTAAAAGCATTAACGAACAGAGAAACTCAATTGAACACAACAATTGAACAGCAAACAAATTCACTAAACAGTGCTAAACAAAAGGTAGAAAAGTTAAATACTGAGATTCCTGCATTAGATCAAAAAGTACAGCAATTATCTGGTGAAAGACAACACTTAGAAAACCAAGAGAAAGCATTAGAAGTAGAAATCAAGAAGACTAATAAAGAAATAGAGACAACAAAAGGAACAACAAGTAGACTAAAAGATGAGGTATATTTATTGAACCTAAATGCAACAATTGCAACTACCCTATTAGAAGGTATCGAATTTGGTCTGAAAGGTCAACTTCCTGAAGCAATCAAAAAGTTTGAACAAGCAGCTAAAGAAGAAGACAGAAGTCGTGATCCTTATTTTTTAAGTGCTTACAGCTTCTATGTAGCTAGAAAATTTGAAAATGCTCTGACTGAGTTGGACAAAAGTATTGGTAGAGATCCAAAATTTTTAGAAGCTTATTTCCTACAAGCAGAAGTTAACGAAGCAAGAGGACATTATATTGGTGCCATTAAGATTTATAATCGTATCACAGAAATGAATCCTAATGATATGAAACCATTTGAGCATAGAGGAAGAATTTATTATGATTTCTTGATGGAATGGGACTTAGCATGTGAAAATTGGGACAAAGCAATTACATTAGGAAGTACATGGGCAAAAAATGAGAAGCAAAGACACTGTAATATTCCATTGGAAAAAAGAAGATATAGAATCACACAGATCACTAAAAAGGCAAAAGAACCAACTTATGGCTTCTCAACAGAACAACCCATTGCTGTAGGTAGAAAAAATGATGATAGAAAGACAAGACGTGCAAATATTGAAGCTTACTTAGATCTTTTAAGAGATGATAAAGGAAATAAAGTTAAGTATGTATGTTTAGGAAGTTGTTGTCCCTATGAAACAGATTCTCATCATGGTTTAGATGGGCAAGGTTTAGTTGAGAGATATCAAGTTACCTACCGAGACGAAAATGGAAAAAAACAAACAAAGTTAATGTACTTTTCTCATTATGAATATGAAAAGCCATTATTACCTGTAGGATTAAAAACAACATTTGAAGTTGAATAAACAGTATTTATTAATAAATGAAAAAAGGATTACTTAAATCATAAGTAGTCCTTTTTTTATGAAACTCATTTTCCTTATCTCACGTTCATTATACGACAAACATTGAGCCTCAAATTAGATGAAACAAATCATTACACTACTTACAATAATCAGTTTATTTTTCACTTCTAGTGCTTATGCACAAAATATTCAAAAAAATACAGCCTTTGTTAAGCTTAAAGAAGAATATCGTCATTACTTCAACAGAAGCAACCGTTTACAAAATCATGCTTTTCAACAAATTGGACTAAAGAAAGTTGATCCATTTTTCATTTCCACAAACCCAAATCAACGAAGAGATGCCAATAAAAAAACTCACTTAGATAGAATTTACAAAATCAATTTTGATTATGATGTAAACAAAGCTATTGAACTTTTGAAACAAGAAGGAATTTTTGAAGTGGTAGAACCTAGTCCTATTTTTACAGTTCTCCTTCAACCCAATGATCCTTTTGCAGATAGTACAAAAACAGGAAATAGTGGGCAAACTCCTCTCAAAACACATAATTTTTATAAAGCTTGGGAAATTGAAGATGGAGACACAAATGTAACCATTGGTATTGTTGATACAGGAATTAATTTTGATCATGAAGATCTTCAAAATAACTTAAAATATAATCCTTTTGATCCTGTTGATAGCTTAAACAATGATATGGATATGTACTTTGATAGTTCATTAGTAGATAACTATCGAGGATGGGATCTTTCTGATTGGGACAATGATCCTACAGGCTTGAATAATCATGGAACAAATGTAGCTGGAATTGCAGCTGCAGACCCTAACAATGAAAAAGGAATTGCAGGAATTGGATATCATTCAAAATTTTTACCAATCAAAGCAGCTCCTAATCAAAATCCTGCATCCATTACACATGGATATGATGGAATTAAATATGCTGCGGAACATGATTGTAAAGTGATCAATTTGTCTTGGGGAGGTGTTATCCCATATTTTCAAGTATTACAAGACTTAGTAAACTACGCAACTTACGACCAGAACTCTGTACTGGTAGCAGCTGCAGGAAACTCAAAAAAAGAAGAGTACTTCTACCCTGCTTCTTTTGATAATGTAATCTCTGTGGGAAGTTTAAAGGCAGATACAACTGTTTTGCATTCTTGTACTTATAATTATGCTGTAGATGTTATTGCTGTTGGTCACAATATGCGTACTCCTTCTACAGGCACAAGTAATTATTTATCAGATGAAGGTACTTCTCTGGCTGCTCCTGTAGTGAGTGGAGCTGTGGCTTTGGTTCGTGCTAAGTATCCTAGCTTGACTGCTGTACAAGTTGCAGAAAGAATAAGAGTGACAGGTGATATTATTGACACATTATCCAAAAAAGTACCAGTTAGGTATAAAGACAAAATTGGACGAATGTTAAATCCTGTAAGAGCTTTGACTGATAGTGTTACTCCTTCTTTGCGAGTAGTAGATTTTAAAACAGATAAAATAGATAATTACATATCTAATAAAGGAGATACCATTTCATTAAATTTATTGATTACGAATTATCTATACACAGCAAAAAATGCAAAAATCACAGTAGAGAATATCTCTAATAACTTTGTATTTATAGATAGCTTAGCAAGTTTAAAAGAAATGGTAACTTTTGACACTACTTACCATGACAATGACCCTCTTAAATTATATGTTCCTGCAAATACAGAAAGTGAAGTAATGTTAACTTTACGAATAGGATATGTAGCGGATAATGGGTATTTAGATCATCAATACATTAATGTAACAGTAAAACCTACTGTAATTTCTAATACAATTGAGCAAAAGGAAAATGCAATAGCTTCTTTCAAAAACATTGTATATCCTAACCCTTTTGAAGACAAAATATTCTTGACTTTAGACCAACAATTAATTAATCAATCAGTTAATTTTGACATCTATAATTCATTGAATCAATTGATTTATAGTGAAACAAAAGTGATTACAGAAGAAACTCATGAGATTGAACTTCCTAAGACACTGGAGAAAGGAGTTTATTTCTTAAAAATTAGAGAAAATGATTCTGTTGATTTTCACAAACTCATAAAAAATTAACGACTTTGAAAAAAGATATTATTGCCGAAATCATTTCCATTGGAGATGAAATTTTAATTGGGCAAATACTCAATACCAATGCCCACTGGATGGGGCAAGAACTACACAAAGTAGGAATTAAAAATTCTTTTGTAACTACTATTGGAGACAATAGAGAAGATATTACCAATTCTTTGATAATTGCTCAAGAAAGGGCAGATATTGTCTTAATTACAGGAGGATTAGGACCTACAAAAGATGATATTACTAAGAAAGTCTTGGCTGATTTTTTTGAATCAGACATGTATATGAACCAAGAAGTTCTCCAACATGTAAAAGAGTTTTTTGAGAGCAGAAACAGAGTAATGTCAGAAGTTAATAAGCTTCAAGCCCTTGTTCCTTCTGTCTGTACTGTGGTACCAAACGAATTAGGAACAGCTCCTTGTATGTGGTTTGAAAAAAATGGGAAAGTTTTTGTCTCAATGCCTGGTGTTCCTTTTGAGATGAAAAACATCATGAGTACAGAAATTTTACCAAGGCTTAAAGATTTTTTTGAGACTCCTTATATTGCTCATCGTGTCATTCAAACAATTGGTATAGGAGAATCTTATCTGGCAGAGAAAATACAAGAATGGGAAAACAAATTACAAGATAATTCCATTTCGCTAGCTTATCTCCCCTCTCCTGGATTTGTCAAGCTACGATTAAGCTTGTCAAATGAAAATAAAGAATTAGTTAATTATCAATTAGACACTGCAACTAAGGAATTATATGAACTAGTTCCAGAATATATTTTTGGAGAAGGTGATGATTGCACTATTCAACAAATGATTGGCGAATTATTAACCAAAGAAAACAAAACAATTGCCACTGCAGAAAGCTGTACTGGAGGTTATTTAGCTCATCTATTGACTAGTATTAGTGGAAGTTCTGCTTATTTTATGGGAAGTGTAATTGCTTATAGTAATCAAGTAAAAATACAAGAACTAAATGTACCTACAGAGACCCTTCAAGAAAAAGGGGCTGTATCTGAAGAGACAGTTAGATTCATGGCTGAAAATATCAGAACCAAATACAATACAACAATAGGACTTGCTTGTAGTGGAATTGCAGGGCCAAATGGAGGTACAAAAGACAAACCTGTAGGTACAATTTGGATTGCCTACAGTGATGAAAAACAAACAATTAGCAAATGCTTACACCTTACAAAAAAGCGTGACTTGAATATTCACCTAACTGCTACTGCATGTCTTAATCTTGTCAGAAAAACACTAACAAAAAAAGAGTTCACAAATTAATTTCAGTGTTTTATACTGTCTAATTTCTAAATTATCATAATTTTGTAAAGACCGAAGTTTAATCTAAACGAGTACTTTTTATGGCTATTGTAGAAATCTTGATGCCCAAAATGGGGGAAAGCATTATGGAAGGGACTGTTCTTTCATGGTTAAAAAATGTGGGAGATGTAGTAGAAGAAGAAGAAACATTACTCGAAGTCGCGACAGACAAAATTGACTCGGATGTTCCTTCGCCTTATAGTGGTACTATTACAGAGATTTTGGCAGAAGAAGGAGATGTGATCCAAGTAGGGCAAGCATTAGCTTTAATCGAAACAGAAGAAGATGTTCCTGAAACTTCTTCATTAATGGATGATTTTGACTTTGGTGAAGAAACAATAGAAACAGAGGATAATTCTGCTGTAGAAGAAACAACAAACCTTTCTGAAGATTACAAAAACAGCAATCGCTTCTACTCTCCTTTGGTAAAAAGCATTTCAAAAAAAGAGAATATTTCAGTAGAAACTTTGGATAAAATTCAAGGTTCTGGAAGAGAAGGAAGAGTAACTAAAAGTGATTTACTTGACTTCATTAAATCCAACAAAGGAAAAACACCTACCAAGCGTTTTGCTTTGGATGTAAGTGTTGGTCAATCTCTAAATGCTGAAAATGACATTATTCAAATGGATCGTATGCGTCAGATGATTGCTGAACGTATGGTGGAATCCAAGAGAATTTCTGCTCATGTGACTTCTTGGGTAGAGGCTGATGTCACAAACATTGTACAATGGAGAGGCAAAAATAAAAATAGATTCAAGGAAGAATACAATACAGTCCTTACTTATACACCTGTTTTCATTGAAGCTGTTGCTAAAGCTCTTTGTGACTATCCAATGATGAATATTTCAGTAGATGGCACAAATATTATTGTTAAGAAAAATGTAAACATAGGAATGGCTGTTGCTCTTCCTAATGGAAACTTGATTGTTCCTGTTATCAAAAATGCAGATAAATTAGGTTTGGTAGGAATTACAGAAGCAGTAAACGACTTGGCAAGAAGAGCTCGTAATAATGAGTTAAAAGCTGATGATCTGGAAGGTGGAACATTTACAGTATCCAATATGGGAACATTCGGAAATGTAATGGGAACACCAATCCTTGTTCAACCACAAGTAGGTATTTTGGCTTTGGGTTCTATTGAAAAGAAACCTGCTGTAATTGAAACACCTAATGGTGATGCCATTGCAATTAGACATAAAATGTTCTTATCTCATTCATACGACCATAGGGTTGTAGATGGAGCATTGGGAGGAATGTTTGTAAGAAAAATTGCTGATTACTTAGAAGAATTTTCTCTAGATAGAGATGTATAACAAAATAAAACCCCAGATTTTAACTTAAATCTGGGGTTATTTTTTATTCTACAATTACACCGTCATTCATGACTAATTTTCGATCGGTCATTTCTGCCAACTCTTCATTATGAGTCACTATCACAAAAGTCTGATTCATCTCTTCTCTTAACTCAAAAAATAACTCATGTAATAATTGCGCATTTTTAGAATCCAAATTACCACTTGGCTCATCTGCAAACACAATAGAAGGTTGATTAATTAAAGACCTTGCAACTGCTACCCTTTGTTGCTCTCCTCCAGAAAGCTTTGTAGCATTTTGCTTAATTCTATGTCCTAGTTCTAAGCGTTCTAATAATTGAACAGCCTTTGCCTCGATCTCTTGCTTATCACGACTCTTATCCAACCATGCAGGAATACATACATTTTCTAAAGCTGTAAACTCTGGCAATAAATTATGAAACTGAAAAATAAACCCAATATAATTATTCCTAAAATTTGCCAGTTCATTACTCTTCATTGTATTGATAACTTGATTATTGAGTAATAATGTGCCACTACTTGCATTATCCAATGTTCCTAAAATATGTAACAAAGTACTTTTTCCAGCACCAGAAGAACCAACAATGGAGACAACTTCATTGCTATTAACTTGTAAGTCAACTCCTTTTAGAACCTCTAAATTTCCGTATTTTTTTGTGATGCCCTTGGCTTGTAACATAACCTCAAGATTTTTCATAACCTTACGAAACTAAACAAAACTTTTGGTTTATGGCTTTTTAGTCTCTCAATTTCTTATTTATTATTCAATAATTATGATTTTCTTACGATTCTTTATAACTTATCGCTCGAAAATGTATTAGTGATTTTATCGTAAAAAACATAAAAATATGAACATTCACGAATATCAGGCTAAAGAGATCCTTAAGTCGTATGGAGTAAAAGTTCCTTTGGAAATTGTTGCTGAAACTCCAGAAGAGGCTGTGGCAGCAGCAAACAAAATCAATGCTGAAACAGGTAGTGAATTTTTCGCAGTAAAAGCTCAAATCCATGCTGGTGGACGTGGTAAAGGTGGTGGTGTAAAAATCGCTAAAAGTATTGAGCAAGTAAATGAGTACTCTAATGACATCCTAGGAATGACATTAGTTACTCCACAAACAGGACCAGAAGGTAAATTAGTAAGAAAAGTATTAATTGCTGAGAACGTATTTTACCCAGGTGAGTCTGATCCACAAGAATTCTATGCTGGTATTTTATTAGACCGTGCAACTGGTCAAAATGTAATCATGGTTTCTACTGAAGGTGGTATGGAAATCGAAGAAGTAGCTGAGGCAACTCCTGAGAAAATCATCAAAGAGTGGATTGATCCAATTACAGGTTTACAACCTTACCAGGCTAGAAAATTAGCATTTGCTTTAGGTTTAGAAGGTGCTGCATTCAAAGATTTCGTAAAGTTTGTATTTGCTTTATATAGAGCTTATGAAGAGTCTGATTCTTCTTTATTCGAAATCAACCCTGTATTAAAGACTTCTGATAACCAAATCATGGCATTAGATGCTAAGGTAAACTTAGATGACAGTGCTTTATATAGACATAAAGATTACGAAGCTTTAAGAGATGTTCATGAAGAAGATCCAACTGAATTAGAAGCTGCTAAGTATGGTTTGAACTACGTTAAGTTAGAAGGTAATGTAGGATGTATGGTAAACGGAGCTGGATTAGCAATGGCTACAATGGATATCATTAAGTTATCTGGTGGTGAGCCTGCTAACTTCTTGGACGTTGGTGGTTCTGCTAATGCTCAAACAGTAGAAGCTGGTTTCAGAATGATTTTACAAGATGAAAATGTAAAAGCTATCTTAATTAACATCTTTGGTGGTATCGTTCGTTGTGACCGTGTAGCTGCTGGTGTTGTAGAGGCTTACAAAAATATTGGAGAAATTAATGTTCCAATCATTGTTCGTTTACAAGGTACTAACGCTGTAGAAGGTGCTAAAGTAATTAACGAGTCTGGATTGAATGTAATCTCTGCTATCGCATTGAAAGAAGCTGCTGAAAAAGTTGCTGAAGTATTTGCTTAATCAATAGCATATAAAATATAAAAAAGTCATTCTATGCTCATAGAATGACTTTTTTTATATACACACCCGTAGTTCAACTGGATAGAATATCAGATTTCGGCTCTGAGGGTTGGGGGTTCGAGTCCCTCCGGGTGTACTGTGTAAGATTTTAAAGCACTATTATTTAGCTGATAAAGGGGTAATTCCACTCTAGGAATATAGGGGTTAAAACACTTGGTACATAAGGTTATAGCTTTTTTGTTTCGCAACTTTAAATTCTATAACCTTTCTCTTTTTTCCTAATTTAAATTATTTGTCAAGATCACTTCATTATCTACAATTCTCATGCATCCAATTTTTTCAATTATTTTACAATAATTCAGTAAAAGACAACAGCTTTTATCATTTCAAAAAATCAGAAAATTTGGTAATAATTCAGATTATAGCAATTGTGCAAGGAATATTTCTTGTGTTGGTTCTGTTCAGTAAGAAGCATTCATATCAAAAAGTCACATTTTGGTTATTGATAGGATGTTTGATCTCAACAATACTATTTGCATTAGGAGATGATAATTATAATTTATTTACAGATAATTCTGATTGGTTTTTCTTTCATGAACCACTAATTACAACATTTCTTGTACTTTTTATTAAATATAAGATTTCAGAAAAAAGAACATTTGTAAAAAAAGACGCTTTATTATTTCTGCCCTATACCCTTTATCTAGTTTTAGAAAGTATATCAAGTTTTTGGACTGATAACTCAATTATAGATTTTTTTGATAATTTGGTTGAAGCATCTTTCATCATATTACTATTACACAGTATTTATACTATTCTAAAAAGTAGTAAAGAAAAGTGGTTATTAATCTTTATTATTCCATTCACACTAATATTTCTTATTGACGAAGTATTTACCAATATATTCCCTCATGATTACTTTTCGTACATAGATAGTTATGGAATGTTTTTGATCTCCATTTTTCTATTTTATCTCCTAACCTATCGTCTAATCACTTCACCTAATAAAATATTATCAGAAGAAAAATCAGAAAAGAAAAAATACAAATCACCTAATTTTTCCAACACTGAAGCAGAAACAATTATTAAAAAGCTTGATAATTTGATGACAGAAAAAAAGCTTTTTACAAACCAAAAGTTAACGGTTAATAAAGTTGCTACTCAATTAGGAATTCCTAGACAATACCTTTCAGAAATTTTAAATGTTCATCTTGGAATACGATTTCAAGATTATTTAAATAAGTATCGTATTGAGGAATTCATCAAATGTCTTCATCAAGAAAATTACAAGAATTATACACTTGTAGGAATAGCTACTGAAGTGGGATTCAATTCAAAATCTTCTTTTAATTCTACTTTTAAAAAAATGAAAGGAATGACTCCAAGTGAATATAAAAAAAACACAAAACAACTAAATAAACACCTACAAAAGGTACAGAAAACGCACTCTGCACCTCTATGAAGCTTTTTTTATAAGAAAAAATCAATTTTGTACGTTATTTGAAAACACTTAACGCTCTAAGGTTAGTATTGTTTTTATTTGATTAGAGTGAGTAAGTACATGATCTTTTCACCAAAAAATACAAAAATGATTTATTCTAGTTCAACACCCAAAAGGCATTTTTTGATGGCTTTATCAATAATATTTGTATTGAGTTCTTGCCAAAATGATGACATTGCTGATAATCAAAATGTTTCAGAATTTATTAGTGCTTTACCTGAAAATGTCACATACCCAGAGAGTAACCCCTATTCCAAAGAGAAAGAAGACTTAGGAAGACTGTTATATTGGGATCCTATTATGTCAGGAAATAAAGACATTGCATGTGTAAGTTGTCATCATCCTAATCTTGGTTATGCTGATGGATTGTCTTTCTCTCAAGGAGTGGGTGGTCAAGGACTAGGTAAAGACAGAGTGAATGGAGTAGAAGTAAGAAGAAATGCTCCAACAGTAATTAACACAGCATTTAATGGAATTAATAATAACCAACAAGTAGATCCAGAACTAGCTCCTATGTTTTGGGACAATAGAACAGAAAGCTTAGAGCAACAAGCATTATTACCTATGTTATCCAAAGAAGAAATGAGAGGAGAATCAATTGTTGAAGATGCAATTGTGGATACAATTATTCAGCGTTTAAATTCAATTCCTGAATATGTCAGTCAGTTTGAAAAAGCATTCGGAAGTAATGAAATTAATCAAGAGAATATCTTAGCAGCAATTGCAACATTCGAAAGAGGAATTGTAGCCAATAATAGTCGATTTGACCAATATATGCGTGGAGATTTAACAGTATTAACTGATCTTGAAATTGATGGAATGAATGCCTTTATTCAAGTTGGATGTGCAGACTGTCATGGTGGTCCTATGTTCTCCGATTATAAGCTTCACATAATTGGAGTAAAAGATAATATTACACCAGTAGATAGAGGTGCTACAAATAAATTTGACTTTAGAACTCCAACTTTGAGAAATCTAAATTTAACAGCTCCATATATGCACAATGGTATTCATACTACATTAGAAGATGTTATGAACTTTTATGAAAGTATTTCTGATGGGGATGATGATGAATTGAATGAAAACCTCACACTCCATAAACTAGATAAAGAGATGAAAAACTTGGAGCTAGATGATGATGATATAACATCAATAATTGCCTTTATGAATACCTTGAATGATGATAATTTTGACAAAACAATCCCTAATAGTGTTCCAAGCGGATTACCTGTTGGAGGAAATATAAATCAATAAAATTCAAACAAAAAAAGCTATAAAAAAGAAAACATCTTTTTTATAGCTTATGGAAAGTTTGCAAGAATTATTACCAGAATTTGCAATGTATTTTATAAGGTAAAAGGACTCAACAAAGGTGTTGAGCCTTTTACAAGGGAATAATAAACTATTTATTATTATTGTTTTACAAAACGAGTTGTTGTGATTGTTCCATCAACATGAACAATACTAACTACATAAATACCTGAAACTAAATTTTCAACTTGGATAGTTGATTCATTTGTTTTAACAAGAACTGAACCTGATAAAGATTGAATAGTAACACTTTCAATTGCAATATCACTTGTCACAACTAATTGATTTGATACAGGGTTTGGATATACAGAAACACTAGTTTCTTGTACATCTGTTATGTTTGATACCACTGTACGAGTTACTGTAATCCAGTTATCAGAGATTGTTTCTTGTGCATTATCATCTAATGTTGAGATATTCTCTCCTACAATTGGATCAGACAATCCTCTATAAGACCAACCCCAAATATGACATTCTCCAGCTGGTGCTCCCGATAAATCTAAATCAGTTACTTCTTCTCCATTTGAGTTGACCCAATCCAAAATATTATCATCTGCATCTGTAATGATATACCAATAGCTCAAGTTCTTAGCTGTAGATGTATTCTTAACACTAAACTTTAAACCATCAGAACCAGCAGTAGTTATTACTTCATTTTTATCATCAACTGTTGATACCATTCCTCCATCTGGTGTCTCGCGAATTACTGTAATCCAGTTATCAGAGATTGTTTCTTGTGCATTATCATCTAATGTTGAGATATTCTCTCCTACAATTGGATCAGACAATCCTCTGTAAGACCAACCCCAAATGTGACATTCTCCATCTGGCACTCCTGATAAATCCAAATCAGTTACTTCTTCTCCATTTGAATTTACCCAATCTAAAATATTATCATCTGCATCTGTAATGATGTACCAATAGCTCAAGTTCTTAGCTCTAGATGTGTTCTTAACACTAAATTTTGCTAAGTCAGTACCTGTTGGAGTAATTACTTGTGTATCTCCTCCTTCAGTTGTTACCATTCCTCCATTTGGTGTCTCACGAATTACTGTAATC
>JAAEPT010000136.1 GCA_024232295.1 Cytophagales bacterium
AAATCATTATATCTTCCTTTGGTAAGGTAAGTTTTATTATTGAAAGTGATGCTTTTTTTAGATTCAGCATTGATCTTCACAGCATAGAAGTTTTTATTAATATATTTGGCAATTTCAGGATGATTGAAGGTGGTCTTATCCATTTTTTTGCACCAATGACACCAATCAGTGTATACATCAATGATAATTTTTCGAGGTTCTTTTTTCATTAACTCCTCAACTTCTTCCAAGGTATGCCATTGTACCTTTTCTTGAGCAAATAACTGACTTGAAGAGAAGATGAAAAGTGATAGGATACTTAAGATTAATTGCTTTTTCACGCTGTTTTTAATTTTTTTGAGATTACAAAGACTATGGCAAACAAAATACCTCCCATAGTTACCATTCCTGCCGAAGTAGAGGAATCTAGGTAATTTGATAAGTAGTAGCCTCCTACAGCACTTGCTATGCCAAATAATACAGAAAGCAAGAGCATTTTTTTGAGATCATGCGTCAATAAATAAGCAGTAGAGGCAGGGGTCACAAGAAATGAAATAACCAATACAGCTCCTACAGACTCAAAAGAGGCAACTGTCACAAATGAAACCATTCCCATTAATAAATAGTGCCATAATCCAGCAGAAATCCCAATTGCAATGGCAAAAGCTTTGTCAAAAGTAGTGATAAACAATTCTTTGTAAGCTAAAATTATAAATGAAACAATTATTAAGTTTACAAATCCCAAAAACCAAACAGGGCTAGGTCCCAAATTTACACCACTCTCTGTAATCCATAATTGCAAAGGAATATTTAGAATTTCACCAAAAAGAATACAATCTAAATCAATATCTGTTTTGGAAGTGAATGCAGAAGAAAGAATCAATCCAATGGAGAATAACCATGTAAAAGTTACACCAATAGAAGCGTCTTCTGGTAATTTTCCTTTTTGACTAAAAAACTCAATCAAAAAAGTAGTAAGTACTCCCATAACTCCTGCTCCTAAGATGACAAGAGGAGAATCAAAAGAAGGGGTAATCATAAAAGAGAGAATAATTCCTGGTAATACTGCATGAGAGATAGCATCACCTATCATCACCATTTTTCTAAGTACCAAATAAGAACCTAATAAACTACAAGGTATGGCTACTAGACAACCAGTAAGTATAATCCAAAATGTATTCATAATTATTTCTTGTAAGGGATTGTAGTATTATGTGGGTCTGTGCTTGGGTATTCCAATAATTCCTCCAATTTCTTTTCGAGTTCTGGGGTTAAAATATGCTCAATACTATCAGCATCTTCATGAACATGGTCTGGAGCAATTTGTACATATTTTGTCAAATAAACTTCCCATAAACGGTGAATTTTTGTGATTCTTTGCCCTTTGTTTTTCCCTAATGGAGTCAATTGCCAAGTATCATTTTCTTGTATTAAAAATCGTTCTTTTGTGAGTCTATACAATCCTTTGCTCAGTACACTTTCATCCATTGGACGTTTATTGAGTAGCTCTTTGATAGAATACTGAATATCAGATTTTTGTTCGTTTTCTCCCAATTGATAAAGAGCTTTTAGTATGTTTTCATCAATTACTTTTTGCTTAAAAGCATTTTGTTTCATCAGTTTTGAAATAATTCCCCTGTCAGGAGCAAATAAAAATGAAACAATGGCGATTAAAGATAAAATCATCACAATCCATGGGCCAGTAGGAGAGGGAGTGACATAAGAAATAAAAGAGCCAGAAATACTAGAAATTACACCCAAAAAAGTGGCAATTAATATAAATACGTTTAATTTTTGAGTCCAAAAACGAGCAGTGGCTGCTGGTGTAATAAGCATAGCAGACATTAAAACAACTCCCACAGACTGAATTCCAATTACTACTGCTAATACAGTAAGTGTTGTGAGAATTAATTCGAGTACACGAACTGGAAATCCAATTGTTTTGGCAAAATTAACATCAAATGATACAAGTATGAATTCTTTGTATAAAATGGTAATGGTTGCTAATAGAATGCAGGCAATTGTTCCAAAAGCATATAGATCTTGTTGGTTAATTGCAATTGCATTACCAAATAAAAAATTTTCTAAACCTGCTGCATTAGAAGATAAAGAAGGGTTGTGTTGAATATGAGTTAATAGTAATGTTCCCACTCCAAAGAAGACTGAGAGTACAAGAGCAATGGCACTATCTTCTGGTATTTTACTTTTATTAGCAATAAGGTCAATAACAATCAAAGAAAGCCAACCTGCCACAAAAGCCCCTATCATCAATATCCATAGATTTTTTTCTCCATGCAAAATGAAGGCTACACATATCCCTGGTAAAACAGCATGAGCAACAGCATCTCCAACAAGTGAACGTTTTCTTAAAAAGGTAAAACATCCTACTAATGAAGAAGAGATGGAAAGTAAAATTGTACCCAAAATTACATTTCTGATAATGGGGTCTTGAAAAGAAAAGAAATGAAGTAACTGTTCCATAAATTCATTTACCCTTGACGAGTAGGGATATCTTCTTTACTCAGTAAATCACTAATTTGGGAAAGAAGTGTTAATTTACCTCCATAAGCTTCTTGCAAAGTATCTTTTGTGAAGGTTGTTTCTGTTGGTCCACTTGCTATTAATCTCATATTAATTAAGATTACCCAATCAAAATACTTTTTGACAGATTGTAGGTCATGATGAACAACAATTACTGTTTTTCCTTGATTACGCATTTTTTTGAGAAGCTCAATAATGGCTGCTTCTGTGGCTGCATCAACTCCCACAAAAGGTTCATCCATGAAGTAAATGTCTGCATTTTGAGCCAGAGCCCTTGCTAAGAAAACACGTTGTTGTTGCCCTCCAGAAAGTTGTGAAATTTGACGATCTTTAAACTCTTCCATTCCTACATCCCTCAAACATTCTAAAGCAAACTCTTTATCTGCTTGTTTAGGACGTTTGAATAGTCCCAAATGCCCATATCTTCCCATTAGGACAATATCAAATACAGAAGTAGGAAAATTCCAATCTACAGACTCTCTCTGTGGTACATAGCTTACCTTTTTTCTTACTTTAGAAAGAGGTTTGTCAAATAGTTTAATGTATCCACTATTCTTTTCTGTTAAACCCATAATAGATTTAATCAGCGTTGACTTACCAGCTCCATTAGGACCAATAATACCTGTCAAAGAACCACTAGGAAGACTAAAATCAACATTCCAAAGCACAGGTTTTGATTGATAACTGACTGTAAGGTCATGAACCTCTAAGATTGGATTTTCTACTTGTGTAACCATATTTTATTTTAGAGCATTAACCATTGTTTCAACATTCTTTTTAACCATTTTGATATATGTTTCAGCTCCACTGTTTTCTTCACCTAGAGCATCAGCATACAAATGTCCTCCTACAGAAACAGTATGCCCTTTTTCTCCACAAGCAGAGACAATACTTTCTAAATCTTTTGAAGAAACAGAGGTCTCTACAAATACAGCTTTAATGTTTTTTTGAATGATAAACTCTGTTAATTCTGTAGCTTCTTGTAGTCCAACTTTAGCAACACTAGAAATTCCTTTCAAAGGTTTCATTTCAATACCATATCGTTGTCCAAAGTAAGTAAATGCATCATGAGTAGTGATCAAAACACGTTGAGAATCTGGAATTGATTTTACCATTTCTCTAATTTCTAAATCCAACTCTTTTAATTGAGTTAAATAATCTGCTTGATTACTTTGGTAATATTTTTTGTTTGTTGTATCAATTTTTACCAACTCATTTCCAATGTATTCAATACCTTTTGACCACATGACAACATCAAACCAAAAGTGAGGATCATGAGCACCATCATCTACCATTCTATATTCAGATTTTGGAGAAGCATCAGCCACAACTAGCATTTTTTTCTGACGACCTAGTTTCTTAAAAATATCACTCATTTTTCCTTCTAGGTGCAATCCATTATGAATGATTACATCAGCATTTTGCAATTTTTCCAAATCAGAAGGAACAGCTTTGTAGGCATGAGGATCTATATTAGGTCCCATTAAACTAATTACTTCTGCACTATCTTTTACAATATTCTTGATAGCATCTCCAATGATATTTGTTGTGGTTACAATTTTTAATTTGTGAGAGGTGTTATTGTTCTCTTGTGAAGGGTTACAAGCCACAAAGACAAGAGCACTTAATAATAGTAGAGTTAATTTTCTCATTTTTATATTAGATAGTTGTGATATATATATTCTTTGCAATTTCTTGAGAAATGAATAATGTTTTTTGATGATCAATTTTAATTTCTACTGATTGATCAAAACTGATGATATCAATTATTTCAATGGTAGAATTTAATTGAATACCAACTTTATCCAGATATTGTAATAATGCTTTGGAGGCATCATTTACACCTGTTACAGTGCCATGATCGCCAATATTAACTTCTGAGATTGGGATTTGTTGAACAATGGGAATTGTTCCATCTTGACTAGGAATTGGGTCTCCATGAGGGTCAAATTTAGGGAAGTCTAAAAACTCATCAAGTCTTTGTATCAAAAGCACAGATTTTATGTGCTCTAATTGTTCTGCTACTTCATGCACTTCATCCCAAGCAAAGTTGAGATGTTTTACTAGAAAAACTTCCCATAAACGATGTTTTCTGATTATTTTTAATGCTTCAGTTATGCCTTGTTCGCTAAGTGTTACACCTTTGTACTTGATATAGTTAATCAAGTTCTTTTGTGTCAGCTTCTTTAGCATATCACTTACAGAAGCAGGAGTTGTCTCAAGATTATCTGCAATTTCATTAGTGCTTACTTGTTTAGTAAGTTCATTTTCAGATAATTGATAGATACATTTGATGTAGTTTTCTTCAGTATGACTTAACATAATTAACTATTATGTAGTAAATTTAAAAAAATAATTAGATTAATCTAAAACATAATGTCTGAAACTTATAAAAAATACCTTGTTTTAGCGATAGCTATTTTATTTTTGGTGGTATATCATATTATCTCCTTTCAAGGATATTATGGTTATGATGACTTAGATTATGTGCAGTTTGCTCAGAAAATGATTGATGGTAATTTTCATTTTACAAAAGAAACATTTTCTGCACGAATAGTACCGGTTTCTTTATTGGCTTTATCTTTTTTATGTTTTGGGATTAATGATTTTTCAACAACATTACCTTCAATTCTCATTACAATTAGTTCTCTAATTATTCTGTTCTATTGGGTAAAAGAAAAGAAGGTAGAACAGATCATTTTTGTATTGTTTTTTTTTGTGACAGATTTTTATACACTTAGTTTTGGAGGGAAAGTATATCCAGATGTTTTTGTAACTTTTAGTGCATTGGGAATTGCTTGGGTAATGTTTCAAAGTAAGCAATCAGCATTTGCAAGATCATTTTGTGTTATATTATTTTTATGGGTAGGAATATTGAGTAAGCTAACCATATTATTTGTTGGTTTTCCAATGCTCTTTTTCTTGATAAGTGATATTTGTCAAAAAAAGAATGTTCAATTTTGGATGACCTTAACATCATTAGTGTTTATTACAACAACTATTTATTTGGGTATTTACTTTTATTTGACAGGAAATGCTCTTTATCGTTTTCACAATATTAGTTCAAATTATTATAGTACTGTTTGTAGTTATTATGAATTGCCAAAAGAAGTTCTCATTGCTCGCTTGACTTATCAGCCAATATTTATGTTTATTGGCTCAGGAATGATTATGGCAATCATGGGAGGAGTGGCAAGTTTTTTCTCATCTATCAAAAAGCCAATAACTACTTTTTTCCTTATTTATTTGTTGACATATTATTTCATGAGTACCTCTTATCGTTATTACTTGCCAATGTGTACAGTGGAAGCAAGACATTTTCTACCACTAATTCCTTCTGCTTCTTTATTAATGGGAGGGTATTTGATTACTTCTACAAAATGGAGAACTTTATTGATCATAAATAGTCTAATACTACTTGTGATTTTTATTTGGATAAACACTCCATTAATTTGGGTTCATGTATTGTTACAAACAGTTCTTTTACTAAGACAAATCAATGTTTTAAAAGCAAAAAAATATTTTGTTTGGGGAATTGTAGGAGTATTGTTGTTGCATCCAGTTTACAGTGCTTACAAACATCGAAATGTGGAATATACAAATATAAAACAGTTAGTTGATCCTAACTTCAAAGGAAGAAAAATACTAATTCCTTGATTTTGAACCAAGGCTATTTAATAATTTGGTTTCTTCTGTTTTCCATAATACATAATCATCTACTAGATGTGGGTAAAAAATACTTTGATTCAGTTGCTTATAGATATCTTCATTGTTTTGAAAATCAATACAAATTCCTGCTTGATAAGTTTCAATTATTTCTTTCCATAAAGAGTTGTTTACACTCAAAATTGGAAGAGAATTTGCAATGTATTCATAAAGTTTTGTGGGAATACATTCATCAGTACTTTTATTTTTTTGATAAGCTAAAATTCCACAATCAGCTTTTCTTATATGTTCAATAATTGAATGATGAGGAACTATATTCTCTCCACCAATCAATTGGATGTATTCTTTATCCTTTATAAAGCTTTGAACTTTTACAAGTGTGCTTTTTTGAGGACAAAATCCAATAATTGTCAATTGTGTTTTGGGGTGTTCTTTATGCAGTTTTTCAAAGAAATTAAGGCAATCAAAAATCCCATAACTTTCCGCAATTGTTCCAGAGTATAAAAACTGTTGAATTGGTGAGTTTTGTTCTTTTTTATACTTCTTCCCAGTGTACTTATTTTCTAATAAAAGTGTTTTTTCTTTTTTTAAAAATGTTAATTGTTCTTGATAGCTTTTTTCAGCTAACCAAAATTTATCAATAAAATAACTACAGATCTTTTCTTTACATCTAATGTAAAGAATAAATAAAGGTCGAATAATTTTTGGAAAAGCATTCGTATGTTGAATGTTCAAACAATAGTTTTCCTCGATATTGTAAATAAATGTTGTCTTGAAGATTAGTTTGTAGATGAGTCCAACCCATAGAAGTTCGTGTGTACTTATGATGAGAATTGAAGGTTTTATTTTTAGAAAATAAAAAAAGGTAAGGAGTGGGGCAAAAAAACGTTTTAAGTTTAGTCTCCTGAATTGAAAAATTGGATAAGTGAAAATATTATCAGGAACTTGTTCTTTCTTATACTGAATGTTTTGCCCTATAATATGAATTTCACTTTTATCAAGTTTTGCCAAACTTACTCCCAATCGTTTGTACATACGAGTATCATAGACTGTTTTTAGGATGGAAGCAAGAACAATTTTCATGAAAATAGGAAACAAATAATTTGATACGAAAAATACAAAACTATTCTTTGAAAATGGTAAATTTGCCAGCTTAAAAATGAAAATATTAAATCATGGCAAAAGTATTAATTATTGGTGCTGGTGGAGTAGGTAATGTAGTGACAAAAAAATGTGCAATGCTCCCAGAAGTGTTTTCTGAAATTGTATTGGCAAGTAGAACCAAATCAAAATGTGATAAAATTGCAGAAGAGATTGGTGAGAATCGTGTCAAGACAGTACAAGTTGATGCAGATAATGTACCTGAATTGGTTGCTTTATTAGAAGAACACAAGCCATTTATGGTAATTAATGTAGCATTGCCTTATCAAGATTTGACCATTATGGATGCTTGCTTAGAAGTCGGTGTTCATTATTTGGATACAGCTAATTATGAGCCAATTGATGAAGCTAAATTTGAATATAGTTGGCAATGGGCTTATCAAGATCGATTTAAGGAAAAAGGTTTGATGGCTTTGTTGGGTTGTGGTTTTGATCCAGGGGTTACAGGTGTTTTTACAGCTTATGCAAACAAACACTATTTTGATGAAATGCACCAATTGGATATTGTTGATTGTAATGCAGGTGATCATGGAAAAGCATTTGCAACGAACTTCAATCCAGAAATTAATATTCGTGAGATTACACAAAATGGCCGTTTTTGGAAAGATGGTAAATGGGTAGAAACAAAACCAATGGAAATTCATGAACCATTAAACTATCCAAATATTGGAGCAAGAGAATCATATTTGATGTATCATGAAGAATTGGAATCTCTTACAAAGAATTTTCCTACACTTCAACAAGCTCGTTTTTGGATGACATTCTCACCAACTTATCTCAACTTTTTGAATGTATTAGAAGAAGTGGGAATGACAAGAATTGATCCTGTGCTTTATGAAGGAAAAGAAATTGTTCCTTTACAATTCTTGAAAGCTGTATTGCCAGAACCATCTTCTTTGGGAGAAAACTATACAGGAGAAACATCAATTGGTTGTCGTATTAAGGGAATCAAAGATGGGGAAGAAAAGAAATATTATGTTTACAACAATTGTAGTCATACAGAAGCTTACAAAGAAGTGAAAGGACAAGGAGTTGCTTATACAACTGGTGTTCCTGCCATGATTGGAGCGATGTTAATGATTCAAGGAGAATGGATGCAAGAAGGGGTTTATAATGTGGAAGAATTTAATCCAGACCCATTTATGGAGATGTTAAATCAGCATGGTTTGCCTTGGCATGAGCAGTTTGACTTTCACGAATTTGCTAATAAATAAAAAGATAAAATCACCAAGAGAAGGGAAGCACTATGTTTCCCTTTTTTTATACAAAAATAAAAAAACATGAAATACCCAAGTCCTTGTTATATTTTAGAAGAAGAGAAATTACAGCATAATTTAGAAATTTTAAATAGAGTACAAAAGGAAAGTGGAGCATGGGTCTTATGTGCTCTGAAAGGCTATGCTATGTGGAGTAGTTTTCCATTGGTAAGACAATACTTGCATAGTGCAACTGCTAGCTCCTTGAATGAGGCTAAGTTGTGTTTTGAGGAAATGAAATCAAAAGCTCACTTATGTGCTCCAATTTATACAGACAACGAAATTGATGATTTATTAGAAATTTCTTCACACATCACTTTTAATTCTTTGAATCAATGGGAACGATTTAAAGAAAAAACCCTATCAAAAGGAGTTTCTCCAGCACTTAGAATAAATCCTCAATATTCAGAAGTAGAAACAGATTTATATAATCCTTGTGTAGCAGGCTCACGATTGGGAATTATTAGAGAGCAAATAGGAGACAAGTTGCCAGAAGGGATTGAAGGGTTGCATTCTCATACTTTGTGTGAAAATGATTCTTATGTTTTGGAGAGAACACTAGAAGCGGTTGAAGAACGGTTTGGTGATTTGTTACACCAAGTAAAGTGGTTGAATTTGGGAGGAGGACATCATATCACAAGAGAAGACTATGATGTTGAACATTTAATCTCATTATTGAAAAAATTGAGAGATAAATACAATCTTCAAATCATTTTAGAACCAGGGGAAGCAGTAGGTTGGAAAACAGGATTTTTAACAGCGACAATAGAAGATATTATTGATAGTCAAGGAATCAATGTAGCAATGCTTGATGTCTCTTTTTCTGCTCATATGCCTGACTGTTTAGAAATGCCATATAAGCCAGAAGTAAGGGGAGCACTAGAACCAACTAATGAATTACCAACTTATCGTTTGGGAGGAGGGACTTGTTTGGCTGGAGATTTTTTAGGAGACTATTCTTTTCAACAACCTTTAGAAGTGGGTCAACAAATTATTTTTGAAGATATGATTCATTATACAATGGTAAAGACTACTTTCTTTAATGGGGTAAAACACCCGTCTATTAGCGTTATTCGCAATAATGGTGACTTTGAGATAGTGCGAGAGTTTGAATATGAAGATTATAAGAATAAATTGTCTTGACCTAAGATGGTTAAAAAAACAATTTTATGTTTACCTTTTTTGTCTAAAATCGATAAAAGGTTACAAAATATGCTCTAAAAGTATTATATTGTAGGACAAAAAATTAATACCAAACACTAAAAAATAACATTATGAATAGACAACTACGAGAGAAGCGGGGAATGCTGAAACTGTGCTTGATGGTGCTGCTTTCTTCATTGACCTTTAGTTCTTGGGCTGCTCCGGTAGAAACTGTGAGTAATTTGAATGCGAATGGAGCTGGTTCATTTGCTCAGGCATTGGAAGATGTAAATGCAAATGGTACAATTAACTTCCAAGGAGGGTTGAATGGTACTATTTCAGTAAGAGCTTTACAAATTGGTAAGGCAATGACAATTAATGGTAACCCTGGTATTATCATTGATGGGGGAGGTGCTCATAAAGCACGACCATGGTTGAATAACTTAATGACAATTGCAGCTAGCAATGTTACTATTAATAATTTGACTTTTCAAAATAGTACAGGAGATAACCCTTGGGATGGTCATGGTGTAATCATGTCTGATGGTCTTTCAGACATCACATTTGAGGATTGTACGTTTCAAAACAATAATCAGTCAGGTTTGAGTATTACAGATTGGGTTCCTGCTGGTCAAACTCCTCAAGGAATTCAAAACCTTACAATTACAAACTGTATAGCAACAGGTAATGTTTTGGATGGAATGCAGATTGTAGCTACAGATGGTGTAACAGTTTCTGGTGGTAGTTATCATGCAAATACTCGTGGGGGTATTCATTTTGAAAGAGGCGTTATTAATGGAGTAATTGATAATGTAGATGTCTATGAAAATGGTTTACCTGCAACAGGAAATACAAATGCTGATAATGGTGCAGGTATTCGTGTGTATGATGGTGGTGATGCAATCTTACAACAAAGTACAAAAATTACAATTTCGAATTGTAGGATTTATAGAAATAATATTCATGGTATTGAGTTGCCATTTAATTCAGATGAAGTAAACGTTTTTAGAAACGAGATCTATGAGAATGGGTATGAAGCTGGTGGTGCAGCAACACCAGGCAACCAGGCAAATGGAGTAGTGTTTCAATTTGGAGGTAATGATGATTGTACTGTTGTTGAGAATAACATTTATGACAATAGAGATGCAGGTATCTACATGTATCGTATACAGAAAAATGTCGATCACTCTGGTAATGTTTTTTACAATAATACAGTAACCAATAATGGTGGAGGTATCATTATTTTGGGATCAAAAAGCTCTTTTATCGCAAATAATGTAATCACAGGAACAACAAACCAAGGAGGAGTACCTGGAGGATTAAATGGTATTTATTTTGGTTTTAATTCTGATGATGGTGTTGTATATAATAATACAGTAACTGGTACTGCTGCTGGTAATGGTATCTTAGTTTCTGATGATGGAAACGGAACAAATGGTAGTGATAATGTATACATCTTTGGTAATACACTAGATGATCACAATCAAAATGGAATTAGAGTAGAAAATAGTAATGACTCTCATATTGGTAGTACAGCTGGTGCAGCAACAATCACTAGAAATATTGCTGGTTATGGAAATATTACTATTGGTCCTTACAACGCAGTAGAACCAAATAAAATTACAAAAACAATTCACTGTATTGATGTATTTAATGGGGAAGGGGTAGAGATTGATGGTTCTTTTATCGGTACCGCTGATGGTATTGCTGCTGGAACAAATACTGGTAATGGAGTAAATATACAAGAGTGTAGTGATATTAGAATTGGAGTAATTGAAAGAAATATCATTTCTGGAAATCCTAGTGGGTATGGTATTTACATTACAAAATCAACAGATATACAGATTCATAAAAATTATATAGGTTTAAATGAGGCAGGTGATGCTGCTTTACCAAATGGTAGAGATGGTATTTATTTGGATGATACTGATGATTCTCAAATTGGTGATGGTACAGATGCTGCTCGTAACTATGTTACTGGTAATACAGGTGCAGGTATCGTTGTTTCTAACGATGCATCTAATGTAAGTATTCTAAATAATTACATTGGTTTGGATGATACTGGTGTAAATGATTTAGGAAATGGTTTAGAAGGTATCAATATGACTGGAGCCAATCAGAACCAAGTAATTGGGAATATTATTGCTGGTAATGGAAGTCATGGTATTGCAGTTCAAAATGCAGCTACTTCAGATAATGTGATTCAGCAGAATACGATTGGTTTAAATGTCAATAATGCCAAAATATCAAATGAAGGTGATGGTATTTATCTAGATAACTGTAAAAATAACTTTATTGGTGGTTTAGCTGGAGAAGGAAATGTTGTTTCTGGTAACTTAGGATATGGTATTTCTTTGAATGGTGCTGATTCTGATTTGAATAAAATTGGAGATAATAAAATTGGTATTGATCCTGCAACAAATGCATACAATATTGGTAATGGAAAATCTGGTATTTATATTTCTTCAAATGCAACAAACAATGTGATTGGAGATAATGGTTCTACTTCTGCAGGAAATATCATTGCAGGAAATGAAGAACATGGTGTTGAGATTGATGGTAGTGTTAATAATAGTATTGATGGTAATATCATTGGTATGAATGATGCTCTTAATCAAGCTCATAAAAATGGAGTAACTTGTCTTGCTGGAGATTGCGCTGGTATCTATATTACAAATGGTGCTTCTAATAACCAAATTGGTGTAATTAGTAAAAACACAATTGCTGGAGATCACCAATACCAAATTTTAATCGATGATGGTGCAAATGGTAATAAAATCCAAAATAATGATATTGGTTTAGATAATACTGTAATTACAAATGGTGAATCTATTCAAACTGCTATTAGAATTACAGGAAATGGAACAGATAATAATGAAATTGGTTTGACACAAGCTGAAGGAAACTTAATTGTTCACTCTAGTAATCAAGCTGTTTTAATTGATGCTGGTGCAAGTGGAAATAAAGTTTCTGGTAATACTTTTATTGGTTCTACTGGTAGTTCTCCAGAATCAGCAATCACAATTGAAAATGCTGATGCGAATATTATTGGTGGAGTTGCAGATGATACAGGTAATATTATCGAGAAAACTTCAGCAGATGCAATTACAGTTTCTGGTACTTCTAACCAAAACGAAATTCAAACAAACTTTATTGGTACAAATGCAGATGGTTCTGCAGCTTCAGGTCCTGTTATTGGACATGGTATTGTATTAGATGGTCCTGGTGTTACAAGTACATTAGTTTTCAACAATACAATTGGTACATTAAATGACGCTACTAAAAGTGCTATTTATGTAAATGGTATTGGTGGTAGTTCTGAAATTTATGGAAACTACTTAGGGGTTACAAAATCAGATGTTGATGTAGCAAATGCAGGAAATGCGATTACTATTGAAAATAATGCTACTGGTGTAAGTATTGGTAAGACTGGAGAAAACCCAAATGTAATTGGTAATAGTGCTTTGAATGGTATTGAGATTATTGATGCAACAAACACAACAATTATTAATAACTACATTGGTACTAATGTAGCTGGTACTGCTGCTAAAACAAATACTTTAGAAGGTATTCAAGTAGGTTCTGGAAACACAGGTTTAACAATTACAGAAAATGTGATTTCTGGAAATACAAATAATGGTATTTTAGTAGATAATGATGTTGCAGGAACAAACGCTATTACTGATAACCACATTGGTTTCAATGCAAATGCTGATGGAACTTTTACAAATGGTATTCATGCAATCAAGTTTGATGGAGCAACTACAAACTTCACTGTTTCTGGAAATGAAATTGGTGGACATACAGAAAATGCAATTGAAGTTGTAAACTCTCAGAATATTACATTTACAAGTAACTTTATTGGTACAAACTCAATAGCGACTACAGCTTTTGCAAATGCTAAGAATGGTATTCGTTTAGGAACAGGTTCTGGAGATATTACAGTTGGAGCAGATAATGTAATTTCTGGAAATACTGAAAATGGAATCTTAGTTGATGCAAATTTAACAGGAACAAATGCGATTTCTGAAAGTATTATTGGTATGAATGGTACAGAAGATGGAGCTTTGGCAAATGGATTAGATGGTATTGCTGTTGAAACAACACAAACAAATTTAACGATTGCTGATAACTCTATTGGAGGAAATACAGAGCATGGTATCGAAATCGAAGGAGTAACTGGAGGTGTTACAATTTCTGGTAACTCAATTGGTGTAGGTACTGGTGATGCAAATGTAGGAAATACATTGAATGGTATTGAAATTACAGGAACTTCTTCTGATATTTCAGTTACAGGAGCCAATGTAATTGGTTTTAATACACAAGGTATTAACATTGATGACGCAACAACAATTACAGTTGCTCAAAACTTAATTGGTACTACTGCTGCTGGTGCAAATGTAGGAAATACAGTAAATGGTATCAATGTAGCAAATGCTACAGGTATTACTGCTTCTACAAATGCTATTGGATTTAATGTAGATGGTATTTACTTAAGCACAGGTAGTGGAGATATAACTGTTAATACAACAAACGTAATTTCTGGAAATACAGCAAATGGTATTTTTGTAGATGTTTCTTTGTCTGGAACAAATACAATTACAGGAAATACAATTGGTTTAGATGCTACACAAGCAGCTGCTTTAGGAAATGGAGAGCATGGTATTAAAGTAGTTGGAAATACTGGGAATTTAACAATCTCTGACAATTTCATTGGAGGAAATACAAATGGTATTGATTTAGATGCTTCTACAGGAACATCAATTACAGGAAATACAATTGGTTTAGGAGTTGGAAATGAAAATGTAGGAAATACGACAAATGGTATTGCAGTAAATAATGGTGCTGATAATACAACAATTTCAACAAACACGATTGATAATAATGTAAATGGTATTACTGTAAATGCTTCTAGAGCTTCAACAATTTCAGATAATACAATTGGTGGTGCAGATACACAGACTTTGGGTATTAACTTGGTAAGCGGTGCAGCAAGTCAAACAATTGAAACAAATACAATTAGTCATCATACAACAGATGGTATTGTTGTAGATGCTGCTTCAAGTACTGAAAATACAATTACTCAAAATAGTATGTTTTGTAATGGTCCATCTACTAATTTTGGTGATGGTACAGGTATTACATTATCTAATTCAGGTAATAATGGTTTTGCTACAGGAATTAGTACAACAAGACCAGAAATGAAGTTAAAAGATTCTAATGCTGGAGGAAACTCTTCTGTATCTTTAGATTTAGCTACATTTGCAGGTGCTCAAACAATTGAGGTTTTCCAAAACGATACAGATTGTGACAATTGTCAAGGTAGAACATATCTTGGTGATGCAACAATTACAGGAACTACAGCTACATATGACTTGGGAGTAGTATTGACTGACCCAGCGACATGTGATGATTATGTAGTGACAGTTACAGATGCTAACGGAAATACATCAGAGTTTTCTGCTTGTTCTGAGTGTAATTGTACAGAACCACAAGATAATCCACAGTATGATGCTGCAACTCAAGCTTTAACTGGTTTTGCTACAGGAACATTAGAGACTTGTGATCCTAATACAATTACATTAGGTGCAGAAGAAGATTTATCTGAGGCTCCAACAACTGATTTTTATTATGCTTGGTACAAGGGAGATCCTACAGCAGATGCTAGTTCTTGGACAGAAGTGAAAGCTCCTGCTCAAAATGACTTTACATTTACAGCTGATCCAGCAAACGCAAATCATGGAGATGGAGATTATTTCTTTGTGGTATCATTTACAGGTGATCCAGAAAGTTGTGCTAAAATATCTGATCCAATTACACTTCAGTTTAACCCTAGTTATGATCCTACAACAGCTGATATCTCTTATTGTAAAGATGAAACGCCTGCTGGAGACTTAAGCTCTCAGGTAACAGCTACTAATAGCGGATTAATTAGTTGGTATACAGCTGCAACAGGAGGTACTGCTTCTACAACAGCTCCTACAGCAACAACTACAGCTGCTGGAACTACTTCTCATTGGGTAACAGAAACAGTATTAGGTTGTGAAGGTGGTAGAATTGAATTTGTTGTTACAGTGAATGATTTATTTACTCCAACAGGTACTGTTGCAGATGCTTGTGAAGGAACTATAGCTCCAACATTAACAGCAACAGCTGCTAATAGTGGAACACTTACTTGGTATACAGCAGCAACAGGAGGTACCGGTTCTGCAACTGCTCCAAGTTTGAGTACAGGAACTGCTGGAACAACTTCTTATTATGTTACAGAAACAGTAAATTCTTGTGAAGGACCAAGACATCAAATTGATTTTACTGTGAATGCAAATCCTACAGTGACATTTGATCCTTTATCTAGTTTATGTTCTGCTGATGCAGCAATTACATTAGCTACAGTAGCTACAGTAAATCCAACTGGTGGAATATTCTCATATGATGGAAATGATGAGACATCTTTTGATCCAACAGGAAAAGGAGGAACAACTACAACAATCACTTATACATATACTGATGCTAATGGTTGTATTAATTCTGCTACAGAAACAATTGATGTAACAAATGCTATCCAACCAACAATTTCTGGTGCAACTTCTTACTGTGAAGGTTCTGGAGGTTCAGCTACATTAACAGCTTCTGGAGCAAATACTTATACTTGGTCTACTGGTGAAACAACAGCATCAATTACTGTTGATCCAAACACAACAACAGAGTACACCGTAACTAGTATTGATGCTAATGGTTGTGAAAACACAAATAGTGCTACAATAACAGTAAATCCTTTACCTAATGTAAGTGCTACAACAACAGATGCTGATCTTTGTGCAGGAGAATCTACACAGTTAACAGCTTCTGGAGCTTCTACATATATATGGGATAATGGACTAAGTTCTACAGCTACAGTAAATGCATCTCCAGCTACTACAACTACTTATACAGTTACTGGTAGAGATGCTAATGGTTGTGAGAATACGGCTACTCAAACAATTACTGTTACAGAGATTCCAGTTGCTAGTTTGACATTACCTAGCACAATTTGTTATGATGAGGCTTATACAGCAGAGGTAGAAGACTTGAATAGCAATACTTCTTCTGTTTCAGTACCAGTATGGACTTTTAATGGTTCTTCTGTAAATACTACAAGTAAGACAATTTCTAAGAGTGCATCTGAAGATAAAGAATCTGGAACTTATACAGTAAAATTAACAGCTAATGGTTGTGAAAGTGCTCCTGTATCTTCTTCGATTAGTATTACAACACCTGAAGCAAGTATTGCTTTGACTTCTGGTAAGGATTATATCAAGGAAGGTGAGAGTATTTCTATGGTAGCAAATGGAGGAAATACAGATTATTCATATACTTGGACAAATCTTTCTACAGGATCTGTAGAGTCTAACTCAAACCCTGTAACATTTACTCCATTAGAAAGTACAACATATACTGTGACTGCTACATTAGATGGTTGTGAGGCAGAAGCTTCTCAATTCATTAAAGTTAGAGGTGCGATTGTAATTCCTAATGGATTCTCTCCTAATGGTGATGGTTTAAATGAAACATGGATTATCAAGAATATTGAGGAGTATGAAAATGCAATCGTAAGAGTGTATAACAGATGGGGTAACTTGATCTATGAATCTGATCCTGGATACAAAATTCCTTGGGATGGATTAAGAGAAAATGGTGAGAAAATGCCTATAGCTACTTATTATTACATTGTAGAATTAAATGTAGATAATGAAGAGTATGCTGGTTCAGTAACAATTGTTAGATAATTAATTTTTTATGACCATGAAAAAAATATTAGGATTTATATTATTAGTTTGTGGTGCATATGTTGCTTCTGCCCAGCAGGAGCAACATTACACTCAATATATGATAAACCCATATACGATAAACCCTGCAATGGGTGGAACTGAAGACTTCTTTGACTTAAAAGCAGGTTTCCGTTCTCAATGGGTAGGTTTAGAAGGTGCTCCACGTACATTCTATTTATCAGGACATGGTACGATTGGAAAAGAGTTCCGTCAGTATCATCACCATGGAGAGCATAAGGCTTGGCATGGAGTAGGAGGTTACATTTATAATGATGTAACAGGTCCTATTAGCCGTTCAGCTTTTTATGCTTCTTATGCATTCAATATGCCTATCAATAAACATATTCGTTTATCAGTAGGAGCATTTGTGGGAGGTAAGCAATATAAGTTAAGCCCAGACTATTTTAGAAATATTACAGATGATGGTGATCCACAATTATCTGGAGCAAGTAATGATTTTTCTAAATTAGTTCCAGATGCAAACCTTGGAGCTTGGTTATATTCAAAAGACTTCTATGTAGGAGTTTCTACTTTCCAAATTTTGAATAATGACATTGAATTCCAAGGGTTGTATGAAGATGGTATTAGAGACGAAGTTAGTTCTCTTGCTCATCACTATTTTATCACTGGAGGTGTTCGTTTGCCAATGGCAAGAAATTTTGACTTAATTCCTTCTATGGCTGTGAAAATGGTGTATCCTGCACCTGCATCAATTGATTTAGGAATAAAAGCTCAATTTGCAGATAAGTTCTTTGGAGGATTATCATATCGTTTTACAGACTCATTTGCTGCGATTGTTGGGGTAACTATTAAACGTCAAGTAGATGTTAGTTATTCTTTTGATATGACAAGTTCAGATTTACGTAATCACCATACAGGAACACATGAGATTGTTGTAGGGTATAGATTTAAGCATCCTAAACATATTGACTGTCCTTCTCGTTTCTGGTAGAATAAAATATGTTATAAAAAATTAATTACTCTAATTGAAAGGGTTGTCTTGTATAAAGGCAACCCTTTTTTATTGTCTTCTATATAATAAGTGTTATCTTCAAAATCGGTTTTTAAACATGATAAAATATTGGTTTTTTATTTTATTCACAATTTCCTTCTCTTTGAACCTTTGGGCTCAAGGAAGTATTAAAGGACAAATTATTGATGAGCAAAAAGAGAGTATTCCTTTTGCAACAATTGCATTATATCAAAAAGGGAATGATTCTACAGTTTATAGAGTACAAATAACCGATACACTAGGGCAATTTATTTTTTCAAATATTCCCTTTAATAAATATTATCTCAAGGCTCAATTCACAGGTTATAACAATTATAATTCACCTGTCATTCAATTGAATTCTTCAGAATTTACATTGGAAACTATTGTTTTAGAACCAACAGTTGAAAACTTAGAAGGAGTAGAAATAAAAGTGAAAACACCTGTCATTAAGAAAACTCCAAGAGGGCTTGTGGTGGAAGTGGCAAAATCACCTGTTTTAACAACAGGAAGTACAAAAGATGTTCTGCCTAAAATCCCTGGTGTTGTCATGAATATTGATGGTAGTCTTACCCTTAAAGGAAAACAAGGAGTTCGTGTATTTATTGACGGTAAGCGAACTTATATGTCATTAGAACAAGTCATGCAATATTTAGAAAGTCTTCCTGCCACTGATATTGAGAATATTGAAGTCTATGATACACCTCCTGCTCGCTTTGATGCTGAAGGAGCTGGTGGAATTATTAATATTGTTTTGAAAAATGGAGCAGCTTTAGGATTTAATGGAATGGTTGGTTTGAATACAGGTTATGGAAACTATCATAAGTTTGTTCCTTGGGGAAACTTTAATTACCGAAATAAGAAATTTAATGTTTTTGGAAGTGGGTGGCTAGCTAATAATAAATGGTCACAGATATATGACTATACGGCCATAATTCCGTTAACTGATTCTACTGAAACAGGTATGGATGCAACATCTGAGAAGATTTTTTTTTCAAAAGGAGGTGGAGGTAGAGTAGGAGTAAACTATAAGCCAACTCAGAAACAAACAATCGGTTTGGTTGCTTTTGCCAATACAGGGAATTGGGATGCTTTGACTCCTTCAAATACTTATATTAATAATACTTTATTTGATAATTATGATCAGGTAATTGCTTTGAATAATCGCATTCATCCTTGGTGGGGAACAGGAGTAAATACGAATTATGAGTATAAGTTTTCTTCTCAGAAAATATTAACAGTAGATGCTGATTTTATCATGAGAGGTAATGAAGGTTTACAACGTTTGAATAATGAATATCTTTTTGACTCAGAAAATATAGGAAAAGAAATTACAGATATTGATAATGAAACTGATATTCGAATTATGGTTGCCAAGGCTGACTATACTACCAATTTGAATGAAAAATGGAAATTGGAAACAGGAGGCAAAATCAGTGATGTAGTTACCAAAAATTCTACTATTCAATCAAATGGTCAGAGTGAGGATGTTTTGGTTTATGATTCTTTGAGAAGTAATGAATTTGAGTACAAAGAAAATATTTATGCAGGTTACTTCTCTTTTATGGGTACAGTATTCAAGAAGGTAGAAGCTGATATTGGCTTGAGAGCAGAATATACATTTTCAGAAGGAAATTCAATAACAATAGATTCTACAACTACTAGAAACTATTTAAACTTATTCCCTAATATGGCATTTAAGTACAAGCTGACGAAAGACTTTGATGCTTCACTATCTTATGCTCGTAGGTTGAATAGACCTCCCTATTGGAGATTAAATCCATTTGAAATCCAAGATAATCAATTTAATTATACTGTTGGAAACCCTTATTTACAACCACAATATTCGAATTCTTTTTCTGGCGGATTAGGTTATAAAAGTTCTGTGTTTCTTACATTATCATACACAAATACAACAGATGCGATTACAGAGGTTTTGGAACAGGATGAAGCTCAACAATTGACTTATTATACAGCAATTAACTTGAATACGATAGAAAATTATAGTGCAAATCTAGTATTACCAATTCCAATTACAAAGTGGTGGGTATTTCGCTTTAATGGAACAGTCTTTTTTAATCATCAAACATCTACTTCCAATGAAGGATTTATTGATAATGCTTTATGGAGTTATACATTGAATGGGCAAAACTATTTTTCACTGCCTAAGAATATTAATTTAGAACTAGGAGGTTACTATAACTCAGCTGTATTTTGGAATACACTGTATGTAGATCCTCATTATCAAATTGACTTTGGAGCTTCTTATAAATACAAGAAGTTTAACTTTAGATTAAGTTTCCAAGATTTCCTAAATATTCGTGAAAGTTATGGTTGGGTAAGACAAGGTAATGTGAATAGAAATTATTACTACAAAGGAGAGACAAGAAAAATAATGCTTTCTGTCAATTATCGTTTTGGAAACCAAAAGGTCAAAGGAGCAAGAAAAAGAAAATCAGCTTCAGAGGATTTACAACAAAGAGGTAATTCTCCTAATTAATAAATATGAGCCTGTGATTTATAGAAAATACAAGTTCATATTATTCTATTCACTGATGTTATTTAGTAAAATCCAATAACCAATACTTCCTACAAGGAAATAGATTCCTGTAAAAATAAATAATTTCTTAGCTCTTTTAGGGTTTGATTTTAATTGAAATAAGCCAATAATTGAAGCAATAATTGCAGGGATATGTAATATCAAGTATATAATTATCACCAATGAAGACCATGCTTCTTTTGTCATAGATATCATAATAGTTCTTTGTTAAGTTTTACTTTGAACACAGTATTGTTTTAATATTTTAAGCATTTAGTAACGCACCACAAATACCACCACCAATAAGAAAGTAAATTCCTGCAAAAATGAATAACTTTTTTGCATTTTGTGGCTTGGTCTTTAATTGAAATAAGCCAATAATGGAAGCAATAATTGCAGGGCTATGGAAAAATAGGTATATAGTGATTATTAGTGGTAACATACTATTCTTGCTCATTAAAAATGTTATAATTGTCCTCTTTGTAGTTCTTTTAATCTTTCTGCTTTATCATCTCGATAAAGTAAATTCATGGTTTCAAATGGAATGATTTTATTGTCTTTATTAACAATATGAACACATGATTTTTTGATGGAACGAACATCAAAATTATGAGCATCTACAAATTCCATGATGATAATTCTAAATAGATTATCATAACCCAACTCTGGAGCCTTTACAAAAGGAAGGCAGCAAAGCAATGAATGCAACTTTGAAGAAGCTTTGTCTGGAGAAATACCTGTACTGAAAATATCAAACACTTGTTGTTTTAAATTTTCATCTTGCTCATATACAATTGTATTTTTGCTATTATCCAGAAGATCAGTAGGATTAATATATCGAGTCAAAGGTAATACTTTTCCATTTACTTTAAGAGCATATCCCATTGCCAAAGAATCAGGATTACAAGGTACAGGAATGATATCATCTGATTCAAATACACTTGTTTGCTCAAGAATTTTTCGTCTTACCTCTGTTAGTGTAATTCTATCTGTTTGCTCATCAAAATTTTCTAGTCTACCTGCAATTTGAGTAGGTTGAAATGTAACTCCTCTTACACACTTTTGTTTTAGAGCAAAATCAATGGTTTTACCAATTTCATGGTCATTCAGTCCTTTTTGCAAGGTTACAACCAGTGTTGTGGAGAGGTTTAGCTTATTTAAGTTCTTAAGGGCTTGCTCTCTAACTTTAGTTAGGTCAGCACCTCTCATTGATTGTAGCACTGTGTTTTCGAAAGAATCAAATTGTAAGTAGATCTCAAAGTCTGGAGTATAGGACTTTAGTCGTTTGGCAAATTCAAAATCATTAGAAATGGTGATTCCATTTGTATTGACCATTAAGTGTTTTATTGGAAGTGTCTTGGCATAATCTAATATTTCAAAAAACTGTGGATGTAAGGTTGGTTCTCCACCACTAATTTGAACAACATCAGGTTCTTTTTCATTTTTGACAATGGTATCAAGCATGGTTTTGACCTCTTCTAGTGTTCGGTGGCGACCATAAGTAGGAGAGGAACCTGCATAGCAAGTTGGGCAAGTTAGATTACATCGATCAGTAATTTCAATTACTGTCAAGCATGAATGTTGTTCATGATCACTACAAAGCCCACAGTCATAAGGACAACCATAATGAGTATCTGTATTGAATTGGTAAGGTGTTTCAGATGGTTTATTATAGTTTCTTATATTTTTATAATATTCTTTATCATCAGAAATCAACACTTTTGAAGTTCCATGTTCTGGACACCTTTTGAGCATAAAGACATTATTTCCTTCAAAGACAATCTTGGCATCCACTCTTTTGAGACATTCTGGACAAAGACTAATTGTATGATCGTAGTATGTATATTTTCTAGTGGGCATTCTTTAAAAATAGTTTTGAGATTGTTTGGTAATAGTAAAGCCAACAAATAATGCATAACCATTGTATAGAGCTTAAGTCTCCTACAAAGAAAACATTGGGTTTTATAAATTCAATTGAGAATCGAAAACCGAAGTATAATATCATAAATATTTTAAATAAAGTCCCATTCTCTAGTGACTTTTTCTTTTGTAGAGAGTAGATTACTATGAATAGTAATAGTAAAAAAATAAGTTCGTAAAGAGCAATAGGATGTCTTAATAAGTCATCACCTAAGTTCATCCCCATAAAAAATGTAGTTTCAGAACCATACGTAAATTCATTTGTCCCACTTAGAAAGCAACCAATTCTTCCAATAAAAATCCCAAGAATTAAGGGAAGAGTGAATAAGTCACCTGATGAGTTTTCCTCCCCAATAATTTTTTTAGCAGTTTCTACTCCAATAAGACCTCCAAAAAGCCCACCCATAATTGTTTTTGCATGTAGAATATGAATTAGTGTTTCTTCTGTGATATTGGAAGTAGGGTTTTCAAAAAATCCCATAAGACGAGAACCAGTATATGCTCCTACAATTGCACCCAAAATAATTGAGAGTCGATTTTTGGAATCTATAACATCTGTTGCTCTTTTTCTAGAGAACACATAATATCTGAAGCCAATAAAAAAAGCTAAGTATTCGAGAATTAAATGAATATTAATTGTGTAACCAAATAGGATTGGTTCAAAAGGTATTTTCAAAGGTTTCGTTATTTTTGGTAAATAAATTTACTTTTCACTTAAAATCTGATGATTGTTAAAGAATAGTGTTTTAGTCTTTTCATTCCACTGATAAACATCAACCCCTTGTTCTTTGATCAGTAAATCATCGGCATGGAAGGAAGCCTTTGAATTTTTCTTTCCTTTGGTCACTATATAGATTTTACTTTTTGGATTTTTTACCCTAAAAGTTCCTTCTACCAAAGACCAATCTCCATTAATTACTTCAGCTGATTCTGGGAAAATAGTGGTTGTATACCATTTGTTTTGAGATTCATCATATTCTTCTATAATAAAGCGAAACCAAAGATTTAATGCATCTTTTTCTCCATTATACATCCAAGCACTAATTGTATATTCTTGATCTTTTTTGAAAGTATTTGGAAGAATTTCTGCCAAGGTATTTTTTCCTTTTTTGATTCCTTTATAGCTTCCTTTTCCTCTAAACTTTAGATTAGTGGTATTACTTTCATAATCTTGATAATATAATACAGAAGAAGAATCGGAAATGTAAAAGTTATTTCGTGTAGCCAATTCTGATTGTCTATTTTTGAATTGGTTAATTTCATTTTGACTTTCAGAACGGAATAATTCTTCTTTGGTGACTTCTAATAACTCTATTGAAGAGTGTTTGTAAATAGAAGTAGCTCTTTTAATAATTGCTTTTTCATAATTAGTCAAGTTGTCACCAGAGTTTACAATTAAGAAAGGACGATCATCTAATAAGTCATTTTTGATGTTTTTAGGGTAATAATTTGGACCAACTAGTTGAATGATTTTTTTACTTTCTTCAATAGAAGTTCTTGATAAACTTGAACAAATGTTTTGTAGTCCACTATGGTAAGAAATTACTATTGAGTTTTGTAAGCTATTCTCATTGATGTTACGCACAAAACTTTCAGAGCCAACATGATAAAAAGGGAAGCTTAATATTCCTTGGTATCGACTGGTATTAATTTTACCAAGAGCAATTTTTAGATTATTAGGTAATAATTCCTTTTTAAATAAATTAGCATTTCCTGTGATGCTATTTGAAAAATGTAGATTAGCCACAAAACCTTCCCAAGAAACAAGTCCTAAAATAAGGATTGAAGTTAGCACTCCAAATACACGGTTTTTGTAATATGTTTTATAAATAACTTTCAGAAAGGTATAGGCAGAAAATGCTGTGAACACAAAATAAAATGGCCAAACAAATCTACCTGTTGCTCTAAATTGTTTTAAGATGGGAACAAACTCTAGTAGACTAGGAAATTGTTTGAAGGGAAGACCAAAAGCAAATAATAAGACAATGAATGATGCAATTAATGATTGATTAATCAATTTATGATCAAATAATTTTTTTAAAATAGTCCTGCTCTTTTTTAGGAAAATACTGAGAATAGATAGTAAAAGTACTCCAATAAAAAGAAGTGCATTTGAAAAACCTAGATAACCACGACCTTCCCATTCTAATTTGATTTTTATGTTTTTGGCAACTTTTGCCAAGACTGGTCCAAAAGGCTCATCAAATGGTACCAAAATGTCATCTATTTCTGCATTGTATAAGAAAAAACCAGAAGGATTATCTGTTCTATTTTCATGTGAATCAATGGCTACACGATAGCTTTGAAAAAGAATTAAGGGTAAACAAATGGTAAGTATTAGTAATAAATAATTTATTTTGTTTTCCTTTTTATTCTTATCAAGAATAAAATTAGTGGTGAAAAGACAGAGTAAGAAAGAGAATACAATTACTCCCAAATAGGCATGAATGAATAACCAAAATAGGTTATTGATGAGAAAGATGATAATTAGTTTTTTGTCCTTAGTATGTGTAAATCGAAGGAATAGCCACCAAGTCCATGGAATTACAAAGGCATAAGATAAGGATAAATGACCTCCAATTCTACCCAATTGAGGTGCAAGCATTACAATGCCTATACTGAATAAGGCACTCATCCACTTCTCTAGTTTTAATTCCAGCAATAAATAGTAGGTTGCAATAAACGAAAGAAATATAGAAAATAGTAATATACTATTGAGAATCCCTACTGAGTAAGTGTCAAGGGAGGGAATGAAAGAAGATAAAAATTGAATAGTATTACTTAATATTGGATGACAATCAGTATAAAGATAAGATTCTCCATAAGGATAGTTCATTCCTGTAAAGTTGGTATAACTACTATCATGTTTTATGTGGTATGCATAAGTAAAGTAGTTTTTTATTCCATCTCCATGATGTGTAAATAAATAATCATTTGGTGACATAAGGATATCACCATAAAGTATGAATAAGAAAAAAACACCAAATAATATTACAAAAAGTATTGGAGCATTTTTCTTTAATGATTGAATCATTTCCATAGTTTTATGAATACAAACTTTTGAATTAAGAAACGAAGATAATAAAAAGTAATAGCTAATACCTCTTTAATAAATATAATATCTGATATGTGCTTAATTTAACTTTGTTTTTTCTTTAAATAAATTACCTATTCAAGTCTCTGTATTCTTGTTCTTTTCTCCTGTTTTCTTCCCATATTTTGGGATTCCTTGTTCTCATAAAAGTATGACAATTTGCCACAGAAGATTTAATAAATTCTCTACATTGAATAAATTCTTTTGATTTACACAATATCAGATTTGAATCCCATTTAGTTGTTGACTTGATATTGGGTAAAGGTTGAATTTTTTCCATGTTCAAATCATGTATTTGAATAATAGCACAATGATTATATCCTTGCCAAAGTTCAGTATGAAGTTTATATCGATAATTAATACAAGCTCTGACAGTAACATTTAGTATTTGTGATTTTTGAGAATCTTTATCATAAAAAGAATAATCCAAATTGATAGGTAATTGAGTATTGGGAAAATTATGAGTAATTACAGCAAAATAAAACTCTTCCTTCATACTACTGGACAAAAATAAGAAGAAGTGAAAAAAGCGTTATCTTTAGCTTCCTAGTTCAAAAAACAACATGCTTAAATCACTTCTGTCCCAAATCACAAAAGAACCTGAATTAAGGGTTAAAAACCACAACTTAAAAAAGTAGCAGCAATAAT
>JAAEPT010000137.1 GCA_024232295.1 Cytophagales bacterium
AAATAATGCTTATACATCTTGTATGTATCATTGTCAGGTACATAAACTTGTCTCATTTTGCAATCGGTTTGGCAATCTGCTTACGTTTCTTTTTTGTATTAGATTTAGGATTTGATCTTTTACGCTTCTTTTGAGAAGGTTTTAAAGCAGTGGTTCTCGTCTTGTGAGTTTTTAAAGTTGTGGGCTTGGTTTTTGTCTTGCGAGTTAAGATCTCGTTTGGAATTTCAACAGGGAGCTGGGAACTTTTGTCAGCAGCAACGAGTAAATATCGCATAATAATTGTGAATGGCTCACACCAGACCCTTAAATAGAATGATTTCGCTTTTTTCTAATTCCTAAAGTTAAAATTGTTGGTAAATCATTATGAAACTGTAAAAAATTTCCATCAATATCATGAATTTCAAAACTAATATCAATGAAACTTGCTGCAGAAACATCATGAAAAACCGGGTTTTGAACCTCAAATAAACAATGACCACCATTTTTAGGTGTCCTGATTGCAACAGTATCTAACAAACGAGAAACACGATAATCAATCAGAGAATTGGAAACAATTGAACTGTAAATAAAGCCAAGTTGGTCATGCGCAGGTAAATCATAATTTTGTATTGTCAAGGTTCTTGCTGTAAATTTCTTAATCCTATATTCTAAAAGGTGCAAAACATTTCCCACAGTCATTTCATTTACAACAAAAACAGTTTTCTTGTCTTCAAATTGTAGAGATAGCTTGGCATGATCAGCAGTACCACTTGTACTGTATCGAAAAATAACACTAGTGTTCATTTCTTCATCTTGAAATTCCGTGAGCACTTCGTAAATTGCTTGGGCAACATCATGAGTTGTTTCATAAAATCCTGTTGGTATTTCTAAAACAGTTGTAGAAGATACACCTTTCTTTGAAATGTAGATCTTGTTGTTCTTATCCGAAACATTTATAACTGGTGGATAAGCAATTTTCAAAAGTCCAACTTCATAGTCCTCAGAAAATCGTATTGAATTGGTGAAATTGGAAATGAATCTTGAAGGATCCTGTCCTTTACTGGTAACGGTAATCACTTCCATTGCTGGTCCACAACAAGTTTTAAAGTTCCTTTAAATAGCATTTTCCTTAAAGAAGCATGGGAATAAGTGGTAGTAATGTATTGAGTACAGTTTTAAAGAAAGATCCACCTTTTTGATTTACAGCACTCTTGATGCGACGACCAGAGCGACTTTTTGCAACATCTCGAATAATCTTTTTATGTCGCTGTAATTTCTTGACATGATGCTTCTCCAGGGGGATTGTACCATCCAGAGCAAACTTTGCTAGAGTTCTAATAACATGGAGAAACTTGTTGGGAGAATTGTTGATTACAACAAGAGCTTTCTTAGGTCCAATATTAGCCAAGGTTTCCAAAGCTTTATGATTGTCTTTGACGAGTTTTTTCTTCATAGAAAGATGCTTGGGCATGGTTTGAAAAAGTCTGTGAGCACAAGTAATTCTTCGGGAACTTTGGGGTGAAAAGACAGCAAAACGAATCCAAACTGATTGTTTTTATTGTAATCATATGCTTCAAGGATTCTTATATAGTCCGATCCTAATATTTGACGTGCTAATCTGGTAAGTTGAGCCAAATTTCTCTTGTTTCTCATAATTAACATGTATTGACAATTGTTGGACATGACCCTGTAGTTATCATCATTGAGAAATATTGAGTGGCTAATGTAGATGGTTGTTGTTTGGAGATGATGACTTCCTCTGATAAAATGATTGGTGAGATCCTTGTTCTGGTTCAGACACAAATCATCAATGATTAAGAGCTTTGGTCCTTTGAATTTATCAAGAACTTCTAATTCTAGTCCACATACAAACTCTATAGGTGAATTCTTTTTATCTTTATTCCAAGAATCCATGAAGCTCTGCTTTGCTCCATAAAGATAGAATATCTCTTGAGGCCAAGGTTCAATTAATTTTTGCGTTATGATCTCCAAAACTGTTGTGGTTTTTCCCGAGGAGGTTGCACCAACAACTAAAATATTTGAATTTGCAAAAAACTTTAGCATTTTGAAAGTGAACAAAATCATAAACTGCTTTGTATTTATAAACCAAAATCTAAAATATACAAGAAAATCAATTATACTTTTTGCAGTTCTTCACGATAAAA
>JAAEPT010000138.1 GCA_024232295.1 Cytophagales bacterium
GTAGTATTTTTTAATTTCAGTTTTGGGGGGAAATTCATGTTTCTAATTTGATTGTTGCTTTATTCAAGTTATTAATATTTGCCGTTTTCTCCCAATTTTTCTTTCTTGAACAAGCCCTGTACAGCAATATTTTTTGTTCGTCTTATGATAAGACTCTGCTTTTTCTCTAACTTTTTGTGTATCTTTTGGATCAAGAGAAAATCGTAATACTGCTTATTTTAAAACGGAAGAACTTCGAAAAAAAGAACTTGAAAGACAGAAACGAATTCAGCATTATATTGATGCCATCAAAGGAACACCAAAATGGTTAGAGTCAGTTAAGAAGAGTGCTATTGAAACCAATAGAACCCTTGAAGAAGCCATTTTGGGACATGCTAAATATATGGTTTGGAAATCAGAAAATGAAAAAAAGAAGAAATAGTGTATATTTATCAAAATAACTAAACTATTAAAATCATAATTATGAAAAATACACTTTTTATTGGAATGCTTTGTATTGCTATTGCTTCTTTAACTTCATGCTCAAAAGATTATGAGTGCACTACAAAAACAACTTCAACTGTAATTGGTGGAACATCAATCACAACAACAGAGGTTAGAATGTATAAAGAAATTTCTAAATCTGATGCAGAAGATATTGAGCTACAAAATACTTATACAACTAGTACAGCTGAATATACTACAACTTGTGAAGAAATGTAATTATCGGATCACTTGTACCCAACTTTTGAATTGAGTGCAAGATGCTTCATTATTTTCAGTTAAACTAAAAAAATAGGTTCCTTCTTTCAATTTTTCAGCTGTCCAAGTATTTTGATAATGCTTATCTAGATACACTCTTTTTCCCCAACGATTATAGACTTCCAATTGCCAATCTCCTTGCTCAATTCCTTCGACAACAAATACATCATTTTTACCATCCTCATTAGGAGTTAATACATTGTAAGTATTCACATTCCAGAAACCAACTGTAATTTCATCTTGATCTGTTCCACAAACCTTATCTTTTGTTTTGGTTAGTACCTTAACACTATAAGTCCCTTCTTCTGTAAGTGTAATTGAATTACTTGTATCTCCTGTACTCCATTCATAAGCATCATAACCTTCTGGTAAGGTTAATACCAACGAATTACCTTGGCAAATTAAAGTGTCTTCCTCTCCTATTTCAGCGATTGGAATCGAGGCAACTTTGGCAAAAAGAGAATCTTCAAATGTACATCCATCTTGACTGGTAGCTAGTACCTTATGCCATCCTTGTGTTGTTACACTATAATTATTTCCTTTGACATTATCATTCCATTGATAAGTATACTGTGGATTTAGGGTAATGGGGTAATTTTCACCTTGACACAATTCAATATCTTCACCTAAATCAATTCCTTTGACAGATTCTCCAACACTTACTGAAATTGTATCTTCATAAATACAATTTTCATTTGTTACTTTTACAAATAATAAAGAGTCTTTCACAATATTTTCAGAAGAAAAATTAGTAATAACATGACTTGTATCACCCGTACTCCATTCATAAGCTTCATAACCATCAATTAGCGAAATATGAATATCGTCTCCTTGACAAAACTGCAACTCATGACTAAATTCTTGTCTCACAAAATCAGATAAATATCCAAAAAAAGTAGAAGTATTGTGAGAAGGATGTTGAAGCCTAGCAGCTAATAAATTGGTGGTATTTTGAATCGATATATGAAATTTTTCTGTTTTATTTTGGATAAGATTACCTTTATTTCCTGTTGCTTGTAAATTAACAATAGTATATAACCACTCTCCATTACTTCCAGATACTTCCTGAAAAACACTTTGATCAAGAATTGAATTCTTTTCACCATTTAGTAAAAATTCATCTTCTCCTCCTTTTTTTATCAGAATAGTTGTTTTTATCATTAAACCATTTGATGCTACAGTAATTGTTGTGTCAGGTGATAATAATCCCAAATACTCTGGATGGGCAAAATTAACTTCTTTTACACCTGTACATTCATCAATTGGAGGAGCAATTGCCCCACCATACTGACCTTCATTTGAAACAACATGCAATATGCAAATGGGTTGATCTGCTTCTATTAAAATAGGAGTTTCAGGTAAAGTAATTGCTCTATAATCTCCAGCATCAAATAAGATTTCAGAAAATATTCCTATCTTCACTTTTGTAAACTCTTTAGTAGTAACAATATAAGCTGTTCCACCTCCTAAGATATATTGTCTACCAACAACATCTACAGGAACCAGTTGATCACCTATCAAATCTAATGCAGAAGAATTTTCTTTATTAGTAACAGCATCATCCTTCATGGTAACAGCAATAAACTTATCAGCTACAATTCTTGCTCCATACCAATGATCGGTTGTTTTTTGTCCAAAAGCTCGGAAAGAATAAGTTTGTCCTCGGTTTAAGGTAATTTTTTTACTCCCTGACTGAATATGGTTAGGGTAATATAACTCTATGTCAGTACTATCTTCTGTTGCTACTACATCAATAGAAGAAAAACTATCTTTATTACCTAAAAAAGAATTATTATTTGCTTCTTTATTTTGAAAAGGAACATAAAAATCTGTACCCAAAGCATTCCTTCCTTTCAAAACAAAAATATCATTATTGAAGCCTTTAGTAAAATCATGCTTAAATGCAATCACTTCATAATAAACAGAAATATCATGTACAGATTCAATTAAAAGTCCCTTATTAGCTACAACATTGGGTTCAATATTTTCAAGATCATCTATAAATTGAGTTATATCAATTCTAATCACTTGATATGCTTGTAAGACTCTTATAATTGGAGTAAAATCAGAATTAGCAGGTATAGAAATCGTCACAGAGGTTCCTTGTGCTTTTGCTGCAATTTCTAAAATGATGGGACGATCTCCATTAGCTTCTTCCACCTCTGGAACTGCAAACCAAAACTGGGTATCTGTTTGTCCATAAAGGTTTATAAAACCTTGAAAACAAATAACAAGACAGGTTAAATATTTTTTCACTTTTTAGGTATTAGTCGTTGTGAGTGCAAAGTAACAAAATTCTCCGCAAATATTAGCTTAATATTTCATCTCGATCATCGCTAAAAAAGTTCATTGAACCAATCTTCAAAATCAGCTTGGCAAACTCCACACTTTCTCTCAACTCGTTTAACAAAACGATCGGCTTTCGATACAAAGAATCTGAATCATACACTTCTTTCCAATCAATGTTTTCAGGATTCACTCTTTCTACTCCAGCTTCTTTCATGACCTTCAAAAAATCATAAGCAATGATTCCATGCCCAATTGCTGTTGGATGTACTCCATCCAAACTAAAAAAACCACCTGCTTTGATTTGCCCTTGTTTAGACACATCATAATAATGGGTACTAATTGGTGGATAGGCATTTCTTACATATTTGGGATAGCGATAATAAGGATCTCTGCCCTGTCTTTTAATGGCAATATTGTTCAAATGGGAAGCTGTATCGACAATGTATAATCTAGCTTTTCCATTTGGTTGTTCTTTCAGTTTTTTATTGGCTTCCATCACCAATTCTTGAATAATGCGATTGTATTGTCGAATGCAATTATCAATGTATAATACATCTTGTAAACTCAAACTAACATGTTGGTCATTGTTAGGGTCAAAGGTATCTGCAAATGGATAGTAAGTATAATAATCACTATAAATATATTCAATATCGTGCGGAGCATCCAATAAATCTTCTTCCCTAGAAGGATTCGATTTGGTCACACACCATTCCTGTACTTTTAAGGTATGCTTTCTCCCCGTTCTTTTTAATAGAGGAATAATTGTCACCAAAGGCACTGTTCCAATAAACACCTTATAATCTTTATCATGTGGGTTATTTTCTAAAATATTCACCAATTTATCCAACATAAATTGATAATCTACTCGAAAGTCATCTGGATGCCACAAATTCCAATCTCTACGTTCTTCATAAGAAACGAATGTA
>JAAEPT010000139.1 GCA_024232295.1 Cytophagales bacterium
ATTACTAGTTATTGAATACTCTAAAAAGTGTCTTTAAGTATATCTAAAGGCACTTTTTTCTTTAACGGACAAAAGTTTGCGGTCTTTTTTATATATTGGTATGTTTGTACCAATTAAAAACAAAGGAACGAATGAAAGGGAATAGAGAAGACAAGATTGCTTTTATTACTGAATACAAAGAGAGACTTCATCTCCTGGAGCAATACAAGGAAGAGATTATAAATACTTGCACAGTATTATCTAGGCATAATGAAGACAATTTTAACTTCTCCATGATTCAAGTGCCTTCTGAGTCCAGATCACACATAGAAGAATTATGTAAGAAAATAAATCATCTTCCTTATGGTCTTCAATATGGTGATGTGATACCTACTAAGGCACAATTAAGAAAGCTGAGAAACCCTTTCGTTACGAACAGCAGAATAAAGTCCGTTATTGTTTTAGAGACTTCAAGATATACTACAAGACTTATTGAAGACCCAATCCAAGAAATAAAAGATGTTTGTGAGTCTAGAAATCTCAATCCAAGAGTTGCTTTAGATGATTACAACTACTACAAAACCCCCTCTAAACTATATGAGATAACGCATTACCCAAGGCGTAAAATGAAATTAATCTCTAGAGATGGGTTCGATATTGAGATTAGTGAAAACAATACCATTGTTCTTATTTATGATGAAAAGATACCTTTATACCAAGTACAGAACAGAAACATCAATCCAGTTATCGAACTAAAAATATATCATGATGGCAGTAAAAAATATGTTTGGAGGAAATTAGATGGTGTTGTGAACACCTTATTTTACTTCAAAGAATATCGAAAATCATACGTAGAAGAAAGAGAAGTGCTGATTAAGAGTTATGAAGAGTATTTCACTAAAAACATTGATAATCAAATCAACGCATGGGAAAGAGCATACGGTGAATATACATTTGATGCCTATAATGACACTCCACCCCCTTTTTAAAGGGCAAGAGTGTGTAGTAGGACTCGTACTTTTTGGAATAAAATTTCATCTATGCAGTTCCAACTAAGACATATTGAATACCAACTGCGACAAATTGAATACTAACAGAAGTGTCTTTAAGTATATCTAAAGGCACTTTTTTATTTGAGCGGACAAAAGTTTGCGGTCTTTTATTGTATATTGGTACAAACATACCAACTATAAAGGTCTATAGTAGGACTCGTACTTTTATCATTTACAGCCATACTCCTTCATGGCTGTTATGGCTGTTGTTTTTCTTGGATTTACGAAAGCTTACGATTCACGAAAGATTAATCTTACCCGTTTAAGATTAATCCTAGAATTTCATTGTTTCGACAAGCTCAACGCTGAAATTCGAGGGTGAATTTTGAAGTCAAACCTATGTTGAATAACTTAGGGTTTATAGCCCACTATAAACCCTACGGGTTTGTGGGCTCTACGAGGTTCTTCCAGATTAATCCCGATTAATCCGGATTTCATTTAAAGATTAATTTTTTATGGGTCATAAAATCAGCTCCATCCATGTCGCAAATGTTAAGTCGAATTCAGAACGCCACAATTTCAAAGAACATCGTGGTGAATTGAATTACATCTTTCCTGAGATGACTGAATTGAATCAGCATTGGGAATTAAACCCTGGTAAGAAATTAGCGGAGTACAAAAGTGAAGCTGAGGAATTATACAAGTCGCAAGTCGGTCAGAAGATGAAGAGTAACACTACTCCCATTCGTGAAGCAGTCTGCAATTTGAGAGATGGAAACACGATGGAAGATCTGAAGACTCTTTGCGATACTCTAGAAGGTAGATTTGGAATCAAGGCAATTCAAATTCATATCCATGAAGATGAAGGGTACATGAACAAAGTCACTAAGGAAATCAAATTCAATCGCCATGCTCACATCGTCTTCGATTGGATGAATCACGATGAAAATGCGGTTAAGATTAGCAAGAAGACCCAAGAAGAAGTGTCTGATTATGGTCGAACACTGAAACTAGACCAAATGGACATGAGGGAAATGCAAGACATTACCGCCCAATGTCTGCAAATGGAAAGGGGAGAGAAGATTGAATACGAAAATGAGTACCTGGACAATGACCATCTGTGGAAGTTGGTCAAGTCCAAAAACCAACGCTCACATTTGTCTCCAATGCAGTACAAAGGGATGAAAGAGCGTGAGAAATTGGAAAAGGCAAAGGCTGAACTTCTTGAATTCAAGATGGAAAGAGAGAGTATTGGAGGTATGAAAGTCGGGAAGAAGAAAAAAGTCTATGACATAGAGAAGACTTTAGATAACATCTCAGACGTTTTCTCTTACTGTGATGACCTCTTAGTCCAATTGAATGAGAAAGTCGCTACAATCGAAGAAAAAGAGGCTAAAATCGAAAATCTGCAAAAGTCTTTGATTACCAAGATGAATAAAGTCAAGGAAATGGAGACTCAGAAGGAGATTATTAAGATGACAAAAGACTTTTTCAATGAAAAAAACCTTAGTCAAGAGTGGAAAACATGGTGTAATGCCTACGAAAAGCCTAAAAAGACGATTAAAAAGAGCAATAATAAAGGGGTGTCTCATGGTTAATTGGTACAGTTATACCAACATACAAGAAAACGAAGCCTTTGCCCTTTTTTCAGTTCATTCCGAATTCCGCATTGTGAATTTTCTTTTCGAATTCTCGTCATCCAAATTTCAAATCAACCCTTTCCCCCCTTTATTTTCTTTTCCAGATTCCGAAACTCTCTCGAATTCCGAGAATCCAACAAAAATCCACAGCTTCGCTAAACAGCCAAAAAACCCTAACTACTAGTAAAGAATAACTATTAGTAAGTTATATAAAGGAGTATTTTAGGTTGTGTAACATTTGGGGGGGGTTTTTTCGAGAGGTTGTGTAACATTTGGGGGGGGTTTTTGGATAGGTTGTGTAACATTTGGGGGGGGTTTCTTAGTAACATTTTTAAATAAATGTTACTATTGGTATCAATTCTTGTTACTAAACCCCTATATTGGCACTATATGAGCGATTCTAACCAACTACCTCTAAAGCTTGTAAGTCTTCCCGACCCTAAGAAGACCTTCAAAAGCGATGTCTTATTCACAGCCAAGGGTATCACTAACCTAAATGAAATATCTAGGCAAGTCCTTACCTTGATACTGGCTCAAATGAATGATGTTGACCATCCTTATTTTCAGATTTCAGTCAATGAACTCGAAACTTATGGGAAGAAAATTGACATGGACACATTCTATCTTGAAGCAAGGACTGTGGTAAGTGAACTCATGAGTTGTCAGTTCTTTTTGGAGAACCCAAAAGACAAGTCCATCTATGGTGTTCACATGTTAGATACTTCTAAACTATCACAGCCTTGCGGCTACAAAAAAGGTGTTTTCACCTTTAGAATGAATGAACTTGTAGTCAATTTCTTGAAGCAATGGAGTTTAGGACAATACCAAGAGAACCATACTCCATTACTATTTAAAGCCAAATCTTACTACACATGGCAATTCATTTGGGCCTTATCAAGATACAAAGACACAGGGTATTGGCTTGTTAGTGCTGATGATTACGCTAGGTACATGGATTGTGCTAAGACTTATGATAGAAAGGGGAGGGAAAAGAAGAAGTACGGTAAAAGCATCCCTAAATACCCTAGTAAGAGAATGCTTTATGACAGAACTATCGCAAAGCCTTTAGAGGAATTGAAGGGTACTGATTTAGAGTTTGAGGGAGAAATCATATATGGAACTCCAGGAGAAGACGGAGGAAGAAAACCTATTACCCACTTCATGTTCAAACTCAAAAACAAAGCACCTAAAACAATACCTCAAGATTGGCTTGTCCATGAACATAGGGGTAAAGCTGTACGGACAATGTTGAAATGGGGTCTTACAGAAAAAGAAGTCGTTAAGTATGTTTCTTACTTTGAGAAAGACATCTATCTGATCATTGATTACCTCAAAGAACAGATTTACTTAGACTCCATCAACAAAAGAGAAGAGCCTATCAGAAAGCTAAAGTCTTTTATTCGATGGCATTTAGAACATTGGATGGAATGGGTTAAAAACAATCCTTTTGACCCAATACCATTGAAAGTAAGTGATGAATTCCTTCAATCTGAGTACAACAAACCTGATGGAGAAGAGAAGAGTCAACAACAATCTTACTTAGATAAGATTACTGAAGAGAGTAAGAACATCGCTCAATCATTAGCACAAAAAGAGAAAGAGAATCATGAAGATTCTGAACCACCGTTTTAACCATTATGAAGACTTATTACACCAAAGGAAATGAAGTAAAGGGGCAAGAAATTGAGAGTATCATGACCCTATTAAAGTACGATTATCCTAGACTTGAATTAAGTCTTAGTGGACTATTGAAGCACGTAGAGAACGGTGGAATCCCTTTAGGCTTATCAGCATACAATGACCTTAATGAAGTTCCATTCACTCTCCAGGAGTTGAACGGCTACATTCAGTCATTAGGGATTAATGTCACAGTAAAAAAGCAGTAAAAAAGCAGTAAAATGAAATACTATTTCACCTCGAAGCGTGTCAAGAAGTTAAACCCTAACCCTAAACGCCCAGACTACCACAACATAATTGAGATTAACAAAAGGTATTTCACATTAACAGGTTGGCTTAATGACACCTCTTCAGACATCAGATACAGCCTAGAAGAAGTAACTCCTAAACGACTTCTAGAGGATAAATACCTCAATAAAGAATTCGATGCTTTTATGATAAATAAGAGAGGTAATACAAACAGCATCATGCCTAAAGCGGATAAACACAAAGAAGGAGATACTTGTCGTAGATGTAGTAAAGGTACTTTACGCAAAAAGGACAGAAAAAGTAACAGAGTCATTAAGCCGAATCAAACCTATATATTCAAATATGTTTTACAATGTGATAGCTGTAAGTCTAATTTTAATGTGGAGTCTGCAAAAGTGATGTTAGACCAATAAAAAGCAGTAATGAGTATTCAAGAAGCAAAAGACTTCTGCAAAAAGCACGAATTAGACTTTGAAGAGATTAAAGCGAGAGGTTTTGATGTCACAAACGCTAAAGTGCTTAACGCTATAAAAGACGTTTCAGAGTTCTTTAGAAGAGATTAAAAAGGAGTAATTCGGACAAAATAATATTTGTCCGAATTTAGTATTAGAATTGTCCGAATAAGGTGTGTTTGGTATTAGAGAAGTAGCAGTTCAAAATAAAATTCCTTTTTCACAGTTCTAATTACTAGTTATTGAATACTCTAAAAAGTGTCTTTAAGTATATCTAAAGGCACTTTTTTCTTTAACGGACAAAAGTTTGCGGTCTTTTTTATATATTGGTATGTTTGTACCAATTAAAAACAAAGGAACGAATGAAAGGGA
>JAAEPT010000140.1 GCA_024232295.1 Cytophagales bacterium
AGTAATTCATTGTTTATTAGTAGTTTAAAATAAATAACTCCTAAACAAATAGGTGAATATATTAGAAATCATTAGTCTATTGAAAATCAATTACATTGGCATTTAGATATTACTTTTGGCGAAGATGATGCTCGAATTAAACAGGAAAATGCCATTATCAATTTACACCTTATTAGAAAATGGGCTTTAACTCTTCTCAAAAAAATCCAGAAAAAATAAGTATTAAAAGAAAACAAAAAAAAGCTGCTAGAAGTAATCAGTTCTTAAAAAACATCATTCTAAGCAACTAATATTTTGGTGCGGAAACCCTAATTTCTTTAAAAAGCAAAAAGGGTAATCAAACACATGATTACCCTTTTCTATTAATGCTTTATTGCCTATTCTTATAAACCAGCAACTTCGCTCTTTCTGTTGATTTTCTTAACCAAACCTTGTAATACTTTTCCTGGTCCACATTCAATAAATAATGTAGCTCCATCAGCAATCATATTTTGAACACTTTGTGTCCACTTTACTGGTGCAGTTAATTGAGCAATCAAGTTTTCTTTGATTACTTCAACATCAGTAGAAGCTGTTGTAGGTACATTTTGGTAAATAGGACATTTAGGGGTACTAAAGTTTGTTGAAGCAATTGCTTCTGCTAATTCAGCTCTTGCAGGTTCCATCATTGGAGAGTGGAAACCACCACCTACAGGAAGAGGTAATGCACGTTTTGCTCCTGCTTCTTTTGCTGCCTCACATGCTTTTTCAATTCCTTCTTTAGAACCAGAGATTACTAATTGTCCTGGACAGTTATAATTTGCAGGTACAACACCCTCAACTCCTTCACACAATTCTTCTACTTGCTCATCTGTCAGTCCTAAAATTGCAGCCATTGTAGAAGGGTTTTGCTCACATGCTTTTTGCATAGCCAAAGCACGTTGAGAAACTAATTTCAATCCATCTTCAAAAGATAATGCATCACTTGCAACTAATGCAGAAAATTCACCCAAAGAGTGACCTGCTACCATTTCTGGAGTAAACTCCTCAGAAACTAACGCCTTGATTACAGAATGTAAAAATACTGCTGGCTGTGTTACTTTTGTTTGTTTTAACTCTTCATCAGTTCCCTCAAACATAATGTCAGTGATACGGAAACCCAAAATTTCATTTGCTTTTTCGAAAAGTTCTTTTGCTTGTTCAGAAGACTCATACAAGTCTTTTCCCATTCCCACAAACTGAGCTCCTTGACCCGGAAATACGTATGCTTTCATTCGTTTTTAAAATTGTTTCCTACAAATATACAAAAACTATTAATTACTCTCGCTATACTTTTATTTCACCAAATAAATCCAGCCTTTAAAAACTTGAGTTGCTTCTTCTTTATTTAATACATCATAAAAAACCTCTGCTGAATAATAATAGACACCATCTTCTAATTGCTCTCCTTCCAAATTTGTCCCCTTCCAATCCAGGTTTGGAACATCTTCTGAATAATGAACAAGTTTTCCCCAACGATTATAAACAGAAAACTTGATTTGATTGACAAAGCGAGGAGTAGGAATTGGGGTAAATAAATCATTTTCCTTATCTCCATTTGGAGAAAAAACATTTGGAAATTGAATATCAGGACAATTAGTATTACATACTGTGTTACTAAATCCGCTTTCATTACCAACTCTATCCAAGGCAGTCACTGCATAACAACCTACATAAGTATCTAAGTTTTGATGAATAAATAGTAAAGAATCTGTTGCTTCTATTTTTCTTAGAAAAGTAAATTCTTCATCTAAACCCTCCTTAAAATAAATATTATAGCTCTCTATGAAAGTATCACATTTAGAAGCAATTGTTGGAACCCAACTAATTTCATTAAAGATATTGGAACTAAAAGTATAATTGTTGCAATCCAATTCGTTTTCCAAAGTTGTAATTGGAGGACATGGAGCTTTTGTATCAATTGGTGTAGCACAGGCACGATTTGAAAAGTTATTAATCACTTGGTTTCCCAAAGTGTCAATACAATAAACTCCCCTCGTCTCAATTATGTAACAATATTCTTGACCTGTTTCTACGTTAATATCAACATATGTATCCAAAGTCCCTTGTACAGAATCAATGGCAATCAAATCCCCACCAACCTCTCGATAAACTACTTGATACAAAGTATCTGCATAAAACCAAGGAACATTTGCTTGAATAGACAGAGAAATAGCCCCATCTAAATTTTCTGCTTCCAAAAAGACAGTAGAAACTTCATTTGTTTTTCCTTCTAGCTCTCCTTGTTGATTCAAAAAACTTACTTCAAAAGAATATTCGTTATCCTGTGTATTTAATCCTTGAATAGTAATGCTAGTATCTTTCAAACTACTTACTGTAAATTCTTCTGAATAATCATTTCCCACACCTGCTACCTGATAAGTATAAGGAGCTTTGTTAGTGATTATATCTATGGTAAGAGGAGGCAACCAAGTGATTACAATTTCTCCATCAGATTTACTAGTAGAAAGTACACTCATCTTAGTTATTAGAGGAGATGATTCTGATAAATTCATAGGCAATACCTTAGAAGCATAACTTTCTCCTTCAGCAGGAAAACGATAGACCGCATGGATCAAATAATAATATTGCAATCCAGAAGATAACCCGACTCCTTCATTTGTATCCAAGAAAGTAGTTTCAGTAGGTTCAGTCTCTCCTATTTTTTGAAAACCCCACTCTTCAGGAACTCCAGATAAACAAGCCGAACGTTCAATCAAACTAGTATCACAAGCTCTTCTCCAAATTTCAAGATGTTCTACTCTCTCTCTACCTGTTTCATCTACACAAGAATAATCATCCCATGATAATTGAATATTTTTATCTTGTACTTCTCCTCTCAGATTTTGAGGTGCTTCACCAATCACAGTAATTGCCCATTCTTTAATATCTGTCAGTATTGGATTACCTGTATCCAATGCCTTCACTACTGAGTAGTGTGGTCTTTTTTGAACAGCTTCACAAGGAATATCCCAAGTAATATTTGCTAATAAGCTATCTGGTCTATCATCTAATGGTCTAATAATCTCTACACTATAATCATTTTCATTTGAGAAAGCACCTCCATAAAATTCCAAATTCACCCTATGACGATTGGAATCATTTGCAAAAACTTGCATTTCAAATGTACTTCCACTAGCCATACAAGTATCGTTAGGAATAAAAACTTCTGGAGGAACATTATCAGATTCTTTAACTGTAATTTGCATATCACGAATTACAAAGCCTATTCGCTCTCCATTTCTCCATTCATTAATTCTAATGGCAATATTATATTCTCCTTCTATACTTGGTGAGTCCCAAACCAATGTTCCTGTAACTGGATCTATTTCAGCAATTACATCTGCTCCAAATTCAATATCATCTAAAAACTGATAATTCAATAAATCAGTAGGCTGTCCTCCTGTAGAAGGTAAACTAACATAACTTTGTGAAGCAATTAACTCAAAAGAAAGACTATCTCCATCAGGGTCAAAAGCTCCTGTATTATGAAAAAAGGGATAATTAAGTGCTGCGTCATCAATTGGCGGAACAGAAAGAACAGGAGTATTATTAATTGGGGAAAAATTATTGACAAAAAAAACAGTCTCTACATAAAACCTAGAATTTTCCGACTTACCATTATTTATATTTACAATTCCTCCATTTCGATTATTTTGCACATAAATAACACTAACAATAACATTTGAAGTATTTAGTTTATAATTTGAAATGAGATACTCATTTTTAAACACTTCATTACCAATATTTTCAACAGAAGTTCTTTGTACAATAAACTCTTCTTCGTTGACATATAAATACTCTTCTTGAGTATCTACCTGTCCTGTACCATCTGTCACAGAAGCAGCATCAGTAAAGGTTGTCAACAAAATATCATAGGTCAACTCTCCTACCCTCTTCACTACTATGTCTGCCGCTCTCAAATGTGTTGCATTGACTTGAGAAAAGATAGCCACAAAAGCCCAGAACAGAAAAAAACGAATATAACTCATTAAAATTAATACAATTTAGAATATTGATAAATATACAACTATTTCAACAATAACACAGACCATCTTGTTTAAGAAATACAACACAAACAACGAAACAATTTAGAATCAATAAAAATAGTTTTGTTACATTGTTTCTAAAACATTCAGGACTTAAATTGCACACAAATTAAAGTTAAATTTAACATATAAAATGAGTTGGTTTAAAGACACATTAACGAGTTCAATCGGACGAAAGCTAATCATGGCCATTACAGGATTAGGCTTAATTGGTTTCTTACTTGTACACTTAATCGGTAACCTTGCTTTATTAGCAGGAGATGGAGGAATATCGTTCAATGAATATGCACATTCAATGAAGGGTAGCCCTGTAATTCTTATCGGTGAAGTAGTAATCTTCTCAGGATTCTTATTCCATATTATTGATGGAATTGGTCTTGTAATTAGTAACAAGAAAGCTAGACCTGTTTCTTATGGAGGGGGTGCTAATGCAAAAACAAGCACTGGTTCTAAAATCATGGGACCTTTGGGAATTGTAATTACAGTTTTCTTCATTCTTCACTTAGTGGATTTCTTCTATCGTGCAAAGATTGCTGATGATCTAGGATTAGATGCAAATAACATTGCTGATTTGTATGCTTTAGTTGTGGAGAAATTTCAAAGTCCTGCTTATGTAGCTATCTATGTAGTGTCGATGATTGCAATCGGTATCCACTTAAATCATGGATTCCAAAGTGCTTTCCAAACATTTGGTTTAAATCACTTAAAATACACTCCTATCATCAAGTTCATAGGAACAGCTTATGCTGTAGTCGTTCCTGGAGCTTTCGCATTTATTCCATTATTCTTTTATTTCACAAAATAAGAAAGAGTACCTACTACTATGAGTTCTAAATTAAATTCAAATATACCTAAAGGAGATCTTAGAGATAAATGGTCTCAATATAAATCAGAAATCGCTCTTGTAAACCCTGCCAACAAACGTCATATTGACATTATTGTAATTGGTACTGGTTTGGCTGGAGGTGCTGCTGCTGCAAGTTTTGGTGAAATGGGATATAGTGTAAAAGCATTCTGTTTCCAAGATTCTCCACGTAGAGCTCACTCTATTGCTGCACAAGGAGGTATCAATGCTGCTAAAAACTATCAAAATGATGGTGATAGTGTATATCGTTTATTCTATGATACTATCAAAGGTGGTGACTATCGTTCTAGAGAAGCAAATGTTCACCGCTTAGCAGAAGTTTCAAGAAATATTATTGACCAATGTGTTGCACAGGGTGTTCCTTTCGCTCGTGAATATGGAGGTTACTTAGATAACCGTTCTTTTGGTGGTGTACAAGTAAAGCGTACATTCTATGCAAAAGGACAGACTGGACAACAATTATTATTAGGAGCTTACTCTGCTCTTTCTCGTCAAATCAATGCAGGTACAGTGAAAATGTACCACCGTCACGAAATGATGGATGTTGTATTAATGGACGATACAACTGATGCAAAAAGAGGAAAAGTAGCAAGAGGTGTTATTGCTAGAAACTTAATCACTGGTGAGATTGAAAGACACTCGGCTCATGCAGTAGTATTAGCTTCTGGTGGATATGGAAACGTATTCTTCTTGTCTACAAATGCAATGGGTTCTAATGTGACTGCTTCTTGGAAAGCTTACAAGAAAGGTGCTTTCATGGCAAATCCTTGTTACACTCAGATTCACCCTACTTGTTTACCTCGTTCTGGTGATCATCAAGCAAAATTAACCTTGATGTCTGAATCATTACGTAATGATGGTCGTGTTTGGGTTCCTAAGAAAAAAGAGGACGCTATTGCAATCCAACAAGGAAAGAAAACAGCTTTAGATATTCCTGATGCAGATAGAGATTTCTATTTAGAAAGACGTTATCCTGCATTTGGTAACTTAGTACCACGTGATGTTGCTTCTCGTGCAGCAAAAGAAAGATGTGATGCTGGTTATGGTGTAAATGGAACAGGTGAGGCTGTATACTTAGACTTTAAATATGCAATTGAGCGTATGGGTGCTAAAGCAGTTGAATCAAAGTATGGAAACCTTTTCCAAATGTATGAAAAGATTGCAGCGGAAGATCCATATAAAATGCCAATGAAAATCTATCCTGCAGTTCACTATACAATGGGAGGAACTTGGGTAGATTATAACCTAATGACTACAATTCCTGGATTGTTTGCTACTGGTGAGTGCAACTTCTCTGACCATGGTGCCAATCGTCTTGGTGCCTCTGCCCTAATGCAAGGTTTGGCAGATGGATATTTCGTAATCCCTTACACAATTGGTGGTTACTTATCAAAAGATATTCGTACTGGCTCGATTCCTACAGATACTCCAGAATTTGATGAAGCTGAAAAGACAATTAAAGAACGTATTAATTTCTTCTTATCAAATAAAGGATCTAAATCTGTAGATTATTTCCACAGAAAATTAGGTAATATTATGTGGGAAGAATGTGGAATGGCTCGTAATGAGAAAGGATTAACTCAAGCAATTGAGGATATCAAAAAAATTAGAGCTGACTTCTGGAAAGAAGTTTTAGTTCCTGGTAAAGCAGATGAATACAACCCAGAATTAGACAAAGCATTAAGAGTAGCTGATTTCTTAGAATTAGGTGAATTGATGTGTCGTGATGCTCTGAACAGAAATGAATCTTGTGGTGGTCACTTCCGTGAGGAATACCAAACAGAAGAAGGAGAAGCATTACGTGATGATGAAAATTTCGCATATGTTGCTGCTTGGGAATTTAAAGGCGTTGATAATAAGCCAGAACTTCATAAAGAAGAGCTTGTTTATGACAATGTCGAAATGAAGCAAAGAAGTTATAAATAACCTTTTCTTCTAGTCTAATTCGTTTAATTCTAAAAAAGAGATTATGAACTTTACTTTAAAAATTTGGCGTCAAAAAGGAGCTAAAGATAGCGGTCAATTTGTAACATATCCAATTAAAGATATTTCTTCTGATTCTTCATTTCTTGAAATGATTGATATATTAAATAATCAATTAGTTGAAAAAGGAGAAGAACCAATTGCCTTTGATCACGATTGTCGTGAAGGTATTTGTGGAATGTGCAGTATGTACATCAATGGTCATCCACACGGACCTGAAAACTTAATTACTACTTGTCAGTTACACATGCGTTCTTTCAAGGATGGTGATTCAATCACTATTGAACCTTGGAGATCTTCAGCTTTCCCTGTAATTAAGGATTTGGTAGTAGATCGTTCTGCATTTGACAGAATCATCCAAGCAGGTGGTTATGTATCTGTAAATACAGGTAACGCTCAAGATGCGAACAATATTCCGATTCCTAAGACTGATGCAGACAAGGCTTTTGATGCTGCAACATGTATTGGATGTGGAGCTTGTGTAGCAGCTTGTAAAAATGCTTCTGCAATGTTATTTACTTCTGCTAAAGTTTCTCAATTGGCTTTATTACCTCAAGGTCAAGTAGAAGCAAAAGCACGTGTTGAGAATATGGTTGCTCAAATGGATAAAGAAGGATTTGGTGCTTGTACAAATACAGGTGCTTGTTCTGCTGAGTGTCCTAAAGGTATCTCTATTGAAAATATTGCTAGAATGAACCGTGAGTTCATCAAAGCTAAATTAAGCTCTGAGAACGTATAAAAAGAGCTTTATAAGATAACGTAAAAAGGCATTGAGATTAATTTCTCAATGCCTTTTTTAATGTCTATACTTTTTAGCTGGAAATATAAAAAACCACTGCATAAGAATGAGTATAATGGCTTCCTATTCTTTAAGAAATACTTTGGCTATTATACAATAACCTTTTTTATACAAACAACTAAACCCACTAACGATTACAGAAGCAAAATACAAACTTGTATTCAAATCAGACACATCAATGGTAGTTTCTCCATTATACACACTTTGTGCAGAAATAGAAATGGTAAATGTAATATCATGAATACCTCTAGAAAAGATGTTATTTTATAGTTTATACCTGCTAAAAGTGCCCTATCTAACTCTTCATGACAAAATATTACACCAATTGTAAATTCTGATATTATCAGAACTTCTTGTTGTTACTCTTGCCTTAATTTTTTGAGTAAATTGTGTCTCGTTAAAAAATCAATAAAACCACCCAGTTCATAATTACCTTGTTGAAATGGAATATTTACAGAACTTAGTCCATCTTCTAAAGAAAGTTCATTATATGAATAAGAAAAAGTTCATCCTCATATACTTTATAAGTGTCATCAGTATCAAAACAACAACACCCCTTTAAACATGAAATCACACAGAGTTTATTCCTCAATTCCTTATATAAAAAAACACCACAAGTTCTCAAACTTGTGGTGTTTTTAAATGATCTATTCTTATTAATTTTTATTATTTTATCTCAAGATATGTACTTCTCCATTAATTGGTTCATTCAAAATCTCTACTTCTGAGTTTAGGTTGATGATGTAGTAGTAAACTCCAATTGGAGAATCACTACCACTGGCTCCCACACCTTTCCATGGGTTCTCTGCATATCCACCATAGGTTTCAAACACTTTCTGTCCCCATCTTGTGAAGATTTGTACATGAGCATCTGGATAATCTTCCATATTTACAATCTCCCATACATCATGAATTCCATCACCATTTGGTGTAAATACACTTGGTATCTTCACAGTTTCAATGGCTTGGATATTTGTAATATCCTCTACTGTACAATCATCCAGCTCATTTCTAGCAGTAAATGTAATCACTGCATCTGATTGAATTGCCCCTGAATAAGTAAGTCCTTCATTGCTTGGACTAAGATCACCTCCCGTCCAAGTAAGCTCTGTATAATTCGTTGCTTTTCCTGTTAATGTGACAACATCTCCTTCTAGTACTACATAATTATTAGGAGCAATAATCTCTGCAGTTGGTCTTGGAAGAACAGCAACACTGATTCCTTCTGAACGCAACTCACTACAAACTCCTTCTGTACTTCCAATTGAATACACTCCTGCATCACTTATTTGTGCATTAGAAATAACTTCTGCTGCTGGAATGACTTCATTGCCTTTGTACCATACCAAACTAGCAGAAGAAGCAGATGTTTCTGTGAAAGTTAAATTCTCTCCCTCACAAATTTTTTCTTCATTCACAGCCAGTGTTGGAGCAGTCGGCTCTAAAACATCTACTAAAAGACTTGTACTTGCTTGATCATTTGTATTCTTCAAACACTGAAATTCTGAAGTTACAGTCACATTGATCGTACCTGTTTCTGTTGCATTGTATGCATAAGTTCCATTTGTACCCACTGTATTTCCATCTACTGTCCAATCATAACTTAAATTTTCTCTGACTGCTAATGGTTGTACATTCACAGAAAGATTCACTAAATCATCCTTACATACTTGTCCATCATATCCCTCAATTTGAATAGTCATTGTTTCTGATTTCAGAATTGTAACGGTCTCTGGTTGAGAAGCATTTGAAGGGTTTTGAGTAGGACATTCTACATCACTACTTGCTGTTACCTCTACTGTCACAATGTTGATCCCTTCTGGTAGGTTAGTAGTATTGTAATAATAAAGGGAACTATTAATCTCTGTTGCATTTCCATTGACTTTCCAAGTGAATGTTGGATTCTTCCCAACATTGATTGTATCAATATCAAAACGAACTTCCTTACTTTCACAAGCTGTTTTCTCTGATACACTACTAATGTTTACACTTGGAGTAACAGATGGTTTCACTTCCACTGTAAATGCATTGGAAGTTTCTTCTGGTGCTGTATTACAAGTAGTTCCTAAAGTTAATTTAGCAGTCACAATGCTTCCTGCAACAAGTGCATAATCATTACTTGATAAAGTAGTTTGGTCAATGATTCCTGTTGGATTTCCATCAACATACCACTCATAAGTTCCTGCATCATCTTTGACAAGGCTTCCTGCATCTACAGCAAATAAAATTTGATCTCCCAAACAATTATTATTCGCTAATTCTTGAATAGCAATATTTGGCGTAATTGGTGAAATCACATTTACTTCTGTTGGATCAGAAGTAACTATTGGAGTATTGGCACAAGAAGAAAGATTACTTGCAACAACTGTGATTTGATAAGATAAATTACTTCCAAAATTCAAGGTTACAATTTCTTCTGCTGCACTAATGGTATTGGTACTTACTCCATCAATGAACCACTCATAAGTTGCATTGCTTCCATTTCCTGCCCCTGCAATGGCTTTAAAATCTACACTTGTATTGGCACAAATCTGAGTAGAAGTCTCTGCACTCAATGAAACTGTTGGATCCACTGCTGTACTAACTACTACTCCCAAAGCATTGGAAGTTACTGTATTCTCTCCATTAGTTACACATCCTAAGCTTGAAGTCATTTCCAAAGAAATTTGTTCTCCTCCTACAAGTTCAGTAGCATCAATCAATAAACTTTCTCCCGTTTGAGAAGCAATTGGATTTCCATCTTTTAACCACTGATAAGTAGCTGCTCCTCCTTCATTTTCTCGATTATCAATAGAGAAGGTAATTTGATCCGAGCTACAAGCTTCAGTAGCAGTTGTAGAAATACTAATACTTGGCGTAACAGGTGTTGTAGTTGTCATGGTAATACTATTACTTGCATCTACAGTAGCACTTGTGACACAAGTTTCTATCACGGTCATTTTTGCAGTCACTACTTCTCCATTGCTAAGAGCAGCTGAATAAGTAGCTCCAATGGTTTGAGAAGTTCCATCTACTAACCATTCATAACTTGGAGAGGCACCTGAATTTTGATCATTAATGATTGAGAAATTCACTGTAGAACCTTCACAAACTGGTAAGTTTTCAGCCACAGCAATCTCAAAACTTGGAACTGCTTTTTCTCCTAAAGTCACAGAGATTTCTGGAGACTCATCATTTGTAGGGCTTGCACAACTTGAAGAGCTTTCCATATTGACCTTAATTGTGTGATTTCCATCAGCAAGTCCACTCAATGTATAAGGGAAACTGACAGTTCCTTCACTGTTATTATCCACGAATAACTCATAAGTAGGAGTATCTCCACTGCCTTGTGCTTTGGTAATTTCTAGTGCTACACTTTCACCACTACACAAAGTAGTAAT
>JAAEPT010000141.1 GCA_024232295.1 Cytophagales bacterium
GCTGTTAGATTAAGTCCCAAACCTCCTGCTTTGAGTGATATGAGGAAAATTCGGACATTTTTATTTTGTTGGAAGTATTCTACCTGTTGTTGACGATTTTTTGTGCCACCATCCAAATAAGCATAATCGACTCCTTTCTCTTCCAGTTTGTCTTTGAAAATTCCTAAATGTTTTACAAACTGACTAAATACTAATATCTTATGATTGTTTCTCATTGCATCATCTAGCATTGTGAGCACATCATCACCTTTTCCAGATTTATGCTCATACTTTTCATCTACTAATAGTGGGTGATTAGCAATTTGTCGAAGTTTGGTTAAACCTTGTAGAAGTATGATTTGAGACTTATTCATTCCCTTTACATCAATTTCTTCCAAGATTTGATTACGATAGAATGACTTCACTTCTTCATATTCTTTTTCTTGTTCCTTAGTCATCTCACTGTACCAAATTTGCTCCAGCTTTTCTGGAAGTTCAGTCAATACTTGCGACTTTTTTCTACGAAGGATGAAAGGCTTGATAATACTATGAAGCTTTTTCTTTTTGCTCAAATCATTTTTCTTTTCAATAGCTGTCATAAAGCTCTCTTTGAAAAACTTTTGTGTCCCTAACAAACCTGGGTTTACAAATGACATTTGAGACCATAAATCCATTGTACTATTTTCAATAGGTGTACCTGTAAGAATCAAACGATAACTTGAATTTAATTCTTTAACAGCCTTTGAGATATTAGCATTTGGGTTTTTAATCGCTTGAGACTCATCAAGAATGATGTAATGAAAGTGATATTTTTTCAATAAGTCCACATCAATACGAGCAATCCCATAAGAAGTAATGATAATATCATAATCCTTAAACTGCTCTGTGTTTTTGTCTCGATAGGTTCCCATATACACCAAAACCTTCAAATCTGGTGCAAATTTTTTAGCTTCGACTTGCCAGTTATAAACAAGGGAAGTTGGCATAATAAGGAGAGAAGCATTGGTAGTATCTTGTTCTTTTTGATACTGAAGTAATGCTAATGTTTGAATTGTTTTACCCAAACCCATATCATCTGCCAAGCAACCTCCAAAATTATATTTGTGCAAGAATTGTAGCCAATTATAACCTGCTTTTTGATAAGGTCTTAATTCACACAAGAAATTATTGGGAAGATCGAAATCCTGAATTTTTTCAAAATCTTGTAATCCTTCTAGTTTTTGTTTGATGGATAGTTTTGCTCTGTTTCCTTTTTCTAGTTCTTGTAAAAGAGCCAAGTGATGCTTTTTCAAAACGACTTGCCCATTTGTTTCTTCACTGAAGGCAAAAAGTTCTGAATATTGAATAAGCCACTCATAAGGAATGACTGCAATTTCTCCATTTGGCAATGTGAATTCACGCTTTTTGCTAAGAATAAGGTCTTTTAGTTTGATGAAAGGAATTTCAAATTCTCCAAATTTCACCAAAGCATAGATGTCAAACCAATCTTGGTTTTCTGTAACTTCAATATTAATAACAGCTTTCCCCAAAAAGTACTTTTGATTACTCTCATCACTTTGTACAATTGAGAAACCTTGTTCTTCTAGGTTTTCACGATTTGCATCCAACCACTGAAAAGCTTCTGCTTTGTCAATGATGCATTCGCCTTCCTCAAGTGGTAGTTTAGTATCACGTAATAAGTCTTCTTGTTCTACTTCCCATGAAGTGATTCTTTTTACTTTATGAAAGACATATTCATCTTCATTTTTTTCGAGCTTTACACTACTATTTTCAGAACCATTACAATCAAATGTGAAGTTTCCATATTTTGCCCTTAGTACAAAATGCACTTTTTGATTTTCAAAAGTATCACTCTCCAATACATTAAAAGCCAAAATACTACTAGGTGTATAGTGTTCGTCTCGTATTTCAAAACCTTTAGCATATACACTGAAGTTTGCAACTAACTGTGTTACAAAGTTTCGATAATAAGTTTCTTCTACCTTCTTCGGGATAACAATAAACTTCTTATTAAGGAAAGGTTTGATTTTATTTCCATCAACCCCTTTTTTGAAAGTTACAATCTTATCTTCTTTTACAAGAAGCCAAGCAGGGTTTGTACAAACTACTTGTGAATTATTATATTGAAATTCTACCTTTTCTTCTCTGTGTTTGATAGTAGGAAAATAATGAGTATTATCCTCATTCCTTCTAAAATGAAAAAGAACAGAAGCTTTTTCTTCTGGTAATTCTATTTTTTTTCCAGCAGGCTCACCATCACTACGCATTACATAGACTTGCTTGTTTTTTAACAAAGGAAGTATTTGAGACTTCTTTTCATCTATGTATTTGTTGATTTTCTTTTGTAAATCTTTATCTCCTTTTTCTTTATCATAAGTTTTTAAGAAAAACTCAGACATTGATACTTTTTTACTAGTGTTAAAAGTGTGATAAACAACATCTTGCTGAATCGAATCCATCAATTTAATGATGTGATAATCAGTTTCGTCTAATGCTTTTGAAAATTCAGAAGCATTCTTGAAAGATATGTTTTGATGAAGATAGGAAAGTTCCCATTACTATTGATTTGGATAGCGAAAGACTCAAATAAATAGCCTAAATATTCATGAGAAAATAATGAATAAATGATTGTATAAGGTTGCGTAGTAGAAACTTTCATATAGAAATTTGGTCAAAAGAGCTTTACAATTTACAAAAAATGTATAAAAAACCGCCTGATTTATCCTCAAAGCCTAAAAAATACTTATCTTTCCTTCTTCAATCGTTTCACTTGACTAAAAAGCAATCATGAGTACTCCATCAAAAAAACTCTTCCTATTAGATGCGTTTGCATTGATTTATAGAGCCCATTTTGCATTTAGCAAAAATCCTCGCATTAATTCAAAAGGCTTTAATACAGGTTGTGTCTTGGGTTTTACAAATACATTATTAGATATTCTTAATAATGAGAAACCGAGTCATATTGCTATTTGTTTTGATACTTCTGCTCCGACATTTAGGCATGTAGAGTATGAAGAGTACAAAGCTCAACGAGAAAAACAACCTGAAGATATTACCCTTTCTATTCCTATCATTAGAGATTTAATCAAAGCATTCAACATCCCTATCTTAGAAAAAGATGGTTTTGAAGCTGATGATGTGGTAGGAACAGTTGCAAAACAAGCAGGAAAACAGGATTTTGAGGTGTTTATGATGACTCCTGACAAAGATTATTGTCAGCTAGTTTCTTCAAACGTTTATTTATACAAACCTAATTATTTGGGGAAAGGTGTTGAGATTTGGGATGAAACAAAAGTATTAGCAAAGTGGGAAATTGAAAAGGTTGAGCAGGTTGCTGATATCTTAGGTTTGTGGGGTGATGCTTCTGATAATATCCCTGGAATTCCTGGGATTGGAGAGAAAACAGCCAAAAAACTAATTGCCAAATATGGTAGTGTAGAAGAATTGGTTGCCAATGCTGATGATTTAAAAGGGAAACAGAAAGAAAATGTAGTCAATTTTGGTGAACAAGGTATTTTATCTAAGCATTTAGCCACAATCAAAACAGATGTTCCTGTAGAATGGACAGAAGAAGAATTGGTGGTCAAAGAAATGGATGAAGAAAAAGTGAAAGCAATTTTTGAGGAAATGGAATTTAAAACATTATCTCGAAAACTGTTTAATACACCAAGTGAAACAACTTCAACAACAAGTTCTCCAAAGAAACGAACAAAAAAAGCCACAAGTCCAGCTAATCAAATGGATTTATTTGGACAGCCTGTTGGTCTTGAGAAAGTCGAAACAGCTGAGTCAGATAAAGAGAATATTTATAATACATTACATGATTATCATTTAGTAAATACTCCAGAGCTTCGCAAAGGATTAATTACTTTATTGGAACAGCAGACAGAGTATTGCTTTGATACCGAAACAGATAGTTTGGATGCAAACTTGGCTAACTTAGTTGGTTTTTCTTTCTCTTATTATGAAGGAGAGGCTTATTATGTTCCAGTTCCACAGAGCTTTGAAGAAGCCAAAGAAATTGTTCAAGAATTCAAACACATCTTTGAACATCAAAATATATTGAAGATTGGACAAAATATCAAGTATGATATGGTTGTCCTTAAAAAATATAATGTTCATGTGACTCTTCCTTTATTTGATACAATGATTGCCCATTATCTGATAGAACCAGATATGCGTCATAACATGGACTTTTTAGCAGAAACTTATTTGAATTATGTTCCTGTATCTATTGAGTCTTTGTTAGGTAAAAAAGGAAAGAAACAGAAAAAAATGTCAGACTTACAAGCTGAGCAAATTGTAGATTATGCTTGTGAGGATGCAGACATTACGCTACGACTCAAAAACTTTTTTGCTCCAATTTTGGACAAAAACAATTTGACAAGTCTCTTTTATGATGTTGAAATTCCATTGATTCATGTATTGGCAACTATGGAAGGACATGGAGTAAGCTTAGATGTAGAGGCTTTAGCTGATATTTCAGAAGAATTGAGCCAAGAGGTAAAAGTCTTGGAAAAGAAAATATATGAAGAAGCAGGAGAGGAGTTTAATATTGCTTCTCCTCGTCAACTAGGAGATATATTATTTGGGAAATTAGCATTAGACCCAAAAGCTAAAAAAACGAAGACAGGGCAATATGCTACTGGTGAAGAAGTGTTAGCTAAATTAAAAGGTGAGCATGAAATTGTAAGAAATATTTTATCATTTAGAGAGTTGCAAAAGCTAAAATCTACTTATGTAGACGCTCTTCCAAAAATGATTAGTCCTTTGGACAATAAAGTACATACAACCTATAATCAGGCGGTAGCTGCTACAGGAAGATTAAGTTCTGCCAATCCAAACTTACAAAATATTCCAATTCGAACAGCAAAAGGGAGAGAGGTAAGAAAAGCATTTGTGAAGCAAAGTGATGATTATACTTTGTTCTCCGCAGATTATTCTCAAATTGAATTGAGAATTATGGCTGCTTTTTCTAAGGATGAATCGATGATTGATGCTTTTAAGAATGGAAAAGACATTCACTCAATGACAGCAAGTAAGATTTATAAAGTAAATCTTGAAGACGTAACAGAAGACCAGAGAAGAAAGGCAAAAACAGCCAATTTTGGAATTATTTATGGTATTTCTGCTTTTGGACTTTCTCAACGTTTGAATATTCCAAGAAAAGAAGCTTCTGAACTAATCAAAGCTTATTTTACGGAGTTTCCCGCTGTAAAGGAATATATGGATACAATTATTCAGCGTACTTCAGAAGTGGGGTATGTGGAGACTGTCCTTAATAGAAAGCGTTATGTTCGAGACATTAACTCTCAAAATGCCACTGTGAGAGGTTATGCAGAACGAAACGCAATTAATGCACCTATTCAAGGAAGTGCTGCTGATATTATCAAAGTAGCAATGATTAGAATACATGGATGGATGCAAAAAGAACAATTAAAATCAAAAATGCTGTTACAAGTGCATGATGAATTGATTTTTGATGTTCATAATGATGAATTAGAATTGGTACAAACCAAAGTTCCTGAATTGATGAAAGCAGCTATTGAGCTTGAAGTCCCAATGGAAGTTGGAGCAGGTTTAGGTAACAATTGGTTAGAAGCACATTAGTAAAAAATGACATTATTAAGCGTATTAGTAATAGGAGGAATTGTTGCCTATTTATTGGGGTCTATTCCTACAGCAGTTTGGTTGGGTAAATCACGATATGGAATTGATGTAAGAGAACATGGTAGTGGAAATGCAGGAGCTACCAATACTTTTCGTGTTTTAGGGAAAAAAGCAGGAAGTACTGTAATGGCAATTGATGTAACTAAAGGTTTTTTGGCTACTTTTTTTCCTGTCTTCCTTAATTTGTCGGGATTGACAAATCTACAAGGAGAAACATTGACTCTTGTACAGATTGGATTAGGAGTTTTGGCAGTAACAGGTCATATCTTACCTGTATTTGCGGGTTTTAGAGGTGGAAAAGGGGTTGCTACTTTACTAGGGATGGTACTTGCAATTCATACATTTGGGGCTCTTACTTGCATTGCTGTATTCTTATTAATTTTCTTAACTTCTGGCTATGTTTCTTTAGGTTCTATGTTGGCTGGAATTACTTTTCCTATTCTTATGTTGTTACCTTTTTACCAGGAAAATGGATTAAACAAAGTATTGTTAATATTTGGGGTTGTTGTTTCTCTATTATTAATTTTTACTCATAGAAAAAATATTCAACGTTTACTAAAAGGAGAAGAAAACTCCTTTAAAAAGAAAAAAACGCAATAAACGGTCATTAAAAAACTTTATTGCACAAATTTGGCATAATTTTCGTTTTTGTTTTAAAAGTGTTGACATCATGATTTTGCATTAATATAATTGTAAAATCACGTTGTTCAGAGATTAGAACAAAACTATTGTTTCATTAAACATTACTATATGATAATACTTTTACACTCCTAATAAATTTTAACTTAAAAAAGTAGAGTGTATGATCACAGTAAACAATAAAATCACAGATGCCCAGTTAATTAAAATGTATAAAGCTGGAAACGAGGTTGCCTTTGCAGAATTATTAGCACGTTACAAAACGAAGATATATACTACAATATATATGATCGTGAAAGACAAATACATTGCTGAAGACTTGTTTCAAGAGACTTTCATAAAAGTCATTAACAAATTAACTAGTGGGACGTATAACGAGGAAGGGAAGTTTAGTATGTGGGTATCTCGTATTGCTCACAATTTGGCAATTGATCATTTTAGAAAGAAAAAGCGTTATCCAACCATCTTGGCCGAAGATGGTAGTAATATATTTAACACTTTAGATTTTACAGAGGACTCTATAGAATCTAAACGTGTGAAAGAGGATACACATGCTGCACTAAAGCAATTGATTCAGACATTGCCAGAAAGCCAAAGAGAAGTCCTCATTATGCGTCATTATGCAGATATGAGTTTTAAAGAAATTGCTGAGGCAACTGGTGTAAGTATTAACACTGCTTTGGGACGTATGCGTTATGCTCTTATTAATTTACGTAAGAAGTTTAAAGAAACAGAGTTTGCCTATGACCAAAACAGTTACCCAAAATGACCTAGTTAGGTATGTGTATGGAGAAGTTTCTCCAGAAGAAAAATTATCTGTAGAAGTACAGAAAATTTGTGACACAGAAATCGATGAATCATTGGAAGACATGATGCATCTAAAATCAGTAATGGATACAATAGTGTATCAGCCCCAAACATCAAGTTTAGAGGCGATTCTCAAATATTCGAAACAAAAAAGACAATCTTTACAAACTGTGTAAAGTGAAAAAAAACTCCTAACATTAAATTGTTAGGAGTTTTTTTATGTTTTAATATTTTAAAAAGCCTAGTTCTTCCATTTTGGTGGTTTTGTCTTCGTCAACTGAAACAATAATCTTTGTGCCAGTTATACAGTCGCAAGCTAAGCATATGATTTCAAGATCATTACTATGATCTATTTTGCTCTTAAATACTTTGATTCCTTGTCCTCTCAAATATTTTGTAACAGATCTTTCAAGTTCTGAATTATCTTGTGAAGATTGCCAAGGGTCAGAACAACTCGTTTGATCATAATAGAAATCTACTGCATCTTTTTCTGTTTGACATGAGGATAAATAGAATAAAGATATTAATGTGAGGATGATAAGTGACTTTTTCATTAGTATAATTTTATTTTATTCGAAAACGAATTTTTCCAAATCAATATTACAATTTTAGCTTGCTAAATTTTGTGTAGATAATTTGTTTATTCAAAAAGTGGAGAGCATAAAAAATCCCTTCGCTATTTTATTAACAAAGGGATTTCTTCGAGTTGTTGTGTTATGAAGAGGTAAATAAAATTCTATGTATAGGTAGAATTGAATGTTTTCTTGAGTAAGAGATTATGTTTGAGTTTATAACCTATATCTGAGCTACTCCCGTTTTTTTCTATAAGATTATTATGATTGTGTAATAAAATAATAAGTTATATGTGGTTTTAAAGTTTAGAGGGGTATTAATAATCTTTATTTTTCATTATACTAACAGCAATTAATATTGCCCACCCAATAAAAATTGAAGATAGAATAATTGTAACTTGTTCTAGACTATGGAGATACATGTTATATTCTTTAGCCATTGGATTATTTAAAAGTTCATTAAACCTAAACTACCATGTAGCAAGGAATATTAAGCTTATGACAGAATAAAAGCCACCGAAAAACCTTAAATTCATTTTTTTATAATAAAAAATCCCTTCGCTATTTTATTAACAAAGGGATTTCTTCGAGTTGTTGTGTTATAAAAAGAAAAATAAAACTCTACTTTTATAAATAGAGTTGAGTGTTACTTTGAGCGGGAGACGAGGTTCGAACTCGCGACCTACAGCTTGGAAGGCTGTCGCTCTACCAGCTGAGCTACTCCCGCTTTTCCTAACGACATTAGGATTGTTGTGGTGCTAACTGGACTCGAACCAGTGACACACGGATTTTCAGTCCGATGCTCTACCAACTGAGCTATAGCACCTTGTTTTGTTTTTGGTGATGCAAATATCAACTTCTTTTTTTTAAGAA
>JAAEPT010000142.1 GCA_024232295.1 Cytophagales bacterium
AGATAATGTAGTTGCATCCTCAATTTGTAATGGAGCATCAGCAGATTTAGAGTTTACATTAACAGGAGCTTCTCCTTGGACAATTAGCATTAGTGATGGTTCTGATACCCAAGTAATAGGTGGTATTACAGATCCTGATTTCATTTATAGTGTATCTCCAAATACCACTACCACCTATGAGCTTACAAATATAATTGATGGCAATGGTTGTTCTCAAGCCGTTACTTCCAACAACACTAAATTGATTACAGTAAATTCTTTACCAACAGCAGTTATCTCAGGAACAGCCACTATCTGTAATGGAGAAAGTACAAATTTGACAGTTAATTTGACAGGAGGAAGTGATTGGGACTTTGAAATTGATGGAGTAAGTTATACAGATGAAACAAGCCCTTTCACAGTTTCAGTCTCTACAGCCAAAACTTATACAGTTAGTAATATTACTAGTGATGAAGGTTGTACAACAAGTGCAGGAACAGGAAGTGCAATTGTAACAGTAAATCCTTTACCAGCTGTTTCTTTCACCAACCTGAAAGCTACTTATGATACAACGGAACTTAGAAGTGTGATCTCAGGAAACCCTACTGGTATTGGAGGAGTTTTATCTGGAGATGTTGAAAAAGAAGGAAATGTCTTCTACTTTAATCCGAAAAAATTAGGATTAGGAACATATGTTGTGCAGTATGATTATACAGATGCAAATGGCTGTACTAATACAATCATTAATTACCCACAAGTAGTATCAGGAGGAAACTTTTTAAATGGTAATAGTAAAGCAATTTATTGTTCTTATAACGCACCAGAAACACTAACTACTAATTTAGCTGGTGGTACATTTACAGTGAATACACTTACTCCTACAAGTGTAGCTGGTTTTACATTAATTGACCCTCAAAACTTACAATTTAATCCTTCATTAATGGCTAATGGTAATTATATTATTACTTATACCAAAGGTGCTGTTGAATTAAATGTAGAATTTAGGGTAGAGGTAATAGGTACTGTTGATTTTTCATTTGGAACAGGAGATAATGAGTATTGTGCAGATGAGGGGTTAGATTTATTGACAGCTATCACACCACCAGGTGGTGAAGGGCGATTTACAGGACCTACAGGAATTTTAAATTTGGGTAAATTTGCGAATTTGAACCCTTCAGAATTTACTAATTTCTCTACACAAACTATTAATTTTGAATATACATCTGACTTAGGTTGTAAAAGAGATATTGATAAAGATGTAACTGTATATGAATTACCAACTGTTGGTTTTGATTTAGCATCTGTTTATAATATTACAGATGCAGAAATTACTTTGACTGCAGATGCACCTAATAACACTGGATTTTTTACAGTAAATGGTATTACTAATACTTCATTTGATCCATCGGATTTAGGAGTAGGAGGTCCTTATGAAGTAAGATATTCTTATACAGATGGAAATGGTTGTTCAAATGATTCAATTATTGAAGCTAGAGTAGTACAAGCTACAGCAGAGATTCAAGGATTGAACCCATTACATATTTACTGTTATGAAGATGGGGCTGTTGATTTGGTAGGAGTTCCCGATATTAACAATAATAATGGTGATCCAGGGGTATTTACTTATACAGGATTGGATGTAGCGATCGAATCTACAGGAACAAACACAGCCCGTTTCTATCCAAATAGAGCAAGAAGTGGAACTGACACTTTAATTTTTACTTATACACAATCCAACCTTAATCCTTTTACGATTAAAGAGGCCATCACAATAGATTCTATTGGAGATGTATTCTTTACAGGTTTAGATACTGCTTATTGTGTAGATAGAGGCAATGTACTCTTGGAAGCTAATATTGTCCCAGGTGAAGATGGACAAGGGTTCTTTTCGGGTCCTATTGGTGTCTCTGATATTGGAGTTGATAGAGTAACAGGAAAAAATGAAGGTTTAATTATTCCACAGATTTTAAAAGTATATTCGACTGACTCACTTAATGTCGCTTCAGAATTTGAAATTGTCTATACTTATACAAGGGACTTTAGTGGATGTTTTAAATCAGATACTCAAAAAGTAACTGTTAATCCTCTACCAGAAGTTGGATTTGATTTAGCTTCAATATACAATGTAGCAGATGCACCTATCACATTAGTAGCAGATGCACCAAATGATGGAGGTTCTTTCATTGTGAATGGTACTCCAAATGCTTTATTTGATCCATCGGATTTAGGAGTAGGAGGTCCTTATGAAGTAAGGTATTCATATACCGATAGAAATATGTGTACCAATGATACAAGCCTTTACCCACGAGTGGTACAAGCTACCGCAGAAATTCAAGGATTAAATCCATTACATATTTATTGTTATGAAGATGGAGCCGTTGATTTGGTAGGAGTTCCTGACGTCAATAACAACAATGGTGACCCAGGAGTTTTTACTTATACAGGTAGAAGTATTGCTATTGATTCTACAGGAATAAATACAGCTCGTTTTTATCCAAATAGAGCAGGAAGTGGAACCGACACTTTAATTTTTACCTATACACAATCTAACCTTAATTCATTTACAATTAGGGAAGTAATTACAGTTGATTCAATTGGAAACATAGGTTTTAGAGGTTTAGATGCTGCTTATTGTATAGATGCAGGAAATGTACCTTTAGAAGCTGACACTGTTCCAGGTGAAAGTGGAACAGGATTATTCTCTGGTCCTATTGGTTTATCCGACATTGGCTTCAATGATAGTACTCGAAAGAACATAGGATTAGTAATTCCTCAAGTACTAAAAGAATATTCTGCTGATGCAGATAATATTCCTTCTGACTTTAAAATAGTTTACACCTATACAAGAGATTTTAGTGGATGTTCTAAGTCAGACACTCAAAGTGTAAGAATTAATCCATTACCTAATCCTAATTTTACAATTCGTCCAATTTTTAATGTAGAAGAAGATTCTGTGCTCATTACAGGAGCACCATCAGGGGGAACTTTCTCTGGAATAGGAATGGGAACTAGTAACTATTTCTTTCCAAAAAGAGCAGGAGTAGGAGGTCCTTATGAAATTAAATATGAGGTAACTGATCTTAACTCTTGCTATAATAAAAAGTCTTTGTTTACTGAAGTAACTACAGGTTTAGTAAATGTTCTTTCAATCAAAGAGGACAAAGATCGAATTTATTGTTACTATGGTGATGTTAATGATACATTAGCCGTTACAAAGTTGAATGGGGATGGTTCTTATGGAGCTTTTGTTACTCAAAATGGACTTCAAGATTTAGGAAATGATACTCTAGTATTAACTCCCAAATTATTGGGACAAGGAACACATACTATCCAATACACTTATACAGGAGATGATGGAAACACTTTTCCATATTCATTTGATATCATTGTTGATTCAATTGGAGACATTAACTTTGATAATTTAGCAGGTGCTTACTGTGCTAATGATGGAGAAATCACTTTAGAATCAAATGTTAATTTAACAGCCAAAGGTGGTGACGGTGGTAATGGAGCATTTAGTGGTTTGGGAGAAGGATTGTTTAATGCAGGAGAAAGCGCCTTATTCTTTCCATCACTAGTTGATACAGCAGTTGTTAATCCTCATGAGGTGGTTTATACTTATACTTCACCATTAAACTGTAAGAAAAGTGTAATGAAAGAAGTAATTGTACATCCTTTACCAGAACTTTCCTTTACAATTCGCTCTGCCTATAATGTCACAGAGGCAGAAGATGTTTTGATACCAAATGTATTAGGTGGTACTTTTACTGGATCAGGTATTCAGAATGGAAATGAGTTTGTTCCAGAGTTTGCCAATATAGGTACACATGATATTACTTATACTTATACTGACGGAAACAATTGTACAAACTCAGTAATAAATACTGTAAGTGTAGTGGAAGCAAATGGATACATTACAGGGATAGACTCTGCTAGAGTAGATGATAATACATGGTTTAGTCTTTATTGTTATGATGCTCCACTAGATACTATTGTAGGAGTTCCCGTTGATGGTTTACCAGGTGGGGAATTTACGATTTCTTCTGATTCTGGTATAACAGAGATTGGACTAGATATTATTGTGATTGATCCAGCATTAGTAGGAGAAGGAATACATATCCTTAATTATACTTACAAGGATGCAGCAGGAATATCATATACTATTTCAGAAGAAATTATCATTGACTCAATTGGTGATGTTAGTTTCATTGGGCTAGAGGATGCTTATTGTATTGATGAAGATAGCATTACATTGGTTGCTTTAACATTTGCTGATGGAACAAATACTTTTACTGGTCCTTCTGGATTTACAACTACAAATGAAGTGCTTACTTCTTTTACTCCAAAAGATGTAGGAGTAGGAAAAGATCATAAAATTAATTTTGAATATACAGCTCCGAGTGGGTGTAGCAAAGAATACAGTAAATTGTTTACTGTTCATGATTTACCAAATGTATCTTTTGATCTGAAACCTCTTTTCAATATTGAGGATGAAAATTACTTCTTAAACCCAACACCAAACCCATTGTTGGATGGAGGAAGTTATAGTTTTGAAGTTAATTATCAGAATTCAGATGGTACAGAAGAGTTACAACCTAGAGCTATTGCTGGTTTAGATTTTATTTTATCTGCTTTAGATTCTTTAGGTGAGTATAAAATACGTTATACATTTACTGACACAACAAATACAGGTTGTACAAACTCTATTGTAGACACAACAGAGGTAACTGCTGCTGATGCACGTATTAGTGGAATTAATGATCCGGAAATATATTGTTATGATGATTCTCCAAGTATACTAACAGCAGATATTTTAGACCATATTCAACCTGTTAATTTCTATCTTGAAGGGAGAGGCATTAAAAAAGATACTGTGTTAGCTGACGAAAAAGAGTTTATTTATGACCCTAAGCTTGCTGGTGCAGGTAAAGACACAGTTCGATTAGTATATGAAGTGGAAGATGATAAAAATAATATCACAAAATTTCAAGTTGAGGTTGTGGTTGAAGTTGATTCTATTAGTACTGAATTGAATTTTGTAGGTTTGTCTTCTGAATATTGTGAAGATGAAGTGGCTGATGAATTAACTCCTTCAATAACCAATGGTACTTTCTATGGAAGTACAGGTATTGATGGTAATTTCTTTAACCCACAAAATGCGAAAATTGGAATAGATACTATTTTCTATAGTTATACATCTCCTTTAGGTTGTACAAAAGAAATAGATAAGGTTGTAGAAGTAAGAGCTTTACCAAATGTTTCTTTTTCTTTTGAGAAATGGGTATGTGAGAATGAAGGTTCACAGACTATTGAAGGTTGGCCAAGAGGAGGAACATTTACAGGTACAGTAAGTCCTCTGAATGGTCAAGTAGATAGTGTTCGATTTAACCCTCAAGATTTGGTAGGTGAGAATGTAATTGAATATGAATATGAAGATCAATATGGATGTTCAAGTAAATTATCAGATACAGTTTTTGTTCGTGCTATTCCACAGGTATCAATTTTAGACTTGGCACAAGATTATTGTGAAGATGCAGGATTACAAACGATTACTGCTTCTGTTGTTACTGTTGGAGGAGGTACAGGTTTGTTCACAGGAGGTGAAATTGTTGATGATAATAACACAGACACAATTGCTGTCTTTGACCCTGCATTACTCCAAACAGACTCATTGTACACAATTACTTTTGAATACACTGATGATAGTAGTTGTGTGAATTCAGTAAGTAAACAAGTTTCAGTAAATGCACTTCCGATTGTTAGTTTTAACGGATTAATTGAAGATGTATATTGTAGTAAGGAAAATGCCTTGTCTTTGAAAGGAGTACCATCTGTACAACAAAATACATTTGGTGAATTTAGAGTTCATAACTTGGATAGCAACACTGTAACAACTAGTACAGGAGATGAATATTTATTGGCTTTAGGTAACTTATATGATGGAGACTTTGTAGTAAGCTATCATTTTACAGATCAGAACAACTGTGCAGATGCATTATATGATACCATTACAATACATCCTTCGCCTTCACCTGGTTTCTTTCCTGAAACGAATTGTATTACAGATACCATTATTTATAGAGATACAACATTCTCTACAGATAATATTGTAAAGTGGGAATGGAACTTCTTAACAGCAAATGCTCAAGATACTGTTCAAAATCCTAAGTTTTTGTATGAAACACCAGGTGAAAAATCTGTAACACTAACAGTGACTACAGAAAACAACTGTGTTGCATCCATTCCTAGAAGTTCAGGGTTTGGAGCTAAACCAACTGCTGACTTTACATGGAATAATGAATGTTTTGATGAAGAAAATCCTACAATTACTTATTTTGAGAATACATCAAATGATGACATATTTAATGTAACAGGGTATGTTTGGAATTTTGGGATTGAAGGAGCTACTGCTTCTACAGAAGATGGAGAATATACTTACACAGTAGCAAAAACTTATGATGTATCACTCATCATGAATACTTTCTTTGGCTGTGCAGATACATCTACTCAAAAAGTACACATTCGTCCTTATATCAGAACTTATCCATACAAAGAAACTTTCGAAGAAGGAACTGGTGGATGGTTTGCTGAGGCAGAGGATACAACAAATATTAGCTGGGAATTGGGCTATCCTAAAGGTCGTGATGAAGATTCATTGACATTGAATGTAGAAAGTAATGTATGGATTACATCATTATCAGACAACTATTCTCGATCTGAACTTTCTTATGTTGTAGGACCATGTTTTGATATGTCTTCATTGATAAAACCAATGATTAAGGTAAATATTTGGTCAAATTTAGAATCGAACGATGGGGTTGTATTCCAATATACTATTGACAATTCGTCTGATGCAAAATGGAATACTATTGGAGATTTGAATGATATGATTGCTTGGTACAATGGATTCTCAATTCAAGCTGATCCGGGAGGAAAACAAACTGGTATTGCATGGACAGGAGAAACAAATGGTTGGATAGAAGCTCGCCATTCATTAGATGAAATTATTGATAATCATACCAAGGATGAGCTGGAATATGTTCGTTTTCGTTTTGCTTTTGCTTCTAATGAAGAAGGACAACAAAAAGGTTTTGCTTTTGATAATGTCTGGATTGGAGATAGAGAAAGAGTTGTTTTGGTTGAGCATTTTACCAATATGAATACTTCAAACATTACCACAGTTGATAATCAAATAAATGCAGTGATTGGTGGTAATGAGCTTGATGTAACAGATATTCGTTATCATACTGATCATAATGAAGATGCACTTAACAAAATTGCACCAGAAGAAGTAAGTGCAAGGGAGTTGTATTATAGTAATCCTACACCTCCATATACAATTACAGATGGAAATCAATACAGAGGAACATCATTGGATTGGTTGGCAGAAGATGACTTATTACAAGAGCGAATTTTATCTGATCCATTATTTGAAGCGAATGTAACATCCAGAATAGAAAATGGTAAATTGAAAGTTACAGTATTTGCACAATCTGATTCAATATTTGAGGATGATATTTATGTGAGAATTGCAGTTATAGAGGAAACGGTACAAGAGGGCTCACGCATTTTTAATAATGTAATGAGAACAATGTTACCAGATGCTCCAGGTACACAATTGAGTTCTTCTAACTATATCAATGGAATCAACTTATATTATTCTTGGGAAATTCCTGACTATGTTCAAGATTCCAAAAACTTGAGAGTAGTAGCATTTATTCAGAACAACAGAACAAAAGAAGTTTATCAAGCGATGGATACTGATAAATCAGAGATTTTATTGAGTGTAGAAGAGGGGTCAATCAATACAAATAATGAAATAATCATATATCCTAACCCAAGTTCTGAGTACTTGACAATCTACTTAACAACAGAGCTAACGGAAGACTTACAATATGAATTAGTTGATGTTATGGGTGATGTAGTAACTCAAGGAGTTGTAGAAGCTGGTACGCAGAAAAATCAATTTGAAACGAGTGAGTATACTGCTGGTATGTATGTCTTGAGAATAACTTATGAAGATGGTACTGTAATACAACAAAAAGTTGTTATTTATCACTAATAAATTAATAATATGTCAAGTGGAAAAGAGAGGTAATTTTTGCCTCTCTTTTTTTATATTTGTAGAAAACAAAGAAAGAAAATGGAGAAACCCGTAATTATTATTGGAGCTGGAGGTTTAGGTAAAGTAACCTTAGATATTTTTACTGAAAATAATGTAGTTGTCTATTGTTTATTAGATGATGATGAAACATTACATAATACAGAAATTGGGGATGTTTCTGTAATGGGAGCTACAGATGAAGAAAGCTTTTTAAGAATGATTGGGAAAGATTGTGAAGCTTTCATTGCCTCCAATGAGACTGAATATAAGAAGAACCTTGTTGAGAAGCTAAAGGAAGAATATAAGGCAGTTCCTGTGAATGCAATTCACCAAACAAGCTATATTTCAACAACTACAAATATGGGACATGGAAACCTAATCAATGCAAAAGTTACTTTGGGAACAAATGCAAAATTAGGCAGTCATTGTATTGTGAATACAGGGGCAATTGTAGATTATGAAGCTAAAGTTGGTGATTTTGTACAGATTGGAACTGGTGCAATGATTAATAGTGGTGCAATTATTGAAGATGATGTTTTTATTGGAGCTGGAGTAACAATCGTATCAGGAGTTACTGTGAAAAAAGGAGCACGAGTGGGTGCAGGTTCTGTAGTCATTGCTGATGTGGAAGAAGGTCAAACAGTATTTGGAAATCCAGCAAAATCAATGTAACTTATTCATTATTAAAAAATACACAAGTATGAAAAGAGTAGTTTTATTAGCATCTATTTTTATGTTATGCTCCGCATTTGTTGGTATGCAGGAAGCAAGCAAAATCATCAAGACACAGTTATTTGTTACAGTGGTTGATGACATTGGAAATGCTCAAGTAGGAGCAACTGTAACACTTTATCCAACAAAAGAGGATTATGAAAATAAAACGAATGGAATTGGTCCTAAGAAAACAAATAAGAAAGGAAAAGTTCGCTTTTTAGGATTGGATCAAAGTTCGTACTATGTGTATGCTAAAAAAGGAAAGAAAGACAATTTATTCAAAGGAGAGAAAGTAGAAAACTTGAGTCGTAAAAAAATGAATCGTGTTTCAATTGTGATTGAATAAGAAATAGGATCATTTTTATAATAATAACAAGCACTTGTCAAAAACAAGTGCTTGTTTTTTATATCATTGTTCTTGTAACTTGAAGAACTGAATCTTCTTTTGCAATTCAATTGATTGTTTGCTCAGCTCTTCTGAATGAGTAAACATTTTTTGTGCTGAAGATGCACTTTCTTGTACAATGATGTTTAATTGTTGTAGTGAGTTATTAATCTGATTAGAATCTTCTTGTTGCTCATAAGAAGCGTTTGTGATCTTTTGAACTAAATCTGTAGTTTCTTGAATGTTTGGAACAAGTTCTGCTAGAATTGCTTTTGACTCTAAGGTAATTTGAGAACTTTGTTCAGAGAGACTGTCTATTTCAGTAGCGGCTTGTTGACTACGCTCAGCTAATTTTCTCACTTCAGTTGCTACAACAGAAAAGCCTCTTCCATGTTCTCCTGCTCTTGCAGCTTCTACAGCAGCATTTAAGGCAAGTAAATTTGTTTGACGAGCAATCTCACCAATAATGCTTATTCTATCTGTAATACTAGTGATAGATGCCACTGTTTTATCTCCAATTTCATTCCCTTCTTCAATCTTAGAAGAAGTTATTGTTGCTATTTCCTGTGTCTTTTGAGCATTTATTTTGTTTTGCTCAATGTTGGTGCTCATATTTTGTATAGAAGAAGAAACAAGTTGTGTTGAATTTGCTTGCTGATCAGCCCCTTGAGATAATGAAAAGGAGGATTGCTCTAATTCCTTAGAAACAATTGAAATACTATGTGAAACATCAGAAATAAAAGAAAGTACTTCATTGAGTTTTATTGACATTCTCTCAAATTGACGCATCATATGACCAATTTCATTTTTAGGATATTTGTCACTTGTTGTTTGATGCGTTAAGTCTCCTTCAGAAATTGCATTCATTGCTTTTATCACATCTTTTAGAGGGGTAGTAATTGATCTACAAGAACTACGATATCCCAACCAAGCAATGATAACTGATAAGAAAATACCACCCAATATTGTGTACAAAATTAGGTTTAATGAATTGGATATCCCATTTATTTTTTCCTCTGTTCCTTTTACGTTTACCAAGTATTTTAGATGAGGAGATACCAATGTTGTATAACTATCAATAGTTCTCAAACTTTTTTCACAAGCATAGCTGACTGCCATAAAATTTGCTTCATCATAACAAGATTTTTGATATAATTTAGACATTATCATAGCTTGAGCATCCACGATAGTATCCATATATTGAAGCACATTTTCTAGAATTTCTTTTTCTGTTTTATTCCATGTTTTTGCTTCATTCATCAAGATATTTTTCTGATGAGGATAGTGAGAGTGAAACTCTCGTAACTTTGTTTTGAATTGTTGATCATCGGATATATACACCCACTTAATACTGTGCTCTTTACTTAAAAGTACTTGGTCGTTAAAGTTTGATATACTATTGCTAATATTTTCATCATGATTTTCTGAGAAGAAATTCATAAGATTTTGTTTGGAAGTGTTTACCATGAAGAAAATAGCTCCTGCACTTATCAATAAACATAAAACAATAGCTCCATAACTAATAATGATTTTTCCTTGAATCGTTTGGAAAACATTGGATTTGATATTTGTCATTGTTGTAAAAAGTAAAAAATTATGGTTTTAATTCTTTTGGAAAGTCTGATGCTCCATTTGGTAAGTCACCTGTTAGTGTTCCTAAAAATGCAATAATATCATTAATTTCAGTTTCATTGAATTCTGCACTTACATTGATTTTTGTCATAATTCTTACCGCTTCCTTAAGAGTCTGTACACTACCATCATGGAAATAAGGAGCTGTTTTTGTGACATTTCTTAGAGAAGGAACTTTGAACACATATTTATCACCTTCATTCTTTGTGATTGTATATCTTCCTTCATCAATTTTAGTACTATTAGTATGTTTCCAGTAGTCATCATGTACTCCAAATTTTTGAAACATATTGCCGCCCAAATTATCCCCATTATGACAAACGACACACCCTCTGTTGAGGAATAACCCTAACCCTCGCAGCTCTTGTTCATTCAATATATTCTTATCTCCTTTTAGGAAATTATCAAACTTTGTTTGTGTCACAAGAATGCGTTCAAATACAGCAATAGATTTTGCAATATTTTCAAATGTCAATGGCTTTTTATCATTAGGAAAAGCTTCTTGAAATTTGTCTTGATATAATTTGATTTTTGAAAGGCGATTAATTAAAAATTCTTCATTAGGAATCCCCATTTCAATAGGATTTAAAATTGGCATTGTTGCTTGTTCTTCTAAACTACCTGCTCTTCCATCCCAAAATTGTGTAAAGTGGTAAGCTGCATTAATTACACTAGGAGAGTTTCTGTCACCATTTTGTCCACCATCTCCCGGTGAAGTAGGTAAATTATCAACTCCAAAGCTGGATAAGTTATGACAAGAGTTACAACTCTGAGTTCCATTTTTGGATAGACGAACATCATAATATAAAAGTTTACCTAGGGCAATTTTTGCAGGAGTGATAGGGTTAGAGGGATTGTTTGCAACTTCTGGTAGTGCTTTGAATTTTTGCTGAGCTAAGTATCTAATATTTTCTAGTTGACGCTCTTTGCTTAGGGTAGTGTTTTGATTTTGTTGTGGCTCTGTGGATGAAGAACATGAAAATAGTAAATAAGAAACTAAAAGTGAATAAAAAAATTTCATGAATATTAACAGTTTTATTATTAGAATTAAATTCAAGTACGACATAAGTAACTGGTAAGTTTATGAATACCCTGAATAATTTATGACTTATGTCATTTTTGTAATCTTTTGAAAGGCTTCTAGTCAAAACTGATACTTTCCTGAAAGTCCTACCGTTCGCTTGTTAGGGCTTTTTTGTTTTTGTATCTTTATTTTCCTATTTCAATAGTTTACTTTATGAGACAATTATTTTTATTTCTATTCTTATTTCCTGCATTACATGTAGCAAATGCTCAGTATGTTAAGATGTTTTTTCCAGACTCTATTACTGGTAGACAAGATATTGTTGAGTATGAGGGCAATTTAGTTGATGGTTTACAAGAAGGAGTTTGGGTTTATTATTATGAAGATGGCTCTGTTTGGAAAGAATTAGAACTTGAACAAGATGAGTTTCATGGTATTCAACGAATTTATTATGAAAATGGAGAACTCGCTCAGTTTGCTCAATATCACCAAGGAATTGCTCATGGTTTATGGGTTCGTTTTTATGCAAATGGTGATACTTTAGAGGTAGGATATTTCAAAGATGGAGAAGAACAGGATGAGTGGAGGTATTATCACTATGGAAATGCTCTTCAAAAAAAAGGATCATATGATAATGGATTGAAACAAGGGTATTGGGAAGCATATTCATTAGATAACGTGAAAGAATTAGAGGCAAATTATCAAAATGATTCTTTGCATGGAAAAGTGAAAGTATATCACCCAAATGGTAAATTACAAATCTTTAGTCATTACAAAAATGGTCAATTGGAAGGAGAATATTCTTCATTTTCTAGCAAAGGAGATACTTTACTAAAAGCTAATTATACAAATGGAATAGAAAATGGAAAATATGCTCAGTATTATGAAAATGGTAAACTATGGCAGGTAGGAACCTATGATAAAGGAAAGAAAGTAGGAGAATGGACTAATTTTCATGGAAATGGAAAACTGAAACAGAAAGAATATTATGAAAATGATCTTTTGATGAGCTTGGGAAAACCTCATGATATTTATGGGAAAGCCTTGAAGCAAAAGAGATTTAAGAAGGGAAAAGGAAAACGTTACTATTATTATCCTAAAGGAGAAGTTGCAGCCATCATTCCCTACAAAAATGGAGTTGAAGAAGGTATTGCTACCTCATTTTATGCTTCTGGAATGCCAAAATCAAGAACCATGTATCAACTAGGTAGTGAAGAAGGAGAAGCTTATGAGTTTTATGAATCTGGAGAAGTTGCAGCCATTACAAATTATCAAAAAGGTCTAGAACAAGGGTCTTATTATGAATTTTATGAATCTGGAGATACAGCTGTTGTGGGTTGGTATTTAGATGGTCAAGAAGATAGTCTTTGGTTTGAGTTATATCCTAGTGGAAGAATAATGTCTGAGGGATATTATGTGGGAGGAACTTTGGATGATTTGTGGTATTATTATTATGATGATACAGCTGCTACTGTTTCTATGGAAGGCCGCTATCATTTGGGAGAACAAATAGGAAGATGGAATCAATACCATAAAAATGGAAACTTTAGAAGTAGTGGGGAATATGATGAGGGAGAAAAGACAGGTTTATGGCAAAGTTTTTATGAAAATGGAAGCCCATATATGGAAGGTTACTTTGAAGAAGATGTAGAAAATGGTGATTGGGTCATTTATTATGAAAATGGTAATGTAGAATCAATAGGTTTCTACACTAATGGGGTAGAGTCTGGAAAGTGGGATTTCTTTTATGAGGATAAAAACCCTAAAGAAAGTGGTTCTTTTTTCAATGGATTGGAAGAGGGTGAATGGACTACTTATTATCAAAATGGTGTAGTAAAGACACAAGAGTTTTATAACAAAGGGGCTTTAATAGAAATTATTGAGGTAAATGATTCTTTAGGAAAACCACAAAATTTTGGTTCTTTTAGAGAGGGTACAGGAACTTATATTGCTTATCATGATAATGGTAAAAAATCAGCTGAAGGTTCTTACTTAGAAGGTTATCAAACAGGTAAATGGTCATATTATTCTGAAGAAGGTAATCTAGTTGCTGAAGGAACTTTAAAGAAAGGACAACGTCAAGGAGGTTGGAAGTTTTATCACAAAAATGGAAAGCCTAAAGCTGAAGGAAAGTACGAAAATGATGAAATGGCTGGGTATTGGCGTTTCTATCATGAAAATGGAAAACTAAAAGAGGCAAAGAATTTGAGTGATGAGAATGCAGATGTAATTACTGAATAGAAAAAATATGAAGCAATTTTTAATTTTAGTTTGTTGTTTGCTCAGTTTTGAGTCTTTTGCTCAGCAAAAGACCCAGAAGTTATATTCTGATGGAACTGTGAAAGCAGAAGGTATTTTGAAGAATGGATTTGAAGAAGGTAAATGGACTTATTTTTATCCTAATGGAAAAGTGAATGCTATTTTCTATTATCAAGATGGAGAACTTCAAGGAGAGTGCAAACAGTTTCATCCTAATGGAAAACTCAAAGCCATTGAAAATTATAAAATAGGTGTATTATCAGATTCTGCATTTTATTATTATGAATCAGGAAACCTAAAACGAAAGGGGATCTATGTTGATGATAACTATGAAGGTTTATGGTTAAGTTATCATGATGGTGGAGGTCTTAAAAATAAAGGATATTATGAAGGTGGCTTACCATCAGGTTTATGGTATTTCTATTTTGAAGATGGTGTCATTTCTGATGAAGTAAATTATAAGAAAGGAAAGAGAAATGGTCTAACGATTGTTTACTCTTATAAAGGAAAGAAAATGGAAGAGGGGAATTATAGAAGTGATAAAAAAGTGGGAGAGTGGATTATTTATAACAAGAGAGGTAAGAAAAAGAAAGTTGTAAAATATGAAAAAGATTTGGAAACATTTTTCCATTAAGAAATTTTATCTCCTATATCATTAAAAAGTAAAAAGGCTATCTCAAATTGAGATAGCCTTTTGTTTTTTAGAACTTAAAATATTTTTTTGAGATGACTTTACCATCATTTGTTTGCATTGAGATAATATACAAACCTTGTGAAAGATGGTTTCCTATTTCTAAAGAATTTGTGTTCTGATACTTTTCAATAACCTGTCCATTAGTATTGCTAACAGTTACTTGCAACAGTTGAGAATTTTCAATAACAAATAATCCATTTTGTGTATAGGTATGAATCTCTGTATCAACAAAATCACTATTGTTTGTTACAACCTTATTTAAGTTGATAATCCTAGCAAACGTATTGCCTTCTTGGTTGGTAATAAAAAGAAGTAAGCTGTCTACACTAGCAACATTCGGAACATCTAATACCAAGTTATTTTCACTATTTAGAGAGGCTGTTTGTAGATAATTATAAGCTTTATCTATACAAGTACTTTCATCAGCGAATAAATAGGCTTCAACAGGAAGTTCTGTCACTGTTTCTAGATTCCCTAAACTTACTGTATTTTCATTGATATTCTTTTCTACAAAAACATCTTTACTTTCAATTGTAGTATGTATTATATTGATATGTTTAATTTTATTAGTCCCATAACCAACCCCACAACTAATTGAATCTTTACTAATTAATGTATTGCTTGAGTTATCAATTAAAACTCCAGTATTTGTATAGTTTACAATCGTATTTTTTTCTGGAGTAAAATCTAATGTAAAAGAATACAAAACTTCTTGAGTAATAGGGTTAATAACTTCTTCAGTCATCATAGGAAGTTGATTCTCAAATTCTCCAATAAATGTATTTTGAGCATCTTGAATTCTAATTCCATAAAGTGCATCTTTTGTGTTTTGACCATCAATTTGGTTGTCTAAAATACTTACAGAATCAACTATCTCATCACTTCCAGTAATTTGAAGAGAGTTGTCCACTAGAATACCTGAAATTTTTGGGTTGTCAATAAAGTTTGATTGAATAATTGAATGACTTGTTCCTGTACCAAGACGAATACTTCCACTATTATTAGCAAATATCACATCTGATTGACCAATATTAGAAAAAGAATTATTTATGATATAAGACTCTTCAGCACCAATTAGTGTAATTCCTCCATTACCATTATAAATTTCATTATTGTAAAATATATTTGATGAATGCTTTTCATTAGGAGGAATATTGTACATATAAATAGCATCATCTTTATTACCATGAATTTTATTATTGGTTACAATACAATTATCACTTCCTCCAAATTGAAAAGTAATACCGCTTGCTTGAAATCCAGTAGCAGAAGGAGATACTCCATTCTCATAAATTTCATTATTATGAATTTGAATATCATCAGCATCGAAAGGTAGTTCTATACCATGAGCATTATTATTGTATATTTTTGAATTAGCAATTGTTATAGTATGGCTTTTTTGTAGTAATTGTCCACCACCATTATAAATACGAATTCCTGAGCCAGCATTTCCATTTGTGTTTCCAGTCTCGCCTAAACCATTATCATACACTTCGACATTATTAATGTATGCATTAGTTACACTTCTATCAAAATAGATTCCACCTTGTTGGTTTGCATAGTATTCTCCACCTTCAATAATGAGATTATTGGTTCTTACTAATTGTAATCCACTTGAACCATTACCTGTTGCTATACAATTAATTAAAGTTAAATTATTTATTCCTTGAGAAGTTTGTCCAGCAGGAACCCAATCTGAATTAGCGATTCCAGCATTTTTATTGTTTGAAACACTACAATTCTCAAGTGTGATATTATCATACCCATCAGCAATTAAAACTCCAATACCACTCCAAGCATTTGGTCCTGTGCCATTTTCAAATGCTAAATCATATATAGCAACATCACTTGCTACAATTGTAAATAAGTTATCGAGCCATATTGCAGTTTTGTATGTACCTCCTCCATCAATGATAACATCAGGATTACCATTAATTGTTACTCCACTTATTGTTAATTGTAGGGCTGATACAGATATATTTCCACTAAGCTCCTCTGCAAAATTAATAGTACCATTTTCATCTACATTTTTTAATGCTTGGTCAAATGATCCCTCTCCACTAGCATTTAAATTTGTTACTGTTTCTACTTGAGCTGCCCAAGAAATGGAAAAAGAACAACCTACTAATGCAAGTGTAATTAGTTTTTTTAGTTTATTAAAAGTCATATTTTAAAATGAATAAAATTAAGTTTTTACAATTTAAGAAAGTATTTGTGTTATAACAATTCCTTTACTTTTTCCAGATCTTCTGGAGTATCAATTCCAATGGTTTCGAACTCAGTAACAGCTACTTTGATTTTGTAACCATTCTCTAGCCACCTTAGTTGTTCTAGAGATTCAGCAAGTTCAAGTGAAGAAGGAACTAGCTTTGTGATTTTAGGAAGTACATCTGCACGATAAGCATAAATACCAATATGTTTATAGAAAGTATGATGCTCTAGCCAAGTAGATTTATCTTCAATATTTCGTAAGTAAGGAATAGTTTGGCGGCTAAAGTATCGAGCAAAATATTCAGTGGTAATTACTACTTTGGGAGTGTTAACATTGAACAATGTCTCATAATCATCAATTTCTTTTACCAAGGTCGCTAGTTCTACTCTGTCATCAGAAAGGCAAGAAGCTAGTAGATCAATTTGTTCTGGCTTGATAAAAGGCTCATCTCCTTGAATATTGATGATAAAATCAGCAGAAGGAAAAGCCTTTTCATAAGCTTCTTGACAACGGTCTGTTCCTGTTGGATGTTCTGTACTAGTCATCACAACCTTTCCTCCAAAACTCTGAACATGCTCAAAAATTCGTTCATCATCAGTTGCTACATATACTTCAGAAAGGCTTTCCGCTTTTTGAGCTTGTTCATATACTCGTTGTATCATTGACTTTCCTTGAATATCAGCTAATGGTTTTCCTGGAAAACGACTTGACTCATATCTTGATGGAATGATTCCTACAATTTTCATATTATGCTTTTTTTACTTTATAAGAGCTTCCTTCTTGGCTTATGATGATGATCTTTTCATCTTTTTCAATATATGATCCTCTTGTGAAAGCATCATATATTTCACCATCTAATGTTATTTTACCACTAGGGCGTAATGTTGTATAAGCAATAGCTTCAGAACCAACAATTGAAATTTGTTCTTCTGCATTAATTCCAGAACTTTTACCTTCGACTTGACTCTGTAGCGCCATTTTTTGAAAAGCTTTCGATTTAACCAATGCAGTTCCTCCAAACACAACTAATAGGGAAGAACCAATTAAGCCCACTCCAAAAATAAGGGATGCTCCACTTAGAGATTTTGAACTTACAAAAGTGAAGTCAAGGTCTACATTATTGAGTACTGATAAAACAAATGAAGAAAAGATAAAAACAATACCTGTAATACCAATAAATCCAAATCCAGGGGTGACAAATATTTCAATAATTAATAGAACAATTCCTAAGAAGAATATTGCTAATTCCCAATTGGCTAGTAAACCATGTAAGTAATCTGGAACAAAATACATTACTACAGCAATTGCAGATGCAATCAATGGAAAACCAACTCCAGGACTTTGTAACTCAAAATACAAACCTCCTATAATCACCATAATAAGTATTGATTTGAAAAAAGGATTGAGAAACCATGAAATAATTTCATCTGTTTCACCTAACTCAAAACGAATAATTTCTGGATTTTCAATACCATTTTTTGCTAGAATATCTTCAATAGATTGTCTTTCTCCTTCGCAATATTTGTTTGCAATTGCTTCTTGTGTAGTGAAAGAGATTACACTAGCACTATCTGTGCGTAAATTATTCCCAACCATTCCTTCTGCAATTTTTGGGTCTCTTCCCTGAGCTTCTGCGGTAGAACGCATTTTGGAACGCATAAATGATTGGTATTTTTCTGGAACGACTTGTCCTTCTTGATTTACCACAGTACTTGCCCCAATACTTGCTCCTTTGCTCATATAGATACTATCACAAGCAATTGAAATTAAGGCTCCAGCAGAACCAGCATTTTCATTGATAAAAACATAAATAGGTTTTGGGTAATTAAGAATTTTAGTACGGATTACATCAGCTTCTAAAACACCACCACCATACGTATTCATATCAACGACTACATAATCAGCATTTATTTCTGTTGCTTTGTCTAAGGCAAGTTCAACATAGCGATTAGTGACAGGGTCTATTTCTCGCTTAATGTCCAAAACCAAAACTTTATTTTGTGCCCATACAGATAGGAAAGTACTCAAAAAGGCAAAACAGATAAAAAATAATTTCTTCATAATTTTAAGGATTTACTTTTGTTTGAAGTTAGGTAATAATTTGGAATTCTTTTATAAAAAAAGTTGATTGCTGAAAATTTAGAAAGCAGAGATATGAGTGTGGTAGAATATTTTGATTTAGAAGTAGAAGGGCAAGTTTGGAAGCAGTTTATTGATGAAGAAAATCAGTATTTGGTAGTAGAAGGGAGAAATGGAGATGAGCATCAAGTTGCTTTTTATATTATTGATATTACCAAAGGAGAAGTCATAAATACGATTAAACCTGATGATGAAACATGGTGGTTGGGTATTGAAGATGTTCAAAATGGTTGTATTTTATTGCATGGCTATGAAAGTGAACAAAGTCCTGTACACAAAGGAGTGTATTGCTATGATGCTTTGACTGGACAATTGCTTTGGGAAAGGGAAGATGATTATTTTTACCAAAAAGTTGATGATAAGACAATTTACTTAGCTACTTCTGAACAAGAATTCTTGAAAATAGAAACTAGGTCTGGAGAAATATTAGAAACAACTGCTGAGAGTTTACCATTACAAACACAAGAAATAAAGAGTATTGGATATCCTTTACATTATGATAAAGAAAACTCACATTTTGAGACTTTGGTGAAATTTTTGATTCAGCTCCAAAATATTGAACCTGTAAATGCAATAGAATATTGGGAATCCTCTCAGCATATTGTGATTTCTTATTATATTTGTGATGAGGAAAATAAGCTTGAAAACTATTTGTTAATTCTATCTACAGAGGGAGAAATTTTATTTCAAGATTGTATTGCAGAAAGTTTAGAAGGAGTGGGACTAGATACATTTTTTATTTATCAAGAAAAGCTCTTTTTTGTCCAAAAGAAAAATAAAGTAGTTTGTATCGAATTATAAATAATATGAAGAAATTTTTAGTACTTGGTGTATTGATGTGTCTAACCAATGTGTTAGTTTGGGCAGGAGTGCAAGATTCTACAGGAGTACAAAAAGCCAATGATGGCACGACAATAATTTTACACAAAGTAGAGAAGGGGCAAACATATTGGTCTTTATATACAAGGTACAAAAAGCATGGAGCAACTGTAAAGAAAATACAACAAGCCAATGGAAATGCTTCATTACAAACTGGTAAGATTGTGAAAATCCCCACAACTCTTAAAGCTCAAAGAGGTTCATCTTCTACAAACTCATCTTCAGCAAGATCATCAAATAAAATTCATATTGTTCAGTCAGGAGAGACTTTATATAAGATTTCTACAAAGTATGGAGTCTCTGTCTCAAACATTAAGAAATGGAATAATCTAAAAAGTAATTCTCTCAATAAAGGACAAAAGTTGATTGTTGGAAAGGGAACAAATAATACAACTTCAAGTACAACTGTTAATTCTTCAGCAAGTTCATCAAACAAAGTTCATACTGTTCAATCAGGAGAGACTTTATATAAGATTTCTACAAAGTATGGAGTTTCTGTCTCAAACATTAAGAAATGGAATAACCTAAAAAGTAATTCTTTGAATAAAGGACAGAAGTTAATTGTTGGAAAGGGTGGTGCTAATAATTCTACTACTTCTCAAACATCACAAGCGACCCAAAAGCAAATTACACACAAAGTGAAATCAGGGGAAACTTTGTATGGAATTGCGAGAAAATATAATGTTTCAGTAGCTACTCTCAAAAAGAAAAACCCAAACATTGAAAAAGGTCTTTCTGTAGGTGCAATTCTAATTATTAAGGAAGGTACTACTGATGGGAGTAGTCATCAACAGATTGGTGCTACCAACGAAAAACATAAAAAGATTTACACAGGGTATGAAAAGGTAGTTCAAGAAGGAACTTCTACTTTGACAATGAAAACAGGTTTTGATGAAAACTTTTCGTATGTTTTTCATGCTACAATTCCTTATGGTGTAATTGTGACAGTAATTAATCCACTTACAGGAGAATATACTTATGCTCGTGTGATTGGAAAAATTCCAGAAGGTTCTTCAAATATTATAGAAGTAAGTAAAACTGTTTGGGAAACTTTAAAATTATCTGGTAAAAGACCACCAATTAAGATTTCATATGTTTTGTAATTTTTAAATAAAACCATAATAACTATGTCAGAAAAGCAAATAACTAAAAGCAGTGTAACAGGCTGTGGTAAAATTATTATTTGGGGTATTGTTAGTCTTTTTGTCTTATTTTTTTTGTTCGTAGGAGGTGTTATTTGGCTGAGTAACTCTGCTGATATGTCAAAGTATAAGTCAGAGTATACATGGGAAGAAGATCAATTATTTGAAAATAAAAGAGATTCTTTACTTCTTGCTAACTTCCAGAAAGAGATGAAAGAAATAGCTCAATTATGGAATGAAGGTAGATTAGAGCAAGGTAATCCATTAACAAAGGCAGATGTAGAACTATTTTATTTTGCTGAACAAAGTACTATAGATAATGTATTTACTCACTTTTTTGTAAGAGCTTCTTCATTTCCTGACATTGCTGCTGAACTCTACAAGAAAGAAGAAGGTCAAATATTTGTAGAAGATGAATCTTTAAAAGTATTGAACCATGGTCATCATGATTTTATGGGATATAGTGATAAAGAAAATTTACAATATGTGAGTGGAATTCCATACTTATTTGTTTTGGACGGAGCTCCTACACACTTTGCTCAAGTTGAGTTGAAGGATACAGTAACTGTGACAGTAATTGATAGAAATGAAAAGAAAATCGTTGATAAATTCTCTTTCTTGGCACAAGGTAGAGAACCAAAACTATTTTATAAATCAATTATTAGTCAAACAAAGGAACACTATAAGAGAGTAAAGAAGAGTGAAGAAAATTAATGTAGCAGATTTTTTAGAACAAAAGGAAAAAATCTACAATCAACAGGGGTTTATTCAAGATGATCCAATAAGTATTCCTCATCAATTTTCAAAGAAGCAGGATATTGAGATTTCTGCTTTTTTTGCGTCTATACTTGCTTGGGGACAACGAAAGACTATCATTAATAAATGCAATTTATTGATGGAGATGATGGATAATGCTCCCTATGATTTTGTGTTAAATTATCAAGAAGAAGATTTAAAGCCTTTTCTTGATTTTAAGCACCGAACATTTAATGATATAGATACACTTTATTTCCTTTCTTTCTTTCAATGGTTTTACCAAAACCATCAATCTTTGGAAGAGGCATTTATTGGAGGAATGAAAACAACAGATGAAAATATTGAAAAAGGGCTGATTCATTTTAGGCAATTATTTTTTTCATTAGCTCATGCCCCTGAAAGAACATTCAAGCATATTGCAACTCCATCAAAAAACTCTGCTTGTAAGCGAATTAATATGTTTTTGAGGTGGATGGTTCGAAAGGACGATAGAGGAGTAGATTTTGGGATATGGAATGAAATAAAGTCATCTCAGTTGATTTGCCCATTGGATGTTCATGTAGATAGGGTAGCTAGAAAGCTAGGTTTAATAGAACGAAAACAAACTGATTGGAAAACAGCTGTAGAACTAACTAAAAACTTAAAGAAATATGATAAGAATGACCCTGTAAAATATGACTTTTCTCTTTTTGGAATAGGAGTTGAGAAGTTATTATAGTTCTTTGAATATTTAAATAAATTTAACTCAATAAAGTCAGATTTTTCATGAAAAAGCATTTATGGATATTTTTTGGATTAGCATTTTCTCTTTTCTCTTGTAAAAAATTGGAGATTCCAGAAGATGTAATTAAGCAAGATAAAATGGTGGCAATTATGATCGACTTACATATTGCTGAGGAAGTGGCACAAACAAAAGGTTGGAGTTATGATTCTGCAAGGGTTATGTTTCATTCTGTTTACAAGCTCAATGTGTTGAATAAACATAGAGTAAAACGTGCTACTTTTGATAGTAGTTATGTGTTTTATGAACGTAATCCAGAGCTTATGAATAAGATGTACAAAGTGATTGTCGACTCTTTATCAAAAAGAGTGGATACCAAAAGGGTTCGATAAAATAATGTAGAAGAATTAAAGTAGTTAGCTGCCTCATGATTGAGGTAGCTTTTTTTGTACAACTTGTTTGCAGTATGTTATTTTTGGTAGAAATTAAATAACTTCGAATTATGAGTTCAAGAGTGAAAATAGGAATAGTTACATTTGTTATAGGGACGATTATTAATGCTTTTATAAATCATAAAGAATTGGTTCGTGGTTATAAATATGTAAGAGGAGATTATCTAATTTATTCTTCTGTAGTAATAGATAAAAGCATGGGTTCTTACATAACTTATAAACTAAAGGTACAAGGAATTGATTCTTTGTATACATATCGTTTACAGTTGAGTGAAATAGCTCCTGATATAGGAGACGAAATAGATATAGTAATTATTGAAAACCAACTATATGATGCTTATCTTTTTGCTGTATTGCCTTATTTTTCTTTTATTACTCTTGTGATTCTTTTCTTTGCCACCTCAATTAATCATTTCATTGATAGAAAAAAAGGTATTACCTAATACTCTCTACATTTAGAAAAATTGAAAGCTCTCCAAAAGTGTTTGTATGGTACTTTTTGGAGAGCTTTTTCTTTTTGTCAGAAGCAGGATTATGATGATTATAGGATTTACAGGATTGTGTTTTATCAAGAAAATCTATGAATTCTGTAAATCAAGATTTAGAGAATAAGGGATTATTTTTTACTCATAAGTATTTCCAAAATCAATACCTTTACATTACGGAAGGCTTTACAGACTTTGGTTTCAAGAAGTTATTTGGAGAAGAACCCAATGAAAATTTATTATTAGACTTTTTGAATGAGCTTTTGAGAGAGTAAGAAGGAGAAATTAAAGGTTTGACTTATCTCAAAAATGAGCATTTAGATCAAGAAGAAAACCGTAAGGCAATTTTTGATTTGTATTGTATCAATGATAAAGGAGAAAAGTTTATTGTAGAACTTCAAAAGACCAAGCAAAATTTCTTCAAGGATAGAGGTGTGTATTATGCTACTTTTCCCATCAGAGAACAAGTCAAAAAAGGAAGGTGGAACTATGAGTTAAAGGCTGTTTATACCATTGCCATTTTGGACTTTATTTTTGAAGAAGATGAAAACGAACCCCATAAATATCGCTATGATGTCAAATTATCGGACATTGAAACCCACAAAATATTCTATGATAAATTAACTTTTATCTACTTAGAAATACCCAAGTTTCAGAAAACCTTAGAAGAGTTAGAAACAAGGTTTGATAAGTGGATGTACATCATCAAAAATTTAGAAAGGCTCCAAAATATTCCCCCAAAGCTCCAAGAACAAGTATTTGAACAACTCTTCGAGGTAGCAGAAATTGCCAAACTAGACCAGAAATAACTATTGAGCTATGAAGATAGTTTGAAATACTATCGAGACTTGAAGAACTCTTTAGATACTGCTTTTGATGAAGGAAAGGAAGAAGCTTTAGCAAAAGAAGTTTCTTTCGTTTTACATCTTCAATCCAAAGGAATGGATATTTTACCATTGCAGAACTGACAGATTTGTTAGAAGAGAGAATACAAGAAAAGTAAGCTCAATAAAAAAGGCTTCTTATGTGTAAAACATAAGAAGCCTTTTTTGTTATTTTATTTAAGTTTGGTAGAGATCCTACCAGAACTGTGATGGTGGTGGCTTATGCTCATGGTTTGGTAGTCTTAGACCAACCAATACTTCATGTGAACCTGCATTGTAGTTATTCAAGTCAGAATAATTGAAATCATAAGAGTAAGCGATATC
>JAAEPT010000143.1 GCA_024232295.1 Cytophagales bacterium
AATTTCGGACAGAAGTGATTTAAGCATGTTGTTTTTTGAACTAGGAAGCTAAAGATAACGCTTTTTTCACTTCTTCTTATTTTTGTCCAGTAGTATGAAACAGGTTATGTAATGTATAGATTTATAACCAAAAACATTCGTATTGATTAAAAAATCTATCAAGAAATATAGGACTGTATTTCGAAAGAAGACCTACAAAACCACAACTTCATTTCTCAAAGTTTCGATAATAACTCTAAAGCATTTTTAATTTTAAATTTATATAACTTCAAATCAATGAACAAAGTAAGCCAGTCAAATGACAAGCTATGTTTTTCAATCAGCACTAATAATAGCTTTTATGTAAAACCAAAAAACCAAGAAGACACTTTTATCTATTTGTATGTTTCCCTTCTTGGGCAAGAACTAAAAACGAAACATCAAAATCCTCCTCTTAATATCTCGGTCGTTTTGGATCGAAGCGGATCTATGTCAGGCGCTAAACTTGACTATTCTAAAAAGGCAATTAATTTTATTATTGACAATTTAAAGTCTCAAGATAATCTATCTCTTATCATGTATGATGATTATGTGGACTTACTTTCAAAATCTCAGAAGGTGGAAAACAAAGAGATACTTAAACAAATTGTGGATAAAATTGAAGTAGCTGGATGCACCAACTTAAGTGGTGGAATGCTTGAGGGATATGCACAGGTTCAATCAACCTATGACAGCAAATTAGTCAATAGGGTTTTATTACTTTCTGATGGACTTGCCAATGTAGGAATCACAGATCTCAAAGAATTGGAAAAAATCGCTCGTTACAAAAATTTAGAAGAAGGGATGAGCCTTTCTACTTTTGGGGTGGGTAATCATTTCAATGAAGATCTTATGACAGGAATTGCCAATGAAGGAAATGGTAATTATTATTTTATCGAAAGTCCTGAGCAAATTCCAACCATCTTCAAAGAAGAACTGCAAGGATTACTTTCTGTAGTAACTCAAAATACCAGCTTGACTCTGAGTTTGCCTAGCGAAGTTTCTTTGGATACTTTATTTGGTGGATATCCTTACCAAGAAAATGGAAAAGACATTGTGCTAAATTTCAATGATATTTTTGCACAGGAAGAAAAAGGAATATTATTAAAACTAAAAGTGGAAAAAGAGTTCTCTGAAAAGATTGATTTCTCAGCCACACTTAGCTATGATGATGCAGAAAACTTCCAACGAAAAAGTATTCAACAAAACATCAGTGTAAAACAGACTACAGATCAAGAAATTTTTGACAAGCACAAAAATGAAGAAGTCATTCAGAAAAAAATATTGTTTGAATCAAATGCTCAAACAGACAAAATACTAGATGCTCTCGAAAAAGGTGATTATGATAATGCAAAAGAACTTATTCGCCATTCTCAGGAAACTATTGCAGGAGAATTAGAGGAGTTGAATGAGGGGATTTCTGAACAATCTATTCTCACTCAACGCAATACTCTTGATGATCTAGAGATTCTCACAGAAAGAAAAGAACAATTGAAAGGAGCTAAAAAGAAAGCCTTCAAAGCAACTAACTATCAGCTTAAACGCAGAAAATTATAATAAGCTTTTGTGAGTTATAATATGTTAATAATTAAACTTTTATAAACAAAAAAATGTTTAGTTTTTTACGTTTTTATTAATAATAATAAACCTGTTTATATAAACTAGTCTTGTGATGTATTCATAATTTTAAATATTTTTATATATGGCGGAAGTAAAAGGAAAATTTATCAAACTATCAGCATCTTTGATGTCTTTATCAAATCATAAAGATGCTCTTGACTTTTGTGATAAAGTGTTATTTGAAAAAATAGGAAAACACTGGTTTCAGCTAGAAGATGAAGGATGGTATGATACTAAAATTTTTAATGGATTCATTGTGAATTTTGCCAAGGCTTCACCAAAAGGGGTAGAAGCAATCATAGAGGTAGGAAAAAGGGTTTTTCCAACAGTTAAACACTCTGTAGGCTTACCTCCAACCATAGAAACTCCTTTGGACTTGATTGTTTTTGAAGCAGAAGCATATGCTAAAAATCATAGAGTAGATCATGTCTTGCCAAGAACATTTATAAAAAAAGAAGATGGACATGTAATTGTTCAAGCTCCAGCTCCTGGCTATCATCAAAAATTATATGATGGAGTATTTCTTGGTATTCTAGAAATGTTTAATGTAACCACAGGAAATATTAAATTATTAAAGGGAGAACCACATTATGAATACGAAATAACGTGGTAATGATCTGAGTTTTATAATTGGTATATAGTAAAATAAGATTAATCTCACTTTTTTGTACAAAAATGGTCGTTCTAATAAACGACCATTTTTAGTTTATTCTAACTTTTCTTTTTCCTTGAGTCTAATGTAGTAATTGATGGAAAGAAAGTGAGTTCCGATATTTTTCATATCTCTGTTTGTAATTGAAATATTGGCAGAGTAGTTTATTTTGAAAGCAGCATACCCAATTCCTATTTCTGGGCGAAATTTGATGCTATTGTCACCATGAAAGTTAAAGTACCAAGGAACACTAAAACCCACATTTACTCCAAATAAATTAGCCCAATAATTTGCTTTGGGAGCAATGATTAAATCATTAATAAAATAATTTTCTAAGGTATAACTACTACCATAAGAGCTTACTTGCCCATAAGAATATTTAGAGTACCCCAACTCAATCATTGGGTGTTTATTGAGATGAACTCCTGTTGCAATACCATACACACTATGAGTAGAACCAAGGATAATATGATTACTTTTATTGTGTAATGATAATGAATTTTCTCCTCCAATAGCATAAAAGATACTTACAGTATTTAAGAGAGTAAAAATGAGTATTGATAAAAGTGATTTCATAGATGGATTGTGTTTTTTGAGTTGAAAACCTGAATAGAAAGTGATAAGTAAACTTCCTATCAATAATGATACTAATTAATCAATAACTTTTATAGCATTTGTGGTGGTTGAAAACTTTTCCCCATTTTCTAAAGTAATCGTGATTTCAAAAGTTAGAAACTCTGAAGAATTGATTGGTTCATTAAACTTCAAATAAGGTTGACCTATATAGAAGGAATTATCAGTAGCATTTACTTTTGATAACCATTCATCAGTAGATAATTTCTCATCACTATAAATATCATTTATGAATGATAGCTTATCATTAATTAATTCCCCACTTTTTATACCTAAAATTTCTTGATTACATCGAACTTCTAGTCTACTAATAGGTGTTTCTAGTCCTATGGATGTGCTAGGAGGACAAGCATAAGCTGGTGTGAATATCGAAAAAGTAGGTTCGCTTATGGATACTGCTTGTATACCAAGTTGAAGTTTTATGTGAAACTCTTGATTTTTAATTATTGCACTATCTTCTTGAAGATTAATTATTTTTGTGTTTCTACAGATTATACTATCACTAGTTGTCTGCTCATAACAGGTAATAGTATCCCTTACTTGAATAATGTCACTGCTAATGCCAATGATATTTTCATAATAATTTGCTACTATACAATCATCATCGTATTTCCAACAGCTAAATAGCAGCTCAGACAGTGCTACTAATGTAAATAAGAGAAGTACTTTTCTTTTCATCGTTTTTTAGTTTTGGTCATAAATATAGATGACATTTTTAATAAACTTGATAAAAGAATTAATTAATAGTAATTTACATAGTAAATATAAAATTTAGATAGAGAGATGAGAAAAGTTATTTTAATTGCTGTTTCAGCTATGGTACTTTCATTGGTGTCTTGTGAAGAAAAGACTCAAGCAGAAAAGTTGAGAGATAGAGTTGAAAATGTAACAAGAGATGTTACTGATGGTGTTGAAAATGTTACTGATGATGTACAAAATGTAGCAGAAGATGTGGCTGATGGAGTAGGAGATGTAGCAAATGATGTACAAAATGCTACAGAAAATGTAGTAGACGATGCAGAAAATGGTGTTAGTAAACTAAAAGATAAAATTAAAAATAAATTAAATAAAGAGTAAAGAATATTTGTTTTGGCATGGTTAATGTTAAAAGATGAGTATTCGTTTTTCTCAAAAAGTTGTTTGTTTTTAAGAAGCCCTTACTCACAAGAGTGGGGCTTTTTTTATTCTTGTATGTGAATGTGATCATCATGTCGAACAGCCCCACAACCATGAAAACGCACTTTGTTATATTGAGACAACCTCAATCGTTGTTTGAGATGTGGTTCAATGAAGATTTTTTTGATATTTTTCTTTTTAATCAAAAGCAATAACAAGTCTCGTGTACGTTGTTCATCAAACTTCATAGAAGCCCTTTTTCGATTGGTAGTAAAGTATTTAATGGCATCATATTGCCAAGCTCCTTTATTTTTACAGCGTTTAGGCATATTCAATTCTCCACCTTTTGGCCCTTCAAACATTCCATAACCAAAGGCAGTTACTGTTTCTCCATACATAGGAAGCTTACTGTTTGTATTGGTATATAAAAAAGCCAAGTCTACTTTTTGTCCATCACTATGACTTTTATGAGGAAGCAAAGGGAAACCATTGATAAATGGAAAATTACCATCTAAGTACCCAACAATTCCGTGAGCGTGTAGTTCTTCAAAATCTTTTGCTGTTTTTTCAAGGGTTTGTTTTAGGCTTGGACTCACATAGTGGCGATTCATTAGGCAAGTAAAAATATTAATGGGTTGTAGTTTTTCATTTGAATAAACTGGTAAAGGTACTCGATTAGAGAAAGATTCGGCAAGACGAGGAATAAGAAATGCACAAATTAAGAGGTAGACCAAGCAAAATAAACCAAATTGAGCAAGACGCTTCCACCACTTATCAAGAACTTTATCTCTTATCAACAAAAAAATAGGATAACACAAAAGCCAAATGATTCCTCCTACTTGTGTAAAGATAGTGAGTAGCACAATGATACAAGCCTGAAAAAAACGCTTAGTGATAATATCCATCGAAAAACATTTTATAAATCCCTACCGTAAATATACTTATACTTTATTAGTAAAAAACACACGATAGCCTATGAAAAAATATTTGACACTACTCTTTCTCATCTTTTCTTTTCTTACTGCACCTATTTTTGCAGAGGAGCTAGAAATTTATCCTAATCCTTTTTTAGAAAATACAACATTATCTTATGGATTAAGTGAGTCAACAGATGTTTCTATACAGGTATATGATGCCTTGGGAAATTTGTTGGAAGTAGTGGTGAATGAAACACAGCAAATTGGTGATTATGAATACAACCTTTCTATTGAAAAGTCAGGTATGTATTACTTACAATTTACAAAAGGAACAAAGATCTATACCAAACGGATTATTAAATCATAGATGGAATATCCCTAGAAAATAAGTTTAGAAAGCAAGTTTTGAAAGAAGCTTGCTTTTTTTGTGCCTTGTGGTTTACTTTCGGAAAAAAAGAAAATGGCAAGAATAAAAATAGATTTACCAGAGAAATACATTTTTGAAACAGAATTAGTTGCTCAAGTAGGGGACTTAAATTATGGTGGTCATGTAGGGAATGATCGTTTTTTGTTATATGCTCATGAAACAAGAGTGAGGTTTTTACAAGCAAATGATTTATCTGAATTATCTGTGGGTGATAATATTGGTCTTATTATGACTGATAGTGCTGTAGTTTATAAAGCAGAAGTATTTTTAGGAGACAAATTGAAGGTAGAATTAGGAGTCCAAGATGTTTCTCGCATTGGTTTTGATCTGATTTATCGTATTTCAAATCAAGAAACAGGAAAAGAAGTAGCACATATCAAGACAGGAATGCTTTGTTTTGATTATGAAAAAAGAAAGATGGCAATGATTCCTGAAAGTTTTAAATCCATTTTAGGTACTATCTAAAAAAGTGTAACTTTGCACCATGACTCAGCCCCAAGTAAAAAAAGACATCCGAAAAGCATCGCTCAAGGAACTAAAAGACTTTTTGAAGGAACAAAATGAGAAGCCCTTCAAAGCCAAACAAATCAATGAGTGGTTGTGGAAAAAGTCTGTTCAAAGTTTTGATGAAATGACCAATCTTTCCATCAAATTGAGAGAGACATTGACAAATCATTATGAGTTTCGTCCAGTAAGCATTGGTACTAGCCAAGTGAGTAATGATAATACAGTGAAATATGCTTTTTCATTGGCTGATAAAAATGATGTAGAAGGAGTTTTGATTCCTACTGATACACGAATGACTGCTTGTATTTCATCACAAGTAGGTTGTTCATTGACTTGTAAGTTTTGTGCTACAGGTTATATGGATCGTAAACGTAACTTGGATGCTGCAGAAATCTATGATCAAGTAGTTTTGATAAAAAATGAAGCAGAGGAGCGTTATAACCATTCACTAACAAATATTGTTTACATGGGAATGGGAGAGCCTTTACTAAACTATAAAAGTGTATTAGATTCTGTGGAGTTAATCACTTCTGAGAATGGTCTAGGAATGTCTCCTAAACGAATTACTGTATCTACTGCAGGAATTGCCAAAATGATTAAGAAGTTGGGTGATGATGAAGTAAAGTTCAATTTAGCTTTATCCCTTCATGCTGCAAATGATGAGAAGCGTAATCAGATTATGCCTATTAATGAGAGTAATACTTTAGAAGCTCTTAAAGAGTCTTTGTTGTATTATTATGACAAGACCAAAAACAAAATTACATTTGAATACATTGTCTTCAATAAGTTTAATGATGGGATAGAGGATGCTAGGGAACTGTATGAGTTCGCTAAGCAGATTCCAAGTAAGATTAACATTATTGAATACAACCCAATTGCTCAAGCAGATTATCTAAATGCAGAAAAAGATGCAATTGATAAGTTTGCTGAATACTTGGAGAAACGAAAAATTGTTGTCAATGTGAGAAGAAGTAGAGGAAAGGATATTGATGCTGCTTGTGGACAATTAGCAGGGAAATTGAAGAAATAATAGCATGGAACTTTTTGAGGATTATTGCAAAGATAAGCGTATAGACCCTAAGGTTTTTAAGGAAAAAGAACCTGCTTTGTGGAATGAATTGGAAAATGTGTATAACCAAGTCAGTCCTCAAAGTTTTACACAACAAAAACTATATTTGATTAATCCAATTCGTAGAAGATATCCTCTTCCAGAAGATCAAATTCCTGTTAAGAAGAAAGCTTCAAAGCCTGTTGCTAAACCTGCTATCAAGGTTGGTAGGGCAAGCAAACCAAAAATAGGAGGAGTAAAACCTGTGATTCCTTCCAAGAAAAAGGTAGAGACAACAGAGGAAGGTACAGAAAAGAAAATTGCTAAACCTACTCCAAAAGTTAAAATTCCTGCTCGTCCTTCTGCCAAAAAAGTAACAGAAAGTGAAGGGGAAGATATCAAACCAAAACCAAAAGCTCCTTTAAAAGTTAAAATACCTACTACTAAGAAGACTGGTAATGGAGAAAATACAGAAACTTCAAAGCCTAAATCAGCTTTGAAGGTAAAGATACCAAGTAAGAAACCAGTAGCTAATTCAGAAGAAGCGGAGAAAAAGCCTTCAGCTTTGAAGGTAAAGATACCAAGTAAGAAACCAGTAGCTAATTCAGAAGAAGTTGAGAAAAAGCCTTCAGCTTTGAAGGTAAAGATACCAAGTAAGAAACCAGTAGCTAATTCAGAAGAAGTTGAGAAAAAGCCTTCAGCTTTGAAAGTAAAAATACCAAGTAAGAAGCCAGTAGTTGATTCAGGGGAAGTTGAGAAAAAGCCTTCAGCTTTGAAGGTGAAGATACCAAGTAAGAAGTCAGTAGCTGATTCAGGGGAAGCAGATAAAAAGCCTTCAGCTTTGAAAGTAAAAATACCTACAAGACCAAAAAAGGATACTGAATAACAGTATCCTTTTTTTGATTTATCTTACAATGTATATCCAACCCTTACAGGTTGTTTCATCTGGTGCAGTGAGTAGATAATAATAAGTACCATCTTCCAAATCTTCTCCAGTCCAAGTATTATCATATTCATCATTGAGGTAGATTTCTTTTCCCCAACGATTATAAACTTCAAGCTTCCAATCCCCATTATTCTCAATTCCACTAATGATAAATTCTTCATTGCGATCATCTTTATTAGGAGTCACAATATTAGGCACATAAAGAGGATCAATTGTTATTTGTGCTGTATCTCTAAAAACACACTGGTTGTCACTTACTTCTACACTAATGTTATAAGTTCCATATTTATCATAGAGGTATTGAGGTTGAGGATCTGTACTTATTGTACCATCCCCAAAGTCCCAAACATGATTTAGATACAAACGGGTACTATCATTAAAAAGCACTGTAGGAAAATTACTACAACTCCCTATAATTTGTGCTCCAATATTTGGTTGAAAATCTTTCACCTGTACTACCAATGTATCTCTTTGTACACATTCATTAGTATCTGTAATAGAAACAATATAAACATAATCCGAAGTAGGGTTTATAGTGGCTTGCATCACATTACTAGAATCTAGGTATCCAGTAGGTATCCATTCATAAGTCGCCCCCTCTTTTTGAGTAGGTACCAAAGTAATACTAGAACCAAGACAAATAGAGTCTCTTTGATTTTGTGAGATTAAAGAAGGAATAAGAACTTGTTGTGAAATTGTATCAACTGCTGTACAGGTACTAGTGTCTTGTGCAATTAACTGAACAGTATATATTCCTGTTGTATCATACTGATGAATAAATTGACTGGTATCTTGAGTTGTTTGTGATGCTGTTCCATCTCCAAAGTTCCAGGTAAAGTTAATTCCATTGAGGCTACTATTGATGATGCCTAATTCTTCAGGATTATCACAATTAATGTCAAACTTTATTCCTGCTTTTAGTTGAGGAATTACTTCAATGGCTAATGTGTCTCTTTGAATACAACCATTTGTATCTGTAATACTTACCACATAAGAATAGTTTGATGTAGGAGTGATTGTTGCTTGTGAAGCATTATTACTTGCCAAATAATCTGTTGGAAACCATTCATAAGTCGCTCCCTCTTTTTGAGTAGGTATTAATGTAATGCTTTCTTCAGCACAAATTGTATCTTGTTGGTTTTGTGAAAGCTGCGAAGGGACAATTGCGATTTGTGCAGTAGTATCAAAAGCAGTACAAGTTGTGATGTCTTTTGCTACTAAACGAATTGTATAAGTGCCTGCACTATCATATTGATAAAAGAATTGAGTAGTATCTTCTCTAAATCTAGAATTTCCATCCCCAAAGTCCCAAGTATAATCAATACCACCCACACTTTGATTCTTTAAAAGGAGTTGATTGTCACAAGCAATCTCTATTTCCATTCTCGCCTCTAATAATGCCAAATCAAATTTAATCACACCATTATTACATCCATCAATTCCACTGCGACCATGAGATTTAGGGTAGGTATTAGGGTCATTGTCTTCGGCAGGGAAAATAGGAAAATCATTAAAACCGCCACAACCAGCACAAACAGACTGATAAACAATCCCTTTCTCATCAAATCGACTCGTTCCTCCATCTACATGCTCAGCAGATAATTGTCCTCCAAAATAAGTAGCATATAATAATTGATTCAAATCTTTTTGAATAGCCATCATATAGAAATCACTACCATCAGAAGTTGTCTGAAAAGCATTTTCTGTAACAGGTAGATTAAAAGTAAAACCTCCATTATAACCACCTCTACTTGAATTAGTAAGTCCACCCCAACCTGCAATGAAAAGGTTCTCACACTCATTTACTAAGAATGCAGTTGGAGAGATGTTAGGAATAATTGCATCTGTTGAAATGGTATCACCAATGGTTGTAGAGAAAATAATATTAGATAAAGTAGAATCAAATTTAGTGACAAATAAACCTGCTCTCTCTTGATGATAAACAGAATTGTTTGGTAAGAGAGGAAGTTCTCCTTTTGTTTGTCCTAAAATGTAAACTTCATTATCATCATCTAATTGAACAAAATAAGCTTGATCATAAGAACTTGTTCCAAAATAAGTGTTATGCAAAAATTCTGAGCCATCATTTTTGATGTGGCTCACAAAGGCATCCACATCCCCATTTAATTGTGGGGAATAAGTGGAATCTGTTCCTAAGCTATCACTTAATGCTCCACCAGCTACATACACATTGTTTTCACTATCTCTTTGAATAGAATATAGAGCATCATCATTTACCCCTCCTATATAAGTACTCCAAAGTAATGTACTAAGGTCACTAGAGAATTTAAAAGCCACTCCGTCTGTATTACCTCCACCAAAATCTGCTTGTGCTCCATTCACAATTGGAAAATCAACTGATTTTGTAACACTAGCTACATAGACATTTCCTAAAGAATCTATGTTGATATCTCCTCTTAGAATATCACCATAATTATTATTCAAAAGACTAAATCGTTCCAAAACACCATCATCATCATTTCCTCCTAGTAATGTAGAAGCTAATAAACTATCTCCTTTGGCATTCAAATGAATAATGGCAAAGTCTGTTCCTTGATTAAATGCATAACCACCACTTCTTCCAGTATTTGTTACGAATGGATCTATGCTCAATTGTTCGTTTATTAGTGCAATATTAGTAGTGAAATCAATGGTTTCTCCTACACAAATGGAGTCCTCAGAACTTGTAATTTCAAAAGGAAGCTTAAGTCGAAATATTCTCTCATGTGTTGTTTGAGCAGTATCAATACATCCTAAGTTGTTGTCAATAATTACTTTATAAGAACCTTCTTGTGCATTGTTGTATCTGAAAAAAGGATTTATACTTGTACCAATTAAATCATTTTCATAGTACCAACTATAACTACTTCCTGCCCCTATATTATTGGTACTAAGAGACAAAGAAATAGCACCTGTACAACGATCAATACTTTCTGTTTGCCATTCTACAGAAGATGAAAGTTGTTGAGAATTATCTACAATAATAGTATCACTAAAAAGACCCGTGTTTGACAAACAAGAAAGTGAAGAGTTAATGATAGCAAATAGTGTATCATTAAGAGAACTAGTACCACTTAGTATAAAAGTATTGTTGGGAAGAGGAATTGTATCTTGTTTATTCCTCCAAATAATTGTGGAAGTATTTCCTATTAGTTTATCATCTATTTCGAGTGAGATAAAGGAAGAGCTACAAATTGTTTCAGGTTCACGAATGAATGGAATTGTAGATAAGTTTTGTCCTGTCACTTCGTTTACTTGCCATTCATTAGAAGTTACTTGTTCATTACATATAGCATCAGAAATAATACAAGTGACAATATCTTGATCATTTAGTGTATTGGTTGTAAAGGAAGGAGTATTATTGTTTACTGATTGATTATTCACAAACCAAGAGTATTCAGGTTGATTGCTATTATGGGTAACTGAAAAAGTGATATTATCTCCTGCACAGAAATTCTTATGCGATCCTGTAATTTCTGCTCTTAATTTTTTATTAGTAGAGATCGTAATAACATTAGAAGAATCGACTGTATAAGTACGATTATTACAATATTGATTATCAAATATAAACTGAACTTGATCTCCATCTTTTAATGTGCTAGAAGAAAAAGAGTTGATATCAGTAGATACAACTTGTCCATTTACTAACCATTTTCCATTAGATGTGTCTTTTTTAAATTCTTTTTGATAAGCATTTTCTGAGGTAGGAAAATTATCAGAGCCTGTCATTGCCAAGATATAGAGTTCTTGCTTATCATTTGCGATTAAACTTGTAGGAATTTCTGAGTCATTTCCACCAATATAAGTGGCATAAAGTAGATTTGTACCACTCGAATCAAATTTAAGAATACCAATGTCTGTACCTCCTCCTTGAAAATCTGATTGATAGGCTCCCAAAGTAGCCGGGAAACCATCAGTAGGGGATGGGAATATTGTTCCTCCAGTGTATAAGTTTCCTTCTGTATCTAAACAAGCTGTATTCCCCCAGTTATCAGCAGTAGACCCAGAGTAAGTAGAAAAGATTAGTTGTGGATCTATTACTAATGGAAATTTCTTGTTATAGCGCCCTACTTTATAAGAAAGAATATCTCCTTTGACTACAAATCTGCACTTTACTTCTTTTTTTTCTCCTCCAATAATTTGATAAGCATAAGGTTTTGCTTCTACGATTTCATTTAAGGATGTTACAATGTGTAACTCTTCATTTTTAACAAAAAGTGAGTCTACACCTGTATATTTTAGTTTAATGTCTTTGGGTTTGGTACGAAAGTGAGGTTCAACACGAAATTCATATTTCAAACTATTTCCATGTTGGAAAATTGATAATGTCGTGCCCTCATAAATATTTTTGTAGTCAATTTTTTGGTAGGCTTGAACATTTGTACTTGGTGTGTTACCATAAAAATAGTTTCGTTTTTCACGATAAGCATTTTGTCCTTCTACTGTAGTTTGAGCATTAGCATTTAAAAATTCTACAGAAAATGCATGGAAGTGCATTTTATTAAGATGATGTTCTTCTTCGGAATGTTCATGACCTGTTCCATGTTGATGTGTAGCAGCATATTCCTCTCCATCAACGAAATTATAAGTCAATGTATTTTTTTCTAAGAAAAGTACTCCATTTGGAATATCTGTTTTAAAGAGAATTGGTTTATCCCATTGCCCTTTGTTTTCAATAAACTTAAGATAATCTTGATTGTCCAAGATATTTTGACTGAAAGCAAAAAGACTGATACTCCAGAAAAAAAGATAAAATGAAATTTTCTTACTCATACATCTAAAATACAAAGAATTTCACAAATGCTATTTCTATATCAATCAAAAGCATAAAATGTAACTATTTGTTTGGAGCAAAAAAGTATAAAAACTTTAATTTATTATGATTTTAGTTGTAACTTTTTCTAAACAGAGTATTTATAATAATAAATTAAGAAGCTTATGAAATTAAAAATTGTATTTATCACATTGATTGGGTTGTTATTTTTAACGGGTTGTAAAAATGAAACAAGTGAAATATTAACAAGTTCTTCTGCAGATGGACAAATTACAGTAACAGTACAGGGAAGTCGTATGGTTGCTTTAGATCCTTGGAAGGCAGATATCACAATGACTGTAAAAGAAAAAACACAAACAGCTTCTATTGAAGTTCAGGCAGATGAATTATCCGAAAAAAATGTAAAGTTTACATGGAAGTCGAAAAATGAGTGCATCGTTACATTTACACTAAGAGATGGGCAAACGATAAATGTTCCAATTTCTGTTCAAGGTTTATAATCTCTGAATATTAGTGTAGGATTTCTTGTAAAATGGGGAGTGTTTTTAGCTCCCCTAAATTATCATAATGAACACGATAATAAGCTAATAAACATTGTAGCATTGCTCTCCTTTCTAAATAAGTTGCGTGTATTTTTTGAGAATAACTAGCTGATTCTATTTGTTCAAATAGTAAAATTTCATCAATATTTTCTTCATGCTGAAAGTCAATATTTGCCTGATTTATTTGTTCTAATAAATCTTCAAAACTATCTGGAACGATACCTAATACATGAGTGAATTTATATAAAAAAATGAGTAGAAAATTCTCATGATTTTCCTGCATTTGATCCAAGGCAATGATGGAATGATGAAGAAAATTGAAAATAGCTTTATCTGGATACAAAGGTGTACACTTGCTTAATAATTCAGATAATACCATTGCCACAGTACTTTTCATGAATTCAAAAGGAATTGATTGAAATGGAGGGTTGCATTTTGCTTCAGAAAAACGTTGAATATCTTTGCCCTCTCTATGGTATGTTTCCAAATCCAACAAAGTGAGTGCTTGAAAAAGAGCAATTTTATTTTTACCCCTTTTACTTCTTACTCCATTGACAATGTATGGTATTAATCCAAATTGTTCAGTATATACTTTGGCAATAATTGAAGTTTCTTTGTACTTAATATATCCAAGTACAATTCCTTTTGTTTTGAATAACATCTCTTATTCTATCAAAGCAAATTTACCAACAAAACCTTCTTCTCCATCTTCCGATACAGAGTAGATAAGGTAAATTCCCGTTTCTGCAGCTAAACCATTCACATTAAATCCATTCCAAACAACAGTACCTCCTAGTGCAATTTTTTCACTAACAACACGTCCTGTAATGTCTGTGATTTTTACAGTTGCTCCTTCTGCTAATCCTTGAATTGTTAATACTTCGGCATTTGCTAGATTTACTGGATTAGGAAAAATCTTCAATTCTTCTTCATGAGTTGGTTCTGCTGTAGTTGTTCCTTCCCAATAAGTAATGACTCCCAATCTTGTTCCAATAAATAATTCCCCTGTCTCTCCATTAATATCTAATGCTGTGATTTCATTGGTAGGTAAAGGACTATTTTCAGTGTCGAACTTTTGAATCACCTGTGTACCATTGTCATTAAATAACCATAAACCACTGTTTGTACCAATCCACTTACGATTAGCTCCATCTACTGCAATACAATTTGCTACTTCACCCAATAACATTGGCAAACCTTGTTCTGCAACAATGGGTAATCTACATTGTGTTTCTGTTAAAAATACTTCTGAAGTTTGTACATCACCTGCTGTCGCTCTTAGATTATCAAAAACAGCCACACCATTATTGGTAGCCACCCAGATACGATTTTCCAAATCCTTTTTTACATCATTGATCGATTCATCAGGCAAGTTTCCTCTAGAGAAACTACTCGTTAAATATCTTCCTTGATTCGCTTCTTCGTCATAAGCATATAATCCATTACTATTGCTTGTACCTTTAATACGTAACCATTTTACTCCATAATCATCAATAGTCATGTCAAGAAATCTACTTGCATACTGGTTATCAATTGTATAGCTTGTCCACTGATGGTCAGGAGTTAACTTGTGTAGAGAAGGCTCTCCACTAGCAAGGTAAGAAACTAACCATAAATTGTTGTCGTTATCAAGCTCAACACATGAGATTCTATTAAGGCTTTGAAGAGGTACTCCTTCATCTTCTGAGGTTAATCGTACATAAGTGCCATCATTTTCTTGATAAACTAAACCTCCTCCAAAACTAGCAAAGTAATATCTTTGGTTTGAGGGATTATAAGTCATATCAGTATACCCAAAAGCAGTCCCTGTGGTAATTTTTGTCCAGTCTTGTTCTTCAAATAAATAGATGGTTGGTGAACTAAAAGATGGTGTATAGTAAGGAGCTGTATAGCCTCCTCTTAGTACATATTGTTTTCCTTTGTAATGATAAAACTTTGATATATCATTGTTGGCAGGACCATTTGGAAATATATCTTGCCATTCTCCAAAAAAATTAGAGCGAATTCCATTACTTATTGTTGTCGTCCATTGTATACCTTCTTGGTCAATTTGTGTTATTTGAGGTCTCCATGTGTTAGAATGGAAAATATCATAGTTATTAGTGTCTTTTATTTGAAAAACAAAATCACCAAAACTCATGAGAATACTATTAGAATTCTCATCATGTAAAAAACTATTGATGGAACGAGTAGCTAATGTATCATTAGCCATAAAATCTATCCAGTTACCTTCTTTTTGGTAAGAAACTTTTTGATTGAAATCATGATAGATATAAGTATTTTGATTTAGTGTTACAACATCACTTATTTTTGCAGTAGTATCAAATACTGTTTCCCAATTATTGTAATCTAATAGGTTGGTATTATTTGCTAAACTTCCCTTTAATAAGCCTTCTTCACAAAGGATAAAAATTTCTTTTGTGTGATCGTTAATACTACTTTGATGAATTTCAATTTGCTTCCCATTGTTACCGATATTTCGGTAGCTATCCTTTATCTCATAGTTAACAATATCAAGCTGAATTAAACCAAAATCAGTAGAAAGATATACTATGTTATCATGAATATTGATATGATTAATACTTTTGGAACCAACAATATTAGCTCTTGTGATATCATCAATTGTAAGGATTTCAGATTCATTGATGATAAGGTCAATATTACCAGTTTTGTATGCAATAATTAATGTATTGTATTTTGAGCTGTATGCCATTGCTCCAACCTCAATATCACTCAATCCATCTTTTTTTGATAATTTTTGAACACTATTATCTTCTTTGTCAACATAAAAAATACTATTCTCAGAAGCGGCATAAATACGATTATTAGTAGTGACAAGATGACTAGGTTTATTGTATGGAAAATGAAATTCCCAAGTACCTACTCCATATAAGTCGTCTGTAGCATACCCAACAATAGAAAGTAATAAAAGCAATAGAGAAGTGAAACGTTTCATAAACATTATAGTGTGTGATTTTATGCTCTATATATATATCTTAATAATATCGTAATTTGTTCAGAATAATTGTATTATTTATCAAAAATAGCCTAGATTTATATCAAATCTAAGTACCTTTTGTTGTATTTTTGTACGATGTATTGATTTTATATCATAATGGGTTTATGAAAACATATAATGTAAAATATAAAGGAATTGAGACTTATACAGCTCAACTTCAAGAACAATTAACCAAAGAGTTTTTTGCAAAAAGACAATTTGTAACAGGAAAGGATATTCTTGAATTTACACCTATTCCACAAATTAATTTTTTTATGTTAAAAAGCTTGTTATTAGCTTGGGAGCAAGAAATTGAAAAAGTAAAAAGCCCATTTTTCGATTTTGATCACCCAAGTGTACAAGAAGTATTAACAGAGTTTAAGAATACATTATCTCATCATATTAAGGTAAAAGAAAAGTCATTTAATACTCTTTTATATAATGCGATTTATGATGCCCTAGAATTAGTTTTCAATCCTAATGAATACTTATGTACTCATTTTATTGCAGGGAAAGATGTGCAAACTGTGGATATTGAAACATTGAGAGGGTCTCTTAAATATTTAAAAATAAATGCATTTCTGATAGAAAGTTGTATTCAAAACTTTGAGGATGAAGGGACTGTTCAGCGTTATAAAGCAGAGAAATATATTGATACAATTTATCAAAAAAGCCAAGGAAATTTACATGATCCAATTGCTTTTGTGGATGAATTAAATAAAATGATGCCAGCATCATTGGATATGTTTTTGGAAGAGTCTTATGAAGAGAGTCATGCTGCAGAATATGGAATGGCATCTACAGATTCATCTACCAAAAGTTTCTTTGATGACATTGGTAATGATGCTCTACCTACTAGAAATGAAACTTTCAAAGAAGAAGAAACTGGACCTACAGTAGCGGATGCTTTGGCAGAACAAAATAAAAGAACAAGCTTTTCACTTAATCAAAAAATTAGATTCAGAAAGGAGTTATTCAATGATGAAAAAGACGTTTTTGAAGAGGTGATAAGAGAATGTGATCGACATACAGATTTTGATACAACACTTGATTATCTAATGATCAACTTTGCAGGTAGATATGGTTGGGATGAAGATAGTGATGTCTTTGTAGAGTTTATTGATGTTTTAATGAAAAGATACGAGTAGGAGATATGGCAACAAAACTTTGGCAGAAAGCCTTTACTACAGCTGAAAGAATTGAAGAGTTTACGGTAGGAAATGATGCTCAGCTAGATATGCAACTAGCAGAGTTTGATGTACTGGGTTCTTTAGCACATATTGAAATGCTAACAAGTATTGACTTGTTGGAAAAAGGGGAGTTACCAATTCTACAAGCAGAACTCAAAAAAATCTATCAAGAAATTAAAGATGGTGATTTTGAAATAGAAGAAGGTATTGAAGACATTCATTCTCAAGTCGAATTACTATTAACTCGTAGACTGGGTGATGTAGGTAAAAAAATTCATAGTGGACGCTCTCGAAATGACCAAGTTTTGGTTGATTTGAAATTGTTCATTCGTCATAAAATTGAAGAAACTGTTGAGCAAACAGAGAAATTATATCATCAGTTAATTGCTCTTAGTGAGAAATACAAAGATGTTTTAATTCCTGGGTATACTCATTTACAAATTGCAATGCCTTCTTCTTTGGGCTTGTGGTTTGCTGCTTATGCAGAGAGTTTGGTAGATGATTTACAAATGTTGCAAGCAGCTTATAAAGTTGCTAATAAAAACCCATTGGGTAGTGCAGCAGGTTATGGTTCTTCATTTCCATTAAATAGAACAATGACTACTCAGTTATTGGGTTTTGATACACTAAACTATAATGTGGTGTATGCTCAAATGAGTAGAGGAAAGACAGAAAAATTGGTAAGTATGGCATTGGCTTCTATTGCTTCTACATTGAGTAGAATGGCAATGGATGTATGTTTATATATGAACCAAAACTTTGGTTTCTTGACATTCCCAGACGAGTACACAACAGGTTCGAGTATTATGCCTCATAAGAAAAACCCTGATGTATTTGAAATCATGAGAGGGAAATGTAATCTTGTGGCAAGTGTTCCAAACCAAGTAACAATGATGACTACAAATTTACCCTCTGGTTATCATAGAGAAATGCAGTTGATCAAGGAATGCTTCTTTCCTGCATTTGAAACAATCAATGATTGCTTGGATATGGCTGGTTTTATGTTTGATAAAATCATTGTCAAAGATGGAATCTTGGAAGATGACAAATACAAGTACTTGTATAGTGTAGAACTAGTGAATCAGTTTGTTTTAGAAGGTCTTCCTTTTAGAGATGCTTATAAGAAGGTGGGAGATATGGTACAAAATGGTTCTTTTGATAATGTTTCAAAAGAAGTGAATCATACCCACGAAGGAAGTGTTGGTAATTTGTGTAATGAAGAAATTACAGCACAACTTGAAAAAGTATTAGAGGGTTTTGGTTTTGAAGCGGTACACCAAGCAGTAGCAAAGTTATTAGCTTAGGTTGTAAATCAAATACATGATATAAAGGGTTGTCTTTCTGAAGATGACCCTTTTTTATTATGCAAAAACTCAAAAAATATTTCTACCTTGCAATCATTAATCTTAGTATAAAATACTTGCTTTATGAATAAGAGAAAAATCTTTGGATATTCAATTCTTATATTTTCAATACTTTCAGCTACCTTTTTTTTCTACATCTATCAAATTGTAAAATCTCCTAATATTTTGTTTCAAAAAGAGAATAAAGTATTGGTGATTCAAGAGGGGACAAGCTGGAAACAGTTACAGAAACAACTATTTCAAGAAGGCTTTGTGAAAAGGGAAAGTATGATCGCTTTTGGTTTTTGTGCAAAAATCATGAGTTATCCAGAGAATATTAAAGAGGGTAGGTATTTGCTAAAGAAAAACTCAACTTTTATTGAAGCCATCAAAATTTTGAGAAATGGTTTGCAAGAGCCTGTTAAATTAACATTTAATAATGTTCGTTTAAAGGAAGAGTTGGCAGAAAAATTAACTAAAAATATTAAAGCGAAACCAGAAGAAGTTCTAGCTTTATTAAATGACCAAGTTTATCTAGAGACATTGGGTTTTGATACCTTGTCTGTAACTAATATGTTTATCCCTGATACATACCATATTTATTGGACGTATGATGCCAAGAAATTAATGGAACGTATGAAGAAGGAATATGATAAGTTTTGGGCAAAAGATGGTCGTTTAGAGAAAGCACAAGCCTTAAACTTAACTCCAAATGAAGTAGCAATTGTTGCTTCAATTGTACAAGGTGAAACTTACAGAAATGATGAAAAGCCAGTGATTGCAGGTTTGTATCTCAATCGTGTTCGTAAAGGAATCAAGTTACAAGCTGATCCAACTGTAAAGTATGCTGTAGGTGACTTCTCATTGAAAAGAGTGTTGAAGAAGCATACAGAAGTAGAGTCTCCATACAATACTTATTTCATCAAAGGATTACCAATTGGTCCTATCTGTGTTCCTTCAAAGGAATCAATTGATGCTGTATTGAACTCAAAAGAGCATGATTATATTTATATGTGTGGAAAAGGTGATGGAAGTGGTTATCATAATTTTGCTCAAACATTAGATGAACACAATAGAAATAAGCGAAAGTTTATTCGCAATGCTTATGGTCGTTAATATCTCATAAGGTCTAAAAAATAGAAAGCCCACTACTTTTGAAATAGTGGGCTTTCTGTTTTCTAAAAATTACTACTAAACTGGTGATTTGGGAATTTCTTTCGAAAAGCATCTCCTTCTCTCCAATCTACTTTTATCTTACATCTTTCATCAAAACCATCTGGTAGTTTATCAATATCAGCATTTGCAAGTTGTATTTCCTTAAGTTTAGGAAGTTGAGTAATACTCTGTGGTAGTTCACTCATTTTAACTCCTCTTAATCCTAATTTTTTCAGCTTAGTTAGTTTTTCAATACTATTAGGAAGACTTGTTTCTGCATTGATTAGCTCAATGTATTTTAGCTTAGTCAGTTTTTCAATACTTTCTGGTATTGGTAATTCCCAACCTCCCAATTCTAATACTTCTAAATTGGTTAAATGAGTGATTTTATCAAATAAATCATGGGTTTGAATATGCCCCACATTTAACCTTTTCAAATTATTCAATTGTTTGAAGCTTTCTGGCAATTCAGTAAGACCTGTATGAAGTAGATCAAGCTCTTGTAAATTATTTAACTTTCCAATACTTTTTGGCAGCTTTGCTTTTACATTACTAAGGCTTAAGTATTGAAGATCTTTTAACTCTCCAATACTTTCTGGTAATTCAGTGATTTCTCTGCAACAACTCAAATCAAGTTTCTTTAGTTGAGTAAGTTGAGAGATACTTTGTGGTAATTCTGTAAATTGATTATGGTATAAATCAATCTTTTCCAAAGCAGGCAAGGCACTGATGACTTCTGGGAAAACAGTGCATTTTGTTTCTTTGAAACCTAATTGTTTTAAGTTGCTTAACCTTCCAAAACTCTCTGGCAAATGATTAATTGGTGCATAATCAAGTCTTAAATCTTCCAATTGATTTAATTCTCCAAAACTTTCTGGTAAAGTTTCAAGTTTCGTACTTGCCAAATCTAAACTTCTGAGATTCTTCAGTTGAGCAACAGAATCAGCAAGTTCTACAGTATTTTCTTCCCAACTTAAATCAATACCTATCAAATTAGAGAAGAGACCATCTTTTTTTGGTAAATCTTCATCAAAAGTGAGTTTTTTGACTATTTTTTCATCAGTGAGTAAAGGCTTTAGTTGACTCTTCTTTTGTTTGTATTTTCCAATGCGTTTTGGAAAGGCTTTTTCCCAAAAACTCAAAATAAAAACCTCTTCTAAAAGCTCATTAAAGTCTAATTTTTGTCCTTTAGTAAGTTGCTCTGCAAGGTCTATATTTGTCTTTTCTCCTGTCATCAAGAGAGAAATGATATTACTTTTTTCTTTGTCCTCAACCTGAATAGATTCACCAACCAAAGAAGTTTTTTTCTTTGGTTCATCGATCCATACTCGCAAATCACTGTTGTCTTTTATATAATCTGGTAGCGTTTTGACTTTTGTTCCATACAAATCAACTCTTTGCAAATTATCTAATTCACTTAACCATTCTGGCAAATGAGAAATATTGGTATTATTCAAAGCCAAAGACTCCAAATTCTCTAAATTTTCCATACTATCAGGTAATACAGCAATTTGAGTATCATTTAAGTATAGGCTTTCTAAGTTTTCCAACTCCCCAATAGAATCTGGCAATTGATTAAGTGGAGTTTCGTTTAAACTTATATCTTTTAGGTTTTCTAGACTTCCAAAATCTTCTGGCAATTCAGTGATTTGAGTATTTATCAAAGTAAGTTTTTGAAGGTTTTTTAGGTTTTTAAATCCTGTTGGTAATTCAGAAATTTGGGTATTTGTCAATCCCAATTCCTTTAAATTATCTAATTCTCCAAAGCTTTTTGGTAAACTTGTGATTTGTGTCTCTCCCAAACTCAGTGCTTTTAATTTTTTGAGTTTTCCAAAACTCTCGGGCAGTTGAGAAATTGGGTTTTTATGCAAGATTAAAGTCTCTAAACTCTCTAATTCTCCAATAGAATTTGGCAACTCTGTAATTTTAGCTTCCCAAAACCTTAGTTCTTTTAGATTCTTGAGTTTTCCAAAACTTTCTGGTAGAGTAGTGATTTGAGCATGATTCAAGAATAGTATTTCTAAACTTTCAAGATTCCCAAAGCTTTCTGGTAATGTGAGAATAAGAGCATCCCAAAGCTTCAACTCTTTTAAGTTATTGAGCTTTCCAATGCTTTCTGGTAACTCAGTAATTTCATTTGTCCCCAGATTCAAATTTTCGACACTTGTTAATCTACCAATACTTTCTGGCAAAATACCTAATTCTAGTTCGCTTAAATTGAGTTCTTTAAGATTTGAAAAGTAGTTTTCTTCTTTTGGTAAATTATCATTAAAAATCAATCGTTCATTCACCTTTTTGTTAGAAAGTAAATGTTTTAATTGACTCTTTTTTTGTTTGTACTTTCCGATAACTTTAGGGAAGATCTCAGCCCAAAAACTTAATACAAAAACTTCTTCTAAGAACTCATCAAAATCTACTTTTTGCCCTTTACAAAGCTGTTGAGCCAAATCTATATTTGTTTGCTCTCCTGTAAGTAGGAGAGAGATAATATTGCTTCTTTTTTCAGTATTCATAGTTTTAATTTAGTTCATCCTACAATTTGGTAGACGTTTTTGAGCTTCTTTTCTGAGTTTGTATTTCTTGCCCAAAGATAAATATTGTAGGTTTTCAAGATTTTCTAACCATTCTGGCAAACAGTTGATTTTAGAATCTTCAAAATTCAGTGTTTCTAGTGTTTTGATGTTTTTTATGGCTTCAGGAAATTTTGTGAATTTAGATCCAGTCAAATACAAATACTTCAAGTTTTTAAGCTTTCCCATTCCTTCAGGCAAAGATTTAATAGGAGTATATTTTAGATCTATTCTTTTTAGATTATCAAGTTCTCCAATACTATCAGGCAAACTGATAATTTGAGATTCGTCTAATGATAATTGTCTTAAGTTTTTAAGCTTTCCAATGCTATCTGGCAATGTTTTGATACTTGTTTCATCTAAATCCAATGTATCCAAACTTTCAAGACTCCCAATATCTTCTGTCAAGTGAGATAGTCGTGTTTTATCAACTCTTAATGTTTTTAGTTTCTTTAATTTTTTGATAGTCTTTGGAAAGTCAGAAATTTGAGATTCAGTCAGATTTAAGGTTACCAATTGTTCAAGCTCTCCAATATTATCTGGCAATGTTTTGATATTAGTCCCAAATAACATTAATAGTTCTATCTTTTTCATGTTACCAATCCATTCTGGTAAAGAACTAATGTTAGTGCCTCCCAAATGTAAATAGTTAATGTTGGTTAACTGCCCAATACTATTTGGTAGACTAGAAATTTGTGTTCCTTGCAAATCTAATTTTTCCAACTTCTCAAGCTTTCCAATACTTTCTGGTAGAGAAGTGTTTGATAGGTTTGAGTAGTAAAACCCTAGTTCTTTGAGGTGCTTGAAGCTTCCTATTTCTTCTGGGATATTATTGATTTCTGTCCAACCTAAATTTAACTCTGTGAGGTTAGAAAAATAATTTTCTTCTTTTGTGATATTCTCATCAAATGTAAATCGTTTGTTACTAATTAAGTGCTTGAGTTGAGTCTTCTTTCGCTTATACTTTCCAATCTCACTAGGTAAAACATCTGTCCAAAAACTTAATAAAAAAGTTTCTTCTAGAAAGTCATCAAAACCTATCTGTTGTCCTTTACAAAGTTGCTCTGCAAGGTCTATATTTGCCTTTTCTCCTGTGATAAGCAGAGAAATGATATTTTGTTTTTCTTGATTGTTCATTTATTTAATGTCAATATCTATGTAGCAATTCTTTGGGAAATTATTAGGGAGTTCTGTCACTTTAGAACCTGCCAAATACATTTTCTCCAGTTTTACTAACTGATTAAGGCTCTCTGGGAGTGTCTTAAGGTTTGTTCTTTCTAACTGTAGTGACTTTAGTTGAGAAAGTTGCCCAATACTATCAGGTAATTCTTTGATTTTAACCCCAAAAAGTTCTAAAGTGTCCAATTTGTTCAAGTTTCCAAAATCTTCTGGAAGGACTTTGATTTTTGTTTGTGTAAGTCTTAGTGTAGTCAGTTCTGTGAGTTGTGTAAAGCTCTCAGGAAGTTGAGTGATTTTGATTGCTGTAAGATCAAAATATCTTAATTTGGTTAAGTTTCCAATGCTTTCTGGAAGCTCTGTAATCTTGGTTCTCTCTATATTTAATCCTTCCAATTCTGTTAATTTTCCCAATTGTTTTGGTAATTCTGATACAGAAGTTCTGTCTATTGTTAACCAACGCAAGGCACTCATTTTTTCAAAACCTTTCGGAAGCTCTGCAATTTTGGTGTTTTTGAGATCTAAATTCCTTAAGTTTTTTAATTTTATGATGGTAGATGGTAGTTTGGAGAGAGGTGTGTTTTGTAACTCCAATACACGTAACAGTTTCAAATTTCCAATGCTTTCTGGAAGCTCTGTAATTTTGGATTGCCATAAACGCAACCACTCTAACTTATCTAATTCATCAATCCACTCTGGTAATTTTTCAATTTTAGTATCCCCAAGATTCAAGTCTCTTAATTTTTTCAGCTTTCTAATTACTGAAGGGACTTCTAGAACCTTCGTTCGATTTATATTTAGAATTTCTAAGTTGCTCATTTCCTCAATTTCTTGAGGAACACTCTGAATCTTTATATCATATAAACTTAGTTTGGTAAGATTAGAAAAGTAATTTCCTTTCTTTGGAATGAGTGAACCAAAAGTTGTATTGTATTTAGTACACCATTGAAATACATGCTTGATTTGTGTTTTTCTTTGTGCATACTTTCCAATTTTGGTAGGAAGTATTTTTCGCCAGAAGTTAAGTAAAAAAACCTCATCCAATAATTCGTCAAAATTTATTTTTTGCCCCTTACAAAGTTGCTGTGCTAAGTCAATATTTGTTTGCTCTCCTGTGAGCAATAAAGCCACAACATTATTCTTCTCCTCTGTGTTTTCCATGAAAGTCGTTTTAAAAGTATAATGAAAGATACTGAATTTTTTATAACCAAGTTTAAATTTGCTACCTTGCATTTATGTTTGTAGGATTGAATTCATAAAGTTAAATAATGCTAAAATCTGAGATTCAAATACGTGTTCGTTATGCAGAAACGGACAAAATGGGATATGTTTATTATGGGAACTATGCTACATACTTTGAAGTAGCTCGTGTAGAGATGCTTCGTGAGCATGGAGTTATTTACAATGACCTAGAAAATGAAAGTATTTTGATGCCTGTAGCAAGCTATACAACCAAATATATTCTGCCTGCAAAGTATGATGATAATCTTACCATCAAGACAACGGTAAGTAAGAAACCTACTTCTCGCATGGTATTTACTTATGAAGTATACAATCAAGAAGATCAATTACTAACTACTGCAGAAACAACTTTGGTCTTTGTAAGTGCAGAAACAGGCAGACCAATTGCCAGTCCTCGTTTAGTAGAAGAAAAAGTAGGACACTATTTTGAATAATATGACTTGGTGGGAAAAAATAAGAGACAGAATACTAGAAAGTGTATACTATCGAATCATCGTTAGTTTTCTTGATCGTATTATTGTGAGTAAAAGAGGGAATGTTTCATTGTGGAATCTTTTGGTACAGTTCAAAAATGAATTGTATAATAATGATCTGCTGAGTGAATCAAAAGCGGTTGCTTATAACTTTACAGTAGCCATGTTTCCTGCAATTATCTTTTTATTTACCCTTATTCCTCATATTCCCATTGAGAATTTGGATGTGGAAATCATGAAGTTTTTACACGATTTCTTGCCTCCAAGTATGTATGATGTGACTTCAAGTACCATTAATGATATTGTGAGTAAGCAAAGGGGAGGACTATTATCTTTTAGTTTTATCATTGCCCTTACACTCGCAACAAATGGGATGCAAGGTTTGATGGATGCTTTCAATAAATGCTACCAAACCAATGAAAAAAGAACATATTTGAAGAAAAGATTAATTGCGACTTTACTAACTATCTTATTATCATTGGTATTGTTTATTGCCATGTTTGTCTTAATTTTCGGAGAAGCTATTATCAAAGGATTGACTTCTTTTGAGATTATCCAAATGATTGGTTTTGATCATTTTGCCTTTGACTTGTTGAGATATTTGGTTTTTGCACTTATTTCGTTCTTTGCAATCTCGATTATTTATTATTGGGCACCAGCAGTTCATAGACGTTGGAATTTCCTATCACTAGGTTCTGTAGTTGCCACAATTCTAAGCATTGGATTCTCAATAGGTTTTTCTTATTACATTAATAATTTCTCTTCATACAATAGATTATATGGGTCTATTGGTACTTTATTAGGGATTATGCTCTGGCTTCAGTTTATTTCCTTTGTGCTCTTGGTTGGGTTTGAAATCAATGCAAGTATTGATCTTGCAGAAGAAAAAAAGGAAAAAAAGTCTTAGAATATTTGCATATACAAAAATTACTCGTACTTTTGTGACCGTTATCTGATAAGACAACGAAATATAAATAGAGAGTTGGCAGAGTGGTCGATTGCGGTGGTCTTGAAAACCATTGACTGTAACAGGTCCGGGGGTTCGAATCCCTCACTCTCTACAAA
>JAAEPT010000144.1 GCA_024232295.1 Cytophagales bacterium
GGCAAGCAGACTTATGATTTCTTGACAAATATTGGAGAACTAACAAAGGCTATCGTTATTGCTGTTTTGTGATTGATACACTAAGTAAAAAGCTTTGGGGGTTCCCTCTGAAACGAAAAAGTGGTCTTCAACTAACAAAAGCTCTTACACCGCTCTTTACAACAGAAAGACCTCAAAAGTTACAGGTATGTAGTACAAATATCATAGTTACAGTTTTTATGTGTTTTAGTACATTTTTGTCATATAACATTTAAAATTTAAAAATCTGTATAATTTCATGAAACTTGTATTAATACCATATATCTTTAGGTTGATAAGGGTACAGAATTTTACAACAACAACTTTCGTGACATGCTAAATGCCTTGGATGTTGACTTGTACAGTACATACTCTGACAAGAAAGCCAGCATCGTGGAGAGGGTACAAAGGACGATACGTGGACGTCTGTTTAAGCTTTTCACAGTGCAGAATAGCAAGAAATGGATAAATGCTCTTCCTAAAATTATTGAGAGTTACAACAATTCCATCCACCGCACAATCGGGATGAAGCCTAATGATGTAAAACCTGAACATACTAAGAAGTTATTGGATAAAATTTACTTAAATAAAAAGTATACTGACACTGTAAAACAGGAAAAGTATCGCAAGAAACTGTTTAAAGTTAATGATTTAGTAAGAATTGTTAAAGAGAGAGGTTTTCTTGAAAAAGAAGCTGTTCAAAAATGGACAGTTGAGATTTTTAAGATTCGAAAAGTTCAACAAAAGAATTTTCCAATTACTTATTTACTTTCTGATCTTAATAACGAAGATGTATTGGGTTCATTTTATCGTGAAGAACTGCAAAAAGTATAATTGATTTTTTGTATTTTCAGATTTTGGTTTATAAATACAAAGCAGGTGATGATTTTGTCCACTTTCAAAATGCTAAAGTTTTATGCAAATTCAAATATTTTGGTTGTTGGTGCTACTTCTTCAGGTAAAACCACAACAGTCTTGGAGATCATAAAGCAAAAATTAATTGAACCTTGGCCACAGAAGATATTCTATCTTTATGGAGCAAAGCAGAGCTTCATGGATACTTGGAATGAAGATAAAAAGAATTCGCCAATAGAGTTTGTATGTGGACTAGAGTTAGAAGTTCTTGATAAATTCAAAGGAACAAAGCTTTTAATTATTGATGATTTGTGTCTGAACCAGAAC
>JAAEPT010000145.1 GCA_024232295.1 Cytophagales bacterium
ATCGCACCATATTGGAATTGAAATATGTATGTTTTTGATTCTACAAAAGGTTATATCTACTTTTAATCGCACCATATTGGAATTGAAATTAGATGTAGAACTAGGTAATGATCGTAAATACATTACTTTTAATCGCACCATATTGGAATTGAAATGCATGACGAAAAACCTATTTATTCGCTTTTGTATATCCTTTTAATCGCACCATATTGGAATTGAAATTTATATTTGAAGCTTGCTATTTGTGCTATTTTTACACCTTTAATCGCACCATATTGTAATTGAAACAATTAAGAATTTCTAAAAATCTCATGTTTTAAGTTTCCGTATCTATCAAAGGCTGAACGACTTGAAAACAAAATAGAAAGAACCACTGTTAAGGTTGCAGAAGTAAAAATGGTAACCAATAACATGATTTGATATTTTACTGCAATATTTGGGTTACTCCCTCCTAATATTTGTCCTGTCATCATTCCAGGTAAAGAAATCAATCCCATAATGGCTGTAGTGGCAATCAATGGATTAAAGGCTTTTTTCAAAGCTTCTTGCATAAAAGGCAACAAAGCCTCTTTTTTATTGGCTCCATTTGCCAAATGCCATTGATATAAGTTTTGTTCTTCATAAAGCCTTTGATAAAAAACATCCAAACCCATGATGATATTTTTGATAATATTACCCAATAACATTCCTGTAATGGGCACAAAATAACGAGCATCAAAGGTATTTTCTAGTTTAATCACAAAGCCCAAAAAGTAAGTATCTGTAATAAAAATACTGACTAATAATGAAAGGAGTATCGGTACAAAAAACATTTTGGTTTTGAGTCCACTCCTCTTTATGATGGTTGTGGAAGCAATGATTGCCATCACCAAAACCCAAGCAATGTTTACAAAAGGATTGTTGAGGGTAAAAATATATTCTAAGTACAACCCAATCAATAATAATTGTACTGCCATTCGAATGACCGCAATAATGGTATCTTGTACCAATTTGGTTTTGTAATACCACAAAATAAAAATTGGAATTAGCATAAGTGCCGAACCTAATGCCAATTCAAGGTAATTTATATCAATGACTGTTTTCAATTTCTTATCTTTTGATGTGAAGTGTTCTATCAGATTTTTCTATCCAATAATCATCATGAGTAACTGTAATCACAGTGGCTTGTTGAGCTAAAATGTAATTTGTAATTTTCTCGCGAATATTTTTATCCAAAGCTGATGTAGGCTCATCCAATAGAATAATTTCTTTTTTCAATAACAAACAACTTGCGAGTAAAACACGTTGTTTTTGTCCTCCCGAAATTTCATTTACTTTTTTTGAAAGTAAGTTCATACCCAAACCAAATTCTTCAAAAATCTTTTCTACTTCTGCGCTACTTGGTCTTTTATCTTTATTTAGCTCAAACTCAAAAGGAGTAAAAAACATATCTTCTACAGAGCTCATATTCAAGCCTATGTCTTGAGGTAAGTAGGCTATTTTCTGACGAATCTTTGAGATATTTTCTGGAGTCAAAGTCAAACCATCTATTTTTGCTGTTCCTCCAAAAGCAGGAATAAAACCGGCTAATAAATGTAAGAGTGTTGATTTACCTGTTCCAGACTCTCCAATAATTGCTAACTTCTCTCCTTTCTCAACCGAAAAATCAAAGTTTTGAAAGTAGGTTTCGCCATCATACTCAATTTCTAAACCTTTTACTTGAATCATAGTATTCTATTCTATCCAAAATCGAAATTATTCGATTTACTACTGATATCCAATAAAAAAATCCTTCTCGTTTTTCACAAGAAGGATTTTCAATGAAAATTTCCTAAGTAATATTACTTAGCATATTTTTCTAAGTGCTCTAAAATATGAGGATAAACATCATAAGCTGCATTTTTACCAACAACACAGTCTGTATGACCATATCCATCAATAATTACTGCTTTGTAAATATCTCCACCATTCTCTTTTTTCAAATACTTCACTGCTTTCTCTACATTCTTCGCTTTAAATACTTGATTTTTCTCACCAGCAATTAAAGTAATCGGAACATTTTTCATTTTTGATACTTCTGGAATATAAGTATCCTCTCCATAATGATCTACAAAACGTTCTTCACGAAGCATTTTTGTCAATTGAGTATAAGTAGTCATGTTTGCAATACCAAATGTTTCATGAAGAGTAGTATTCGTCAATTCATTTACATTTTTCATTTCGTACTGAGGACCAAACATAAAGGTTAAGCGATTGTATACAGCACTATCAGAGTCATAACCCCAAGCAGCACCATAAACCTTCAACGAACGGTTATAAACCTTCTCCCAGAAACTAGCATCAGCATCTGTGTAAGCATTCAAAGAACCTATTCCTATTTTCTTTAACAAAGTAGGAACTCGTAATTCTGTCTTTAACATTACTTGTAATGGACTCTCAGGGAATAATGATACTTGGAAAGCTGCTACAGAACCAATATCAGTACATCCTTTCAATACAGCCATTTGAGCAGTTAAAGAACCAACACAATGAGAAACCACATGTACTTTCTCTACACCAGCTACTTCTTTGATCTTTTTGGCAGCAGCAGGGAAATCATATTGTGCAATCTGATCCAAATTCATTTGCTCTTTGGTATAAGGCAAGTCAATACTTAGGCGATAATCAAGCAACCAAACATCATATCCACTTGCATACAAATACTCTACTAAGTTTGTATCAATGGTATCTACATTCCACAAACGACCACAAGAGTTAAACGGGTGAGCTAACATCACCGAAGCTTTATCACCTCCGTTATAACGAGTTAGACGAATGTGGTAATTATCATCTGTAGTTACGTCAAATATCTCTGGGTCACAAAGTCTTAATTCTCTCTTGGTACGAGGGCACTCTGGATTGAAAAGAATATCTTTTGAGAAAATACCTCCATAAACATCCATCAAAGAATTAGAGAAGAATTTACCAAACTTTGCCAAAGCAGCCATTTGTTCAACTTTTGAAGAAGCATTAATAGCTTTCATAGTTGTCATTTGCTTCATAAAGTCTGTTGGCTTAATCTTTAGGATACCTTTACCAATTGGTTCTCCTCCTTTTTCCTTACAAATGGTAATGAATAAAGTGGTAGTATCTTTCCACATATCAAAACCAAAATCATCATGTATTTGCTTATACCCAGAGAAGTAATATGTTTCACCTTCCTGTGTATTCAAATCCATGTTATAAATCATTCGTTTGGTATCGATCTCTGGCTCATAGTCCACAAATAGATTAAAAATACCATTCGTTACAGTAATTGGTTCTGGAGACAATACAGGACAATCAACTGTACCAATCATTTCAGCATTATGTGCCTTATTTTTAGGGTCAATCATTTGATCTACATCTTCTGAAGTAACCGTTAATGTAAATGCAAAATTTTGATCTTTTTTCTTACCAGCTTTATAAGCCTTTTTATAATCGACATCACCGTCCAAATCTACATAACCTTTCATGGTTTCTGTAAACTGAATACCTACTTTTGGAGGAGTTGCATCTCCTTTTACTTCTTTGTGTTTGTATAAATCATAATCAATATCCCAACCTTTTTCTTCTGCCAAGATTTTGATATTTCTTTCAGCCACTGCTGAGATTGTAATCAACGGATTCACTCCCAAAGCACGAGGAATTACTGCACCATCCATTACATAAAGATTGTCATAAACATCTGTTCCGTCTTCACTTGAATAAACTTGTCCTTTTGGATTCGTTACTCCTTCAGAGGCATCTTCTCCCATTACACAACCACCTAATGGATGTACTGTAATCAAATCTTTCTTAAATGCTTTTGACCAAATAGGGTTTTTGACATAAACTCCCTCCAAAGGTTCGGTAGCCTTTGCTAAATTATCATTGATGTAATCAAAAATTTCTTTTTGACCTACTCCATCCCATGAGATTCTCAAATGGTGTTTATTTGTAATTTCTAAATTACCATTTGCACCATCATGAGACATTACCAAATAAGTTTGAGAATTCTTCACAGCACCTGTATAGGCACCATGTAATAAACTCTCACGCTCTGCTTTATTTTGTTCTTTCTTACGGTCTTCACCATAGTTAGGAGTATCCATCAAAGCTTTTGCTGTAGCAAATGACATAGGAACAATCTTAGAAATTGCTCCTGGAATCACAGCATCTTCGATAATCATTCCATGATCTAAATCTGGGCGGAATCTCATATCAATTACAGATGTAATACATGGTCCCTGCCATTCTGATGGATTGATTGGACGAGTTCCTGCTCCAATACCATTAATAGGCATATTTGTGTTATAAGCAAACCCTAAAACATCTCCGTTTCCAGAAAAACGATGTCCTAACACACCAGAAGTTTTCAATCCTTCTTGCTTAGAACGTAATAATATCTTAGAAGAACCCAATGTACCTGCTGATAAAATTACATGCTTAGCACGAATAACCATTGTTGGTGCATCAAATTTTTCTCTACCAGTATTCAAAGGCTGATAATGAACCAACCACTCATCACCATCTTTTTCTACATATTCCACATGCATTTGTGTGTAGATCTCAGCTCCATGGTTTTTCGCATCTGGAAGATAGTTCATCAAAGTTGTATTCTTTGAACCTTCATTACATCCTGAAACACAATCACCACAGTTTGTACAAGGAGGCTGAACCACTCCTACATGATTGGGAGTTTGCTGCTCAAAGTTTACATTGATATCCAAGCGATAATGCTTTTCATTCATAAACTCAGCAGATTTTTTCAAGCCTTCAACCTTTTGAAATTTCTGTTCTTCTGGTGCTTTGGCTGGACGTAACATTTCATAAGCTCTGTCATATCCTTTTTGCAAAGGACTTCCTTCCTCTTTGAACTCATCTCTCAAAACTTTTGGAAAACGAGCATCTTCAAATACACGTGGCTCTGGACGAAGTGAAACATTGGCATTAATTAAAGAAGTACCTCCTAAACCACAACCAACCAATACATTAATATCTTCATCTACATTAAAATCAAACAAACCTGTACGAGACCCAATATGTTTATCAGTGGCATTTACTTGCATCTCTTGCTGTGCTTTGCTTAATGTTTCTGGAAACTCACCAGGAATCAATTCTTTTCCTCTTTCCAACAAACATACTTGGCGTCCAGCTCTTGCCAAACGAGAGGCTGCAATACCACCTCCATATCCAGAACCCACTACTACAAATTCATAATGAGCTTGAATTTTATCTCTATCACTTGCTATTCTTGTGTACATATTATTTCTGTGTTTCTATCTAAAAATTAACCTAGTGTTCCATTCCATACTTCAAATTCATGTTCTTTACGCTCATTCTCAGCATAAAATGATAAGTATGTCATTACTTTATATCCTAAAAAAGTTTGTTTGCTTCTTTGCTTCTTAGTCAATCGATAAACTTGACGCCAAGTACCAGAGTTGATATACATCTGTCCAAAAGCCTGATTGCCAATTGGGTCTGCATCTAAAGCTACCACTTCAGAATAGTGGGTATGACCATAGACAATGTATTTGGCATTTTGCTCATCGTAAATAGATGTTTCTGACTTTTCTAATTGCTCAATTGCTTTATCAGCATAAGAATCTATCTTTTGATCATTTTGCTTAAAAAGATTAATCAAACGAGAAATTCTATCAAATGATAAATGTTCACTAAACTTCAATCCATATTCCAACTGATCATAACTATCGATAGGGCTATACCATTTATCAAATGATTTTACAAAGTCGATTTTTAAGAAATCATCACATAGTTGATTCCAAATTTCTTTTATTTCATCAATAATTTTTGGATGACCCTTACAAGTTCTTTCCAATAAACCATCTACCCAAATTGGGATATAAAGAAGTGGACGTACATTATCTGTCTCTTTTAATCCCTCAAAACATGGCTTTAATTGTTCAAGCAAATCAGGTTGACTTTGATACTTTTCAGTCAATTTTTTCTCTACTAATGTTGGGAATCGATTCAATAACTCAACAACAATTGCATCTCCTAAAGAAGATTTGTCTCGATCTCCTGTATAATTGAATGGATCAAAGATATCACCATGCCTTGCAAAAACATTATGTCTTTTAAAACTAGCAATTAAGGCTTCAGATTCGTGAGGATTATGAGGGAAAGGATTTGAATCTTGAGATAAACCCAAAGCATCAATAACATCTTGTCGAACACTATCATATACCTTAGATCCACCCTTGTCTTTTAGATGATAAAACCAATCATGATTTCCAACTAAATAATAAATATTGACATTCACAGGAACCCTTTCATTGTCTGAAAAGTGATGACCTACATTTTGTTTAGGAGCATTGCCATCTGCTGGTGGTAGTGTAATTCCTCCTTCTCTTCCATCCTTCAAAGATTTCAAAATGTCTAAAGATTCCTTATTGTGCTCCAGAATCCCTTTATTAATCTCTTTTACTTTTCTGACATAATTACCATCATAAGGGTCATCCCATGGACGGACATCTTCATCTAACCATTTACTGGAACGAATAATATCTAATATATCTCCTAATAAAACAATGTCTAATGATTTAATAGGTTCATAAATAGTTTCTCCACTTTCGGTCTTAGAAAATGAAGCTTCATACGCTAAGTCTCTTAAATTTTGTCTAAAAATCTTAAAAGCTCTCGAACCAATGGTTGTTCCAGAAGAACCATCAGTTAAATGCAAATCACTAATAATTACTAACATATAAAAAATTTAATCGTTTTTTCTGTAAAAAATTTTAATAAACACTTTACATCTAAACAATTTAACAAATTATGCAACGATTTTCAAGTAGTATCTGTTAACGTTTCGAGATTCATTTAAAACTTTTATAAAAATGGAAAATTCAGAAAAAATGAAAATTGAAATTTGGTCAGATGTAATGTGTCCATTTTGCTATATCGGAAAAAAGAGGCTAGAACAAGTCATTGAAAATGCTGAATACAAAGATCAAATTGAAATCATCTGGAAGAGTTTTCAGCTTGATCCTAAAGCAGTCACAGATCCTTCAGTAAAGATTGTAGAGCACTTATCTAAAAAGTATGCTTGGTCTCTAGAAGATGCAAGAGAAAGAGTGAATGCTACCATAAATATGGCAAAAGATGAAGGGCTAGATTTTCAATATGATAATGCAATATATACCAATTCTCATCAAGCACATCGCTTATTACAATTTGCCAAAACACAAAGAAAAGGAAATGAATTAAAAGAACGTCTTTTTAAAGCATATTTTACAGAAGGTAAAAATGTGGATGATACTACTATATTATTAGCAATTGCAAAAGAAATAGAGCTAGATATAGAAGAAAGTAAAAAGGTGTTAGAAAATAAAAATTCTTTTGCAGACAAAGTAGCTCAAGATGCCTATGAAGCTCAAAATCTTGATGTGAGAGGAGTTCCTTTTTTCTTATTTGACAGAAAGTATGCGATTAGAGGTGCACAAGTACCTAAAACATTTGAAGGAGCACTAGATCAGGCTTTTGGAGAATGGAAAAAAAATCAAAACAACGATGTTAATACAATTGCTTCAGGAGATAGTTGTGATGCAAATAGTGGATGTTGCTAACGAAAAATTGAATATACATATTCAAACAAGAAAGCACCATGGTCATGTCATGGTGCTTTTTTACTAAAACAATATTTTATTAAAATGATTACTTCACAGTTGTTGTGCTAGTATTTGGTCCTAAAGCTCTTTTCAAATACTTTTTCATTTTGCTATGTAAGTCTCCTTCCAAATCACTCATTTCTTGATATAAGAAAGCAATTGGATAACTTGCTACAATCTTTTTATCATAAGTGTTAACAACCGTCACAACTCCATAATAGTTTCCTGCAGTTGTTATTGTAGGTGTATTATTACTTAGTTGAGACAGAATAAAAATATACTCAGATCCATAAACTTCTTTTAATGCATTTTTTGCTTTTGTAGTAAATAAAGGATCTGTAGGACTTGTTGCTTCTAATATTGGAGCTACAGGGTTATTAATAACAGGAGTAACCTTAGCAGTAGGAGCTTCTTTTCCTTCATTCTGAACATCCAAAATCATATGTACACTATTACTAGAAGATTCTTCTGGTGCTAATTTTACCATTGTTTTTCTTGTAAAGATCACAAAATAAGGATCATCTTGCTTTAAGAAATTTTGTAACCCAGCATCACTGATAGATCTTGTAAAAGGAATATCTACAGAATAAAATGTACCTGTAATTTTATCCATTTCAGCCTTAATCTCAGAATAACTTGTACTAATATCTGTATAGTTAAGACTATCACAATACATCTTTGCTACAGAAGTAACATTCTCTTTGTATTGATAAAAAAGAACAGAATCTCTCTTCTTTTGAAATGCAGCATTTTCCTCTTGTGTATACTCTTCTTTTGTGTATTTTTCTACGTCATCTCCACAGCTCCATAAAAAAGCTAAACTAAAAATAACACCTAATGTTGGTAATAAACGTCTCATGATATTTGGTATAATAATAAATTTAAAAACTACAATTTTAATTATATAGACATCTGTCCACTTATCCAAGCTAATTTTGCTTTTGTTTGATAATACTTAACTTTTAACTTATTTAATTTTTGTTGAGCATTCAATAACTTTTGCTCTCTCGAATTTACTTTAAATAATGAACTTTGTCCATAAAACATCTTAGTTTCTTCTGCTTTTAGCAGGCGTTTATAATTTACAACAGCCTGTTCATACAAAGTTATTTGATCTGTGATTGTTTGGAGCTTATTTGCAGTAGTCCTAAATTTAGTTATCAATTCACGATTTTTTTGTTCTAGCTTAAGCTCTACCTCTTGAATTTTAATTTTAGTCATTGCTAAGTTTCCTCTTGCTTCTCTTAAAAATAAAGGAAACTGGAATGTAAGTCCTACTTTATAATCTTTCGGAGTATACGCATAAGTATAACTTTTGGATAAAAGTTGATACTTTAATTTTAGTTTTGGTTTTAATTTATCTGCCTTAAACTTCTTATCAACCAATAAAGATTGTCTTTTGAGATTGTATAATTGAAGTTGTGGATGTTTTGCAATCATTGACTGTATAGAATCTTGAACCCCTAAATTTAAAGAGACATTAAGACTATCAAAACTGCTAGGGATTACTCCTTTTTCAATTTCTAGTGGCTGTTGTTGATCAGACCATAAAAAATTAGAGGCTAATAATGTAGAGTTTTGAAACTTTACTTTTGCCTCATTTAAAGTATATTGAATACTTTGTACTTGTAAAAAAGCTTCTACTGTGTCTATTCCAGACATTTGACCTGCAAAATAAGTTTTCTTCACAGCTTCAAGCCTTTGCTGAGCAGTTTCTTCTGATGTCTCTACCAGTTTAAAATTGTAGTAAGCCCCTACCCAATTCCAATAAGCTTGAGAAGCATCAAATAGAAGATTGTTCAACAAAACAATTCGTTCTACCTCAGAAGCTTGTTGAAAAATTTTTGCTTTTTTCACTTCTGCTCTCCTTTTATCAATCAGAAGACCTTGAGCCAAAGGAACACTTACTCCCAAATAACCAGTTCCTTCTACAGAAGTATACAATTCCTCATTAAAATGAGCTCCATTTTTATCTGCAAAGTCCCATCCTGTTTCTATATCAACTCCTACCCAAGTAGGGATTTTCAATGCATTTTGTGAATATTCATAATAACGACTTCCCTTTAAATCCTTTGATTGATACATTAAGTCAATGTAAGGATCAAAATTTCCACGAGCTGCTTTTAATTTTGCTTTTCCTTTTTCTGTAAGCAAATTTGCTTGCTTTGCCAGTGGATGATTTTTCGTAATCCACTCAAAAAACTGTTTCTCAGAGAAAGTAACATTGATTGTATCTTGGGCTTTCATTACTCCCAAACTACAGTAACATATACATAAGAAAAGTAAAATATTTTTATTCATGGATTGTATTACTTAGCTTTTTTCTTTTGCTTTTGTCTTTTATGATGCTCATAAGGATGAGGCTTATACCTATCATAGAAATCTTGTGGGAACCCATTTAGTTGTCTCCATATCTCTTGCCATACAGGTACATCATTCAATAAAGCCATTCCTTTACATCCAGAGCCAATACGCAATTGAATAGGCCAAGCTTTATCATCTTTATTATTCTCACTTTTCTCTGTTTTAACAAGTCCTCGTAAGTTCTTTTCATTCACATCAATAAGTGGAGAAACCAAGATACGATATTTTCCGTTGCTTGAAATCATATTATCCACTGCTACAATCTCTCCTGCGAATGTACCATAAGACACATCAGGCCAACCAGAAAGAACAAATGTAGGCCAACCATCAAAAATTAAACGCACTTGATGATCTTTACTAATCAAAGGTAAATCTACAGGATCTACATATAATTCAGCTGCCAACTGATGGTTTTGAGGCATAATACTCACAATTGGAGTTCCTGACTTAACAGTTTCACCAATTCCCATTTTCAAAGCTTTGGTAATATATCCATCTTGTGAAGCTGTCACATACAAATATCCTTGTCTTATTTTTGTTGCATTCAACTTACTACTAAGCTTGGAGACTTCCGCTTCTATCTTATTGAGATCACTCTTAGAACTAAAAATATAGGTCTGTACTTTTGATATTTTATCAATATACTCAACCTTAATAGAACTCAATTTAATCCTAGCATTCACAAGCTCATTTTGTGTGATTTCATATTGATTTTCAAGAGCAATTAATTTTGCTTCCTTCTCCTGTAGTTTTTGTTGTTTTTCTTGTAACTGAGCTAGAGATTTTAATTGCTGATCATATAATGTTTTTGTATTATCATATAAATTTTGAGCAATCTCTAAGTTTTTTTCAGCAGCTACTAGTTTTCCACTATCAGAAACAACCTTAAAACCCTTCTGGCGAATTTTATTTTGAGCTTGAGATAATTTTAATTCTCTTCCTCTTTCTAATGCCTGTTTTTGAGCTAACAGAGCTCTAATTTTTTCTCTATAAGCAAGTGCAGCCTCCTTCTTATTATAAAGTTGCTCATTTAATCTTGCTTGATAATTATCATCAAAATATGGACCTTTTACTTCTGCAAGTCTAACCAAAGTATCTCCTTGTTTCACCGTATCTCCCTCCTCTACATACCATTCTTGTATACTACCAGGAATAATTGCATGAATTGTTTGAGGTCGTTCTTGAGGTCGAAGGGAAGTAACTTTTCCCTCTATTTGGATATTTTGCGTCCAAGGAAGAAACAAAACCAAAATTAAAATCCCAATAAGAGCTAATAACCACATAGCAAACGCTCTTATTTTATAAGGATTTGTTACGACTTCAAATGCTTCGTAATCACTCTCCTCAATTATAACTTTATTATCAGAAATGTTTAACATAAGTCACTTAAGTTTAACGGAATATTAAGTCAAAATCATCTCTATGAGAGATTTTTTCATAAGAACCAACATCTACAATTTTTCCTTCTTTCATGATTACAACTTTATCACATCGTTTTGCAAAAGCTTTATCATTAGAAGAACCTACAAGTGTCCATGCTTTATCTTTACCAGTCAAAGCATCTACCACTTTTGTTTTATCATTATATTCTAAACTTGTTAAAAAGTCGTCAAGAATAAACAAGTCAGGTTGCTCTGCAATACTACGAGCTAGTGTGATTTTATTCATGATACTTTTTGAAATTGTAACATCATCAGGTACAACGATTGTATGATAACCCTCTGGAGTTTGTTGGATGTATTCAGTAAGGTTTACAGCATCTGTTGCTGATTTAATTGTTTCAAAATTAATATCATCACGTCCCATTGAAATATTTTCTTCAATTGTACCATGTAATATCTCAGTATTAGATAAATTTTCTCCTACATGTGAACGTAAACTAATTAGGTTGATATTTTTTAAGGAAATATCGTTAAATGTAACTAGACCAGTATAATCATGTAGCATACTTGCAGCTAAGTTGATAAGCGTAGAACGGCCAGATGCACTATAACCAGCAATACATACCTTCTCTCCAGATCGAATATGTAAGTTTACACCTTGTAATTTAGGATGCTCATCTTCAGGAAACTTATAAGCTACATCTTTGAACACAATCTCTACTCCTTTACCATCCAAACGAATTTCTTCGTAAGAAACTCCTTCTTCTCCTTCTATATCAATATCTACAACATGACCAATTTTTTCTAAAGAAGTCAACACATCATACACAACTTCAATATTCTTCATCAATTTTTCAATTGAGTTCAGAATCAAAATGATGACAATTTCAGAAGCTACAAACTGACCTAATGAAATCTCATTATCAAAGATCAAAATACTACCAATAATTAATACACCACCAGTAATAATCGCCTTAAATGCTACAATAACACCGTATTGAAACAGTAAGATTCTAAAGTGAGCTTTTCTACCTCTTAAATAATCCACTACCAAACGGTCAGTTTTACGCAAGTGCATGTCTGTATAACCTGCTAGTTTGAAGATATTAAGAGAACGAGCCAACTCTTGTAACCAAGCAGCTACTTTATATTTATATTTTGATTCTAATAATGAAGTTGATAAACCCGCAGAAAAAGAAAAATAGAAGAACAATAACATTACTGAGAATGATATTACTGCGAAAATACCAAAGAATGGGTGATAAAATGATAATAGAATTAACCCAAAAAGAATCTGAAGAAATGCAGTTGAAAATTCAACCATAATCTTTGATAAACTCTTCTGAACAGAGACAACATCAAAGAAACGATTCAATAATTCTGGGGTATACATCTTTAGGATAGATTCCAACTTCCAACGAGGAATACGAAATGCAAAATCGAATGATGCTCTAGACATAATTCGTTGCTGTAAACGCTCAGAAATTGTCATTTGCATCACCTGCATGATTCCTCCAAAAATAATCCCTGAAATCACTAACCCCATTAGTAAATACCAAGAAGGAGAAGGACGCCCCCCAAGTACAATACTCATAATTGCCTGAATACCTAAGGGAAATGATAAATTAATTACCCCGCTTAAGATCGCATAAAGGTAAATAAGTGAAATATCCTCTCTTTCTAAGGACACCAACTGGAAGAAACGCTTAACGGGGGTTGTGGACAACTTCCTTAGTTTGTTTCTATTAAACTCCATACAAGTAAGCTTTAATTAATGTACACTCCAAATGCTAATTTAAACACTACAACACAGAAAACACAACTTTTGTTGTAATATTTTTCAACTAACTGAGAACAAATAAGATAGAAAAAAACATTCCACAAAGCCCTCAAAAAACCCCAAAAGAAACTTTTTTTTAAACTCTTTTTGTAGTACCTTTCAATTAAGTTCGTGTACTTTTGTCCTAAGTACGCAGCTTTTATTTAAACTTTATTTTAAAATACTATAAGATATGTCTCAAACAGCAGAGTTAACACTTGGTGGTAAGAGTTATGAATTACCAGTAATTGAAGGAAGCGAAGCAGAAAAGGCAGTTGATATCTCTAAACTAAGAGGTGCTTCTGGACTTATCACAATCGATCCTGGTTTCAAAAACACTGGTTCTACGCAGAGTGCGATTACTTTTTTGGATGGTGAAAAAGGTATTCTTCGTTATAGAGGGTATCCAATTGAGCAATTAGCAGAAAAGTCTAACTTTATTGAAGTTGCTTATTTACTTGTTCATGGTGAGTTACCTACTCAAGAGCAATTAAGTGCTTTTGAAGGAAGTATCACTGAGCAAAACGATATCCCAGAAGAGGTAAAAACTATCTTGGAAGGATTTCCTAAGTCTGCTCACCCAATGGGTGTTCTTTCTGCAGTAATTAGTGCTTTGACTGCATTTTATCCTGAGGCATTGAACCCTAACCCAACAAAAGAAGAAGCTGATAAATTAATCAATGGATTAATTGGTAAATTACCTACTATCATTTCTTGGGCATACAAAATGGCTAAAGGAGAAAGTACTGTTGCTCCTAGCAAAGAAGATGACTACTGTACTAACTTCTTAAAAGTAATGTTCTCTAAAGAAGGAGAAGATTATAAAGTTGATCCTGTAGTTGTTGATGCTTTAAACACATTACTAATTTTACATGCTGATCATGAGCAAAACTGTTCTACAGCAACTGTACGTGTAGTTGGTTCTTCTCATGCAAGTTTATATTCTGCAATCTCTGCAGGTGTAAGTGCATTATGGGGTCCTTTACATGGTGGTGCAAACCAAGCTGTAATTGAAATGTTAGAAGCTATCAAAGAAGATGGTGGAGACACTAAGAAATATTTAGCAAAAGCTAAAGATAAAAATGATCCTTTCCGTTTGATGGGATTCGGTCACAGAGTTTACAAGAACTTTGATCCTAGAGCTCGTATCATCAAGAAATCTTGTGATGAGGTATTAGCTGCATTAAACATTAATGATCCTGTATTGGATATTGCTAAAGGTTTAGAGCAAGAAGCATTAAATGATGAGTACTTTAAAGCAAGAAACTTATATCCAAATGTAGATTTCTATTCTGGTATTATCTACAGAGCATTAGGTTTAGATGTTGAGTTGTTTACTGTAATGTTTGCTTTAGGTCGTTTACCTGGATGGATTGCACAATGGAAAGAAATGAGAGAAGATAATGCTCCTATTGGACGTCCAAGACAAGTTTATACTGGTGCTACAGAAAGAGATTATACAGAAGTTTCTGCTAGATAATCTTTCTAAAGATATAGACATAAAAGAGGCTCAGATAATTCTGAGCCTCTTTTATATATTCTTTCTTATCTATCACTACTCCCTTCTTTTTAAAAGAATTTTTGCAAAATATAAACAGTCTATTTTACACCATTTCTTGTTCTGTGATATTTGATAACTACGAAGTCATTTAAGGTTTTGTTGAGAAACAACAAATAAG
>JAAEPT010000146.1 GCA_024232295.1 Cytophagales bacterium
AAATCCTATCAGTGCTTTTACCAATGTTTTTGCTGGACTGATTGCTTATCAATCACTTGAAAGTAAACCAACTGTGTTCTTTCCTTCTATTCAACAAAAATTTAAGAAAATTGTCGCTTTGTAATCCTTAGTTCACGTTATATACTAGTCCTGAGCTGAGCTACGGGTTTAATGACTACATGCCTGCTGATACCAACAGCCTACCTGCTAGCGTTAGGGTTCTCAAAAACCTCCGATCGCTATGCTTTTTCAACCAACGCATCCACAGCTTACCAACGCAAATAAACGAACTACACGAACTTGAGGAGCTTGTACTGAATAATTCGCAGCTATGGAGATTACCTGAAGACCTTAGCGGTCTTCGTTCTCTCAAGAACCTCTATATTGTTAAAGGAAAATTCCATGAATTCCCAAAAGCCATACACGAACTTGAAAGTCTTGAGCGTCTCTCACTTAGCTGTACGCCTGTGGATAAGCTTCCTGAATGGATTCTTGAGAAGCCAAAGTTGAAAAGTCTAAACCTCTATGGAACCTGTATAAAAAATCTTCCTGAAGGGCTAGAGAAATTACCTAATCTTGAGGAAATAGGTCTTCCCTTCACACGCCAAAGCAAGGAATGGCTCGAAGCCAAAGCTCGCTTTTCGCCTAGTGTAGAAGTTTCTTAAGAACAAAAAAGCTCCACCATTACCATTTAGTGGAGCTTTATAATGTTTTCATAAAATAACGAATATGTACAAAATATAGCTTTTATTAATTGATAGAAACAACGCCAGTCCACAATTAAAGTTAGGACCTAATAATTCTGATACATATAATGGAAAAGGATTTGTATAACTGTAAACACATCACTTATATATTGAGTGCCTTGATCTGTATTAACTATTTCTGGTTTTCCATGTTATTCAATACGTTCTTACATTACTTGTTGACACCATTCTGCTTTCATTGTATTTGAGATAGACCAATATAGAATGTGTCTACTTTTTAGATCTATAATTACCATCAGATAAAAGAAGCCTGTTGCCATTGAAATATAAGTAATATCAGTTGCCCAAACTTGATGAACTCTTTTAATTTCTAGTTCTCTAAGCAAATTATGTGATTTACAACTTAACTAATAGTCTTAATTTAAGGGGTAACTATAATTCATTATGGTTTTAAGTGGCAAGAAAAGTTCTATGAAAGTTATTAGAGAGATTTCATCTAACAACTTATGCTTCATTTTTTAAAAGTCTCTGTTTTTTTTTATTTTTAAATAAACATGAATAAAAAAAGTATGAAACAGTTTTTGGGAATTGATATTGGAGGAACTAACATTAAGATTGGTTTGGTAAAAGAAAATGGAGTCTTATTGGATAAGAAAAAGATTCCAACAGGATCTTTACGTGACCAAGATAATTTTATTGATAATTTTGTGCAAACATTGGTTGATGGTATTCTTTCTTATAAAGAAGTATTAGAAGTTGGTATTGCTCTTCCTGGAACTTTAACAAAAGATCGAAAAGGGACTGTTGAGCTGACAAACATTCCTGAGTTAAACCATATTTCATTAAAAAATATACTAGAAAAAAAGCTTCCAAATCATACCTTTTTCTTGGAAAATGACGCAAATGTTGCTGCAATTGGTGAATATCACTTTACTGATCAAAAAGTAAAAACAGATAGCTTTTTGTTTTTGACTTTAGGAACAGGTTTGGGAAGTAGTGTAATTCTAGATAAGAAATTGTTTATTGGTGGCAGTGGAAATGCCATGGAGTTGGGACATATTGTGGCAAGTAATGGAAAAACAATCGAAATGAATACAGGTCGTCATGGTATGATTACTTTTGCACAAGAATTGATGGCAAAAAATCCTCATAGTTTACTGCACCAAGAGGAATATATCTCACCAAGAACCATTGAAAATGCAGCTGAAAAGGGTGATAAAAATGCTTTGGATGTATTTGAAATGGTTGGAAAATTCTTAGGTGAAGGTATTATTGCATCTCTTCGTATTTTGGATATAGACACTGTCATTATTGGAGGTGGAATTTCTCCTGCTCTCCCCTATATTTTACCAACAGTCAATATTACATTAAAAAATTATTTAACACCTTATTACTTAAATAAACTTACAATTCGTCAAGCAAAACTGGGAAATGATGCTGGGATACTTGGTGCTGCTGCACTTTGTATCTAAACACTGTAGATAGTTTCTTTCTCATACTCTTGCAAACACCATCACAAAAAACTGAATAACAAACATATAACTCAATAAAAAAAAATCAATTTGATTGACAAACTGAATTAAATCAACTAATAATTGACATTCAGTTTAAGTTATTGTATGTTTGACTCTAATTTTATCAATGAATATTAAATAAGAAGACAATGACTAAAGTTGCTATTAATGGTTTCGGTCGTATCGGAAGATTGACTTTCAGAGCTCTTTTATCTAAAGAAGATATTGAAGTAGTTGCAATTAATGACTTAACTGACACTAAAACACTAGCTCACTTATTAAAGTATGACTCTGCTCATGGTAGATTTCCTGGTACTGTTGAAGTAAGCGAAGCTGGATTAGTTGTAAACGGAAAGGAAATCAAAGTCTCTGCTGAAAGAGAGCCTGCTAAATTACCTTGGGGTGAATTAGGTATTGATATCGTTTTAGAATCAACTGGTTTCTTTGTTAGTCAAGAAGGTGCTTCTGGTCACTTAACTGCTGGTGCTAAGAAAGTTGTTATTTCTGCTCCTGCTAAAGGTGGTGTTAAAACTGTAGTATTAGGTGTTAATGATGAAGAATTAAGTGCTGATGATACAATCGTTTCTAACGCATCTTGTACAACTAACTGTTTAGCTCCTGTTGCTAAAGTGTTAAATGATAAATTTGGTTTAGAGCAAGGATTCATCACTACTATTCATGCTTATACTGCTGACCAAAGATTACAAGACTCTCCACACTCTGATTTAAGAAGATCTAGAGCTGCTGCTGTTTCTATGGTTCCTACTTCTACTGGAGCTGCTAAAGCTGTAGGACTAGTATTACCTGAATTAAATGGAAAATTAGACGGAAACGCAATGCGTGTACCTACAGTTACTGGTTCTATCACTGACTTAGTTGCTACTTTAAAAACTCCTGCTACTGTTGAGGAAATCAATGCTGCTATCAAAGAAGCTGCTGAAGGAGCAATGAAAGGTGTTTTAGAGTATACTGAAGATCCAATCGTTTCTTCTGATATTATTGGAAACACTCACTCTTCTATCTTTGATGCTGGTATTACTTCTGTTAATGGTAACGTTGTTAAGTGTGCTTCTTGGTACGATAACGAAGCTGGTTACTCTAACAGAGCTGCTGATATGATTGTAAGATTAGCTGCTTTCTAGAAAAAGCTAATTATTAAAATATAAAAAGAGATTTTTTTCGGAAAATCTCTTTTTTTTTAGTTTAATAGGAAGGTATAGATAATATTAACCTTACTTTTGAAATTGTTAGAAACACAAAAATTGAAAGTATTCTAGATATTATTTGAGAAATGGTCAATCTTAAAAAATGAGAAAACAGAACTACCAAAGGAATTTGCAGAAATAAAAAGTTTATAAGAACTATTTATATATCATTGTAGTAACTTAAAAACACTTCCCGATTTTCCAAAACATGTTAATGTTAACATATAGTATGACTCAAAAATAAAAGAAGACTATTGTGTAAATAGTCTCCCTTTATGAATAATTCTTAATGTTGCATTAACATATTGTCAATTTTATATTTTTGTTTAAGGTGATGTTGATAATGCATAGAAACCAATGTATACCATTCCTTAGCATTCAACATTCCAAACTTTGGATGTTTTACTTTGTATTTTAAATCCTCTTTTGATAATTTTTCGATTTTTTGAGAATATTCATTCATTTCTTTCAAAACCTTAATAGAGGCATTACGAACATCCATAATTTCTTTTGGCTGAACTGGTTTCACTTGGTGATGTTCATCCAACTTTTGTCTAAATGGTAAGTATTTTCCAAATGAAAAAGTTAGTAGTCCCCAAAATGATTTATATCCCTTAGTATCACCATTTTGTTGCTCAATACAATCATTTACAGCCTTTAATTGCTTTTCTAAAGTTGTGGTAGTTAAATGCTCATATAATTGACCTATAGACCATGATGTACCTCTCTTTTCCATCAATTTTTTTTGAAAAGGCGCTTCATTATAACAAGACAATTGCTCTAACCAATATTTACCAATAGGTTCAAAGCGTTTGTAATATTTCATAGTAAAATTATCATATGCTAATAGTAAATATAGCAAAATTGTATAAATGTTTCACAAACAAATATTGTTACAATAGAGATTATCACGATTAAATGCTTAAGTATAAAAAATAAAGACTAAAAAGTTATTTTTGCAGTTCCTACACAAACAAAATCAACCTTGAAGCCTTTGAACAAACTTACAGCATTAACTACACTAAATCAATCAGAGT
>JAAEPT010000147.1 GCA_024232295.1 Cytophagales bacterium
AGGATTACAAGAAATCAATTTAGCTTGTAGATCTTTTGAAAATTTCATCCAATATCTTATCAAAAACTTACATCAAAAGGTAACATATAGACATTATGCAAACCCTTTTGTACAGTAGTCTGATTTTAACTAATTAAAATCTTATAATAACATGAGTAAATTAAAAGGAAAAGTTGCAGTAGTTACAGGAGGTAATAGTGGCATTGGTTACGAATCAGCAAAAGAATTAAAGTCTCAAGGAGCAAATGTAATTATCACAGGGAGAAACTCTGAAAAGGTAGAATCAGCATCATCAGAATTGGGTGTAAAAGGGCTTGTAGCAGATGTGGCAAATATCTCAGCAATTGATCACTTGGTGAAGCAAGTAAAACAAGAATATGGAAAAGTCGATATTTTATTTGTGAATGCTGGTATTTTTCAACCTGCTCCTGTTGGACAAATTAGTGAGGAAATGTTTGATCATCAAATAGGGATCAATTTCAAGGGAGCTGTATTTACAACAGAAAAATTTCTCCCAATTTTAAATGATGGAGCATCAATCATTAATTTATCTTCTGTGAATGCTTATACGGGAATGCCAAACACAGCAGTTTATGCAGCTTCAAAGGCAGCATTGAATTCATATACACGTACTGCTGCAACAGAACTAGCTCCAAGAAAAATTAGAGTCAATGCTGTAAATCCAGGACCAGTGTCTACCCCTATTTTTGGCAAAACAGGTATGGAAGAAGAGCAACTAAATGGATTTGCTCAAGCGATGCAAGAACGTGTCCCTCTAAAACGATTTGGTCAACCAGAAGACGTTGCTAAGCTTGTTGCATTTTTGGCTTCTGATGATGCTTCATTTATTACAGGAAGTGAATATAATATCGATGGTGGAATAAATATCAACCCTTTATTGAGTTAATATTTTTTTGTCCAAATTTGGAACTATCGTTCCATATATACTAGTTTTATGGGAGTATAACATCTCCCATAATTTTAGTTGATATGCCAAGAGTAAAAAAGTTTGATGAAAATGAAGTCCTTTCAAAGGCAATGAATCTATTTTGGAAACAAGGATATTCAGCAACTTCTGTACAGGATTTAGTAAGTCATTTAGGAATTAATAGAGGAAGCCTTTATGATACTTTTGGAGATAAAGAACAGCTTTTCAAAAAATCATTTGAGTTGTATATTGATTCAAATAAAAAAGGATTGACAAGATTCTTGAATAATTATCAGAATGTAAAAGAAGGAATTGCTGAATTATTTTCAAATGCCATCCAAGAAGCCATTAATGATGAAGACAAAAAAGGTTGCTTTGTTGTCAATACCACAACAGAATTGATTCCTAATGACGAAAAATTATTAATAATCTTGGAAAGGAATAAACAAGATTTTGAAAAAATTTTTCATGGTTACCTAAAAAAAGGGCAAGCAAAGGGTCAGATAACAAAAGAACAAGATTTAGAGGCAACTGCTTCTTTATTTTATACTTTATATAATGGGATTCGTGTGGTATCTAAAGTTAATCCCAACAAGACAAAATTATTAAATTCTGTTAATGTTGCTCTTTCTTTGTTATCATAGGCATTCTCACTTGGTTAATTAACATAAAAAAAGCTGTCTCTAAAAGACAGCTTTTCTAGTATATGCAATATTTCTTTATCTCACAATTGTTACACTACCTGCATACTCTAAATCTCTAAAATTTAACTCAACTACATAATAATAAGTAGCATTTGGCAATGGTTCACCATCTTTTGTTCCGTCCCAATCATTCAAATATCCATAAGTAACATAAACTACATCTCCCCATCGATTAAAGACTTTGACTAATGCTTCTGGGTAATCTTCAATATCCTGAATAATCCATTCTTCATTCAAATCATCACCATTTGGAGAAAATCCATTTGGAATCAACACAGGATTGAGCACTTCAATTACTAATTGGTCTTGACTTGTACAACCATATTCATCTGTTACAGTCAGAACATAATTGTCTGTATTTTCACCAGAAAAAGTAGTATTAATATTTTGACTCACTTCTCCCTCACTATTTGTCCATTGTACAGTATAATCTTGTCCTAAGTTTGTAAAAACATTTCCACCTAATGTAGCTTGTTCACCATATAAGATTGTCTGGTCTTCAGTAACAGTTACAGAGTTTGTTGCAATATCTACCTCTTTTGAACTAGATAAAAACGTACATCCCCTTCTGTCAACTTCTACTTGATAAGACCCTTCTTCATATACCTCTAATTCTGTTCCTCCAATATTCAAAGGATTCCCATCCAAATACCATTTATATGATAATTCATTATCTGTTGTTTGAGAGATCAACTTTCCTGTTTCACCTTCACATACTACAATGCTATTTAAAATTTCTACAGAAGGAACAGCATTTACTTGAATTGTATTTTTTGCAAAGGATACACAACCATTATCATCTTCATATTCATAGCTAATTTCATTTAAGCTATCAATAACTAAACCTGTAGTAGACGGAATAAATTGATTATTAGCCACTCCAATACCTGTATAAGTCCCTCCTTCTGGTGTTGCATAATTTAATAATAGAACACCTGAATCTGTGCACTTATTAGGCAAGTCTGCAAAAGAAATTATTGGATTTGAATGAATAATGATTTCTTGTGTTTCGGAATGAAAACACCCCTTATCTGTCTCAAACTTATATTCTATGGTTAGATTAACATCTTTAGGTAAGTCAGCAGGGATAATTGAATCAATTTCTTCTCCATTGTAAGTATAAATCCCTTCTCCCCCCGTTTTTGGAAGTGCCATATCCAAAACAAAGACTGCTTCATCTTCACAAATCTCATCAATCAACTGAAAATCAATTGCTACTTTATTATCGATTTCTACTTGGTCAACTACAATTGCAACACAACCAAACTCTGTTGTCTCCTCTACTTGTATCTCTACAAAACCTTCTGTTCCTGAAAAAGTAATATCAGCTTTTTCATTATTAGGAACAATACCTGTAATCCCGTCAATAGGTGTTACTTGCCAAGAAAAAGATGAATTAGCCATTCCTGATACTTGGTAAGTAATTTCTTCATTTGGACAAACTGGTTTTTGAAAATCAATAAATTGAGGATCGGGCAAATCATTAACAGTCACAACAACATCTTTCTCAGACACACAATTATTAGCATCTGTCACTTCTACTGTATAGGTTGTTGTTTCTGTAGGACTTGCATTTGGATTAGAAATATTCGTTGCAGAAAGCCCAATAGTATTGTTTTTCCATAAATAATCTACTCCTCCATTTGCAGATAACTGTGCACTTTCATTCAAACAAATAGATGCATCTAAAGTAGTAACTGTGGGTAATTCATTAACTACAATTACTACACCCTCCTCAGATACACAATTATTAGCATCTGTCACTTCTATTGTATAAGTTGTTGTTTCTATAGGATTTGCATTTGGATTAGAAATATTCGTTGCAGAAAGCCCTACAGTATTATTTTTCCATAAATAATTTGTTCCTCCTGTAGCATTCAAAGTAACACTCTCTCCTTCACACAAAGTATCCGAAAGGATTGTGATTGTTGGTAAATCATAAACTGTAATTGTAATAGATGTTGTATCAATACAACCTTTATCATTAGTACCTACCACTTGATAAGAAGTATCTCCTGCAAATGTTGGGTTTACTACTTTCTGAAAGTTTGTTGTATTTCCATCTAACCAAACATAATTATTCGCTCCATTAACTTCCAATGTACTAGAAGTACCTAGACAAAAGTCAACGGGGTTTGCTGTAGTTGTGAGAGAGGGTTTATCATTGACTACAACTAATAATGAATCTTCATATTCACAGCCATTCTCTCTTGTGATACGCAATTTATAATAAGTATCTTCTGTTGGAAAAACGGAAGCATTTTGTTGGTCTTCATTAATAATATTTGCAGTATTAGGAGTCCAACTATATGCTTGTTGCCCTGCAAGACCTTGAAGCTCTAAAGTATCACCTTCACAAACCTCCTTGTCACTTCCTACATCAAATGAAAAAGTAGTCAAAGAAAGAGCAGAACTAATAGGTTCCTTAGTAACATACCACCAAGAGTTAATGATTTTCACATCTCCATAGAAATCTGCCCATGCATGACAGTTATCACTACAGCCATCAATATCATTTACCTCTCCACCAGGAAAATTAGAATCATCCCAATAAATCTGAGCTCTTCCAGCAATGGATTTTGGATAAATAAAATCAACACTTACTCCATTATCATTCATTTCCACATCATACATTGGTAAATGAGTAACCCCTGCCACAAATTCAATATCTACTTGTATTTCTGCACTAACAATTTGTTGACCAATACCATCTATACCATCCCAAGGGATACAATTTTCACCTTCTTCAAGTTCTACCTCAAATAGTAAATCATTTGTATTCTCTTGATAACCTGCCACTCCATTCAAATCCATTAACAAATTAGCATTTGCTTGACGATTGACATTAATATTGATACAATAATCACCTGGACAACCCGTTACTGTGATTTCTTCATTTAGTGCTCCAAAAAGACTATCAAGATTTGCTAAACGAAAAATAGAAGTATCAGGCTCATCAAAAAATAACTTATACTGAGGAATTAGCTCTTCACCAAAATCTGAAAGAATTGATTTCCTATCTTCAAAAAAGTCTCCTGTAGCACTAGAACCTGTAGAGTTTGAAATTAAGATGTATTGATATGGAATAATTCCATTATAATTCAAGCGAGAAATTAATCCATCATCTGTATAAATGTATTGTTGAGCATTCAGTGCTCCATCAGGTGTAAAACCTCCTTCGGCAAACAAATGCCAAGCTTTTGACCAAACTCTTCCTGTTTCTTCTTCATTACTTTCATTGATAACTGTAATATCAAATAAGGGTGCTAGAAAATAATCTTCTGTAAATTGATCAATAGAGCCATCTCCTGTGCTATAACCAACTTCCATATAAAAGTCTCCTGTACTTGGAGCTACAAAAGTCAAAGCATCATAACCACCTACTCCTGTCAATTCATTAGGACCATTATCAGCCTCTAAACGTGTTGCAATATAACCTGCATTTCCTTGAATAATTTCAGTAGCAGGCATCACAATATTATCATTGTCTTTAGAACGAATTCTTACCCAAATGTCTTGAGTTGCAATAGGTGTATTTCTGAGTACTCCTGTTTGAAATTGAAAACCAAAATAGACAGTTTCATTTTCTACTAATGACAGGTACAAACGTTCTTCCTCTTCACAACCATAACGCATAAAGTTATTGTATTGTCTTCCTCCTCCTGCCTTATTAAAAGACAAGGAGATGCCTTTTCCGTTTACGTCAATGTCTTTTGTTCCCAGTCCCCACATGGAAAAACAGACAAGCATTAACACTCCTGCCAATATAATTTTCATAAAGTTTAAAAGTATATGTGTTTAAATGTTTTTTAGTTTATACGTTGCAAGTTACAAAACAAAAATCGCAAAATAAAACAACTTTTTATAAAAAAAGTACAATTTACCAAAATACGCCTTTTATATGGCTTATCGACATTTTTTTGTTACTTTCGTATGAGTTATGATTACAATTTTAGGACCTACAGCTTCTGGAAAAACACACTTAGCTGTTCAATTAGCTCATCAAATACAAGGTGAAATTATAAGTGCTGATTCTCGCCAGGTCTATCAAGGAATGGATATTGGCACAGGAAAGGATTTGACTGAATATGAGATAGATGGAACAAAAATCCCTTATCACCTTATTGATATTTTACCTGCTGGAGCAGAATATAATATATTTGAATTCCAACAAGATTTTTTAAAAATACATAAGCAAATAGCATCCGAAAGAATGATTTTATGTGGAGGAACTGGAATGTATTTGGAAGCTATTTTGAAGGGTTATCGATTGTTAAAAGTACCCATTAATGAAGCCTTTCATGAAGAAAAAGGCAAATTGAGTATTCTCAAATTATTACAAGAATTAAATGAAGTTAAACAGACTCATAATACCACTGATAGTATTGATAAAAATCGTATTGTTCGTGCATTAGAAATTGCTATTTATGAACAAGAACACCAAGAATTAATTCATAGCTTTCCTAAAATTGAAAATACCACCTTCGGGATCTTAGTAGAACGAGAAAAATTAAAGAATAAAATTACTAAAAGATTGTATGAACGTCTCGATGAAGGAATGATTAAGGAAGTAAGTGATTTACTTGATCAAGGTGTGGACAGAACACAACTTGAACTTTATGGTCTAGAATACAAATTCATTTCTCAATTTTTGCATCAAGAACTGAGTCTGGAAGAAATGACTCATAAGTTAATGATTGCCATTCATCAATTTTCTAAACGACAAATGACATGGTTTAGGCGTATGGAAAAGAAGGGAATGAAAATTAATTGGTTAGATGAGCAACTTTCTACTGAAGAGAAAATAAAACAGATACAAAAAATCATAAATTTGTAATGGATTATAACACATACTTACAAGTCAAAGACATTTTATTTTTGGATATTGAAACAGTCACCAATGTTCCAAATTTTGAAACCCTAGAGACAAGAGGGAAAAAACTATGGGAACGTAAATCGAAATATTTCCAACAAAAATATGAATTAAGTCTTGAGGAAAGCTTTCAACAAAAAGCAGGTCTTTTTGCTGAATTTAGTAAGATAATCACCATATCAATTGGTTACTTTGTCATCACAGAACAAGAAGAATTTCAACTGCGAATCAAAACCTTTGCTGGGGAAAATGAAAAAGAAATATTAAGCGAATTTAAAACAATTATTGAAGAAAAATTCAATCAAAAAATCCTTAGACTTTGCTCTCATAATGGTAAAGAATTCGACTTTCCATTTTTATGCAGAAGATTATTAATTAACAAGATATCATTACCTCAAACATTAAAAATTCAAGGTAAAAAGCCTTGGGATATTCCACACTTAGACACCTTGGAAATGTGGAAGTTTGGGGATAGAAGTATGACATCTCTAGAGACGCTATCATATATCTTTGGCATTCCTTCTAGCAAGCAAGAAATGGATGGTAGTATGGTAAGCAAAGTTTACTATGAAGAGGCTGATCCAATCCCTAAAATTGCTAGGTATTGTGAAAGTGATGTTATTGTAACAGCTCAAGTTTACTTGGCTATGCAATGCCTTCCATTGGTTGATAAAGAACAAATTATTAGAACTCCACTAGACATTAAAAACTAGGTCATAAAACACATTTAGAGTATTAAGAAATTGCTTTAGTAGGTGGAACTTAATGCATCTTATTCTCTTTACTTTTTCAAAAAAAAGTAAGATATTGGTAGGTGGTTCTCTTTTTTTAATGCTCTAAATTATCTGCTTTCGATGAAAACAACACCTCCTGCCAATATTGACCAAGTGATTCAACAAATCACAACCTATATAACACATTCTGGAAAAATGCATGTAGATGAAATATTAGCTTATGCTATGCTTCTCATCATCAAACCAAAGCTAGGGTTAATTAGAACAAGAGATTATGAAGAGATTTTAAGAAAGATCGATGATCCTACTTGTGTGGTATGTGATGTAGGTTGGATGTTGGATTATGAGCGTTTATGTTTTGATCAACACAACAACCCTTACAAAGATGAACAAGGTATTTTAATGTCAAGTAGTGCTCATATTTGGGAAGTTTTTGGAGGAAAAATCATTGATAAAATGGTGAATAAAACGCAAAGAAGAAGTCATTCTTTGTATGAGTTTATCAAAGGAATTGGAGAATATGAAGGACACTCCAACAAAGAACAAGGACTATTCAATGTGATCAAAAATCAATTACTTCCTATCATCAATGCTCAAGATAATGGTCAATTATCAGGAATTGTTGGCTTCACAAAATTAGACAACCCAGAAGAACCAGGAAAGAAAATCATATTATCTGCCAATATCATTACTTTCATCAATATGGTACAATTGGAGAACAATTATATCGATATTGATGATAATGAAATGTATTGGAGTCGCTTCACTTATCTTGCTCATACATTCAAAGATCATATTGAGAATATTGTCAATAATGAGATGAAGAAATATGAGAATAATTCTTATGTGAAAGAGTTACTCACTCATGAAAGACCTCACAAGCGTATTTTGTGTGTTCATCAAGGAATTAAACACAAAAACTCTCAAATGATGGATCTATTACGCAAAAACAAGATTGACATTTTGATTGTAAAAATCTCAGATGAAGAATGGTTGCTACACACTACTTCCGATGAACTAAAAGTGATTCCTGGAGAAGATGATGAGTTTGAGGGGATTTTTGACATAGATATTGAAAGAAATACTGTAAGAGGAGATACTGCAAATGATGCTGTACAGTATGGCAAGAAGATTTTGAAACAACAAGGTAGGATTCTATAAAACAATGGAAAAGTAATATTTTATCTTTTTATAGCTACTGTATTAATAACTTTTATAGTTGGGGAAATTATTAATAGAATTAATCAGGTTAAAAAAGATAAAGCAGGAGATAGAAAATTAGAAACCAATAGAATATATGGTGATATATACATCATTAACGAACTTCATCTAAGTTTTGAGGAAGCACAAAAAGTAAAAAACAACTTACATAAAGTACAAAATAACACTCAACATATCTTATCTGTAAATACTACTAAAACATTCAATATTTTCAGAAGTCACAACCCTATATTTGAAGGCTTACCTCTTTATATTCTAAATGATGATACAGAACGTACTACCTTAAGCTCAAGTCTTGTCCTATCATAGTGAATACAAAAAATTACTAACAGCAAGATTAAAAAACATAAAAGATGAGTTTAATGAAAACTCACTTCAAGGAAGAATTCTTACATTTCAAATTGGAATACCTCTAAATGATAATTCTCCAAGTGAAAAAACAAATGGCTTTTTTGATGAATTTGACATCTCTCCAATTGATACTTGGTTTTACATTAAAGACGAAATTCTATTTTGTTGGATTCCAAATGATTACGAACAATTAGTAAATGAAAGAATTAATACATAAAGAGTGTTTCAAAGTTATGCATGGCTTGATGAAGTTTCTGAGCAAAAAGAACTCAACAAAATTCTTTTGTCATAAACATTATTTAGCCAATCATAATATGAGCATTTGGATAACGATAAGCATTTGTACTAACACGACTACTTAATGCCAATGCCAAAGTCAGTGTACCAATACGCCCTACAAACATCGAAAGAATAATTAAGCTTTGTCCTGCTACAGATAATTTAGCAGTGATTCCTGCACTCAATCCTACTGTGGCAAAAGCGGAAACTTGCTCAAAAACAATCTTCAAAATATCTAGGTTTGGTTCTGTAATGGATAATAAGAATATCATTATCAGATTAAAAGTAGCTGCAAAGACGAAGATGGAGAAAGCTTTGAATAGCAATTCATTTGAAATTGAATTTTTACCTAATTCTACATTTTTTTTACCCTTGATTGTAGCAATTGATGATATAGAGATTAGTAAAAAAGTAGATGTCTTGACACCACCCCCTGTAGAACCAGAAGAAGCACCAATAAACATCAAAAATATCATAAATATTAACGTTGAGTTTGTGAGTAATGAAAAATCAACAGTATTAAAGCCTGCTGTACGTGTAGAAACGGATTGAAAAAATGCTGCTACCAACATCTCTAAAGTACTTAATCCTTTTAGTGTAGTATTTTGCTCCAACATAAAATACAAAAATGTACCTATCACAATCAATACCATAGAAGTATGAATTGCTACTTTTGACCCCAACTTCCAATCTTTCCATGGTTTTTCTAAACGTTCTCTCAATGACTTGATGGAAAACACATCTTCAATAACAGAAAAACCCAAACCACCCATAATAACTGTAAAAGCTATCACAACATGAAGTAATAAAGAACCTCTTATTTCTGTCTCATACAAGCCATTGGAATACAAACTAAATCCGGCATTACAAAAGGCAGAAACTGCATGAAAAATAGAGTGAAATACTTTCATACCAAGGCTTGCAAACTGAACCTTGCTACCCCATGTAAAAAAAATACAAAAAGCAGAAATCGCTTCAATAGTTAACGTAATTCCGACTACCTTACTCAATAATGTTTTAGCAGAAGATAAAGAATCTGTACTCAAAAAGTCTTGAATGATTAATTGTTGTTTTAGTCCTACCCCATTCTTCAAAAATAAAGCAAAAAAAGTAGCAAAGGATACAATTCCAATTCCTCCCAGTTGAATCAAAACCATAATAACCCAATGTCCCTTATAAGTGAAATAAGTGGCAGTGTCTTCTACAATCAATCCTGTTACACAAGAAGCACTTACCGAAGTAAAAAAAGCAGTCATGAAAGGAGCTCCTCCCTCATGAATTGTCATTTGTGGTAGCATCAAAGCTCCTGTACCAATACCAATTAGCACAATAAAACTCAAAATAAAGGTAGTAGCAGGTTTAATTGTTAAAGAACTCAAAAAGCTACTCACTTTTACAAATTCAAAACCGACTAAATACAACATCATTAAAGTGACAAATATATTATGCCAGTGTTGTGCACTACGGAAATCTATCCCCCTAAAAATGGAATCAAATAAACCAATCCCAAAAATAGAATAACTGACACCAGAGACAATAATCAGTGTCATTACAGAACCTTCTATCCAAGTAGATTTAATGAATTCTATGCGTTCAAAATCATATAGTAAACGAATAAAATAGCCCACAGAAAAAACACCAAAAATCACACTCATACAATTGTGAACAATACTAGACTCGTCTGCATCTAAATGGTATCCATTTTCCAAAACAATTAATATAATTGCTACTAAAGCCGCAAAGAAAGTAGTTACTTTCACTCCCTTCAGTACAGCTTCCTTACTATCGTACAGTAATTCATTTAACCTTTGGATATTCATCACAGCATTTTTTCTAGCTTAAACTTTCCAGCTTCACTTAATAAGCGTAGTTTATCAATGGGGACAACACCTACAGATTCACAAACCAAACCACCTGCTAAATTTGCTAATTGTACTGTAAAGGAAATAGGCAAACCTAAACCCATACAAACAGCTGTCACACTAATCACTGTATCACCAGCTCCCGAAACATCAGAAATTGTACGAACATGAGCAGGGACTACATGACTATTTTGGTCATCATCCACATACATTCCCAGTTCAGAAAGTGTAATAAGTGCTTTTTCTATTTGTAACTCTTTCTTTAATTGAGCTACTGCTTTATTGATTTCTTCTAAAGATTTAGGATTAAACTCAATGTTTAATCCTTCTTTCAATTCTTTTAAATTGGGCTTGAAAAGTGTTGCTCCTTGATAATTTAAAAAGTTCTGTTTTTTAGGATCAACTACTGTCGGTTTATTGTACTTCTTAGCAAGCTGAATAATTTCTTGAATATTGGATTGAGTAAGTACCCCTTTGTCATAATCCTCAAAAATAACCACATCACAAGTAGGTAATAATTTTTCTACTCGCTCTAAAAATTTCTCTTCTTCAGTTTCAGAAAGAGATTTTGTATCTTCTGCATCAACTCTAAGCATTTGATGAGCCCCAGAAATTATACGATGCTTAATGGTTGTTACTCGTTCATTACTTTGTACAATCCCTTCATTTTTCAGCTGATTTTTATCCAAAAGCTGTAAAAAATCTTGTGCATCTCCATCCTCGCCAATTACTGCACATAGTAAGGGAGTTGCTCCCATTGCCTGAATATTCAAAGCTACATTAGCAGCACCTCCCAGTCTCTTATCTCTACTAGTTACCTGTACAATCGGTACAGGAGCTTCTGGAGAAATTCGATCAACCTTACCCATTAAATAAGAATCGATCATTACATCCCCCACAATAAGAACTCTTAGCTTATTAAAATCTTCAAATATTCGAGAAAGCACCATTGCTTGATTTCTTTTTTACTTCAACTTTACTAACCACTCTTTCATTCGCCTCATTGCCTCAACAATCTGTTCATCTGCAGCAGCAAAAGATAAACGAATATTATTTTCTGCTCCAAAAGCAGCTCCAGTTACTACAGAAATGTGTGCATTCTTCAATAAATACATACACAAATCAGAGGTATTTTCAATCTTTTCACCATCAGGAGTAGTTGTTCCTAAATAAGCAGAGACATCAGGAAAGAGATAAAAAGCCCCTTTGGGAGCAATTGTCTTTAAGTTTGGAATTTCATCTAGCAGACCTTTCATCAAATCTCTTCTTCTTTGATATGCTTGTCTCATTTCTTCTACAGCCACCTGCTTTGCTTCTTCGTTTTCCAAAGCTTCAATACAAGCTTTTTGGGCAATTGCATTTGTACCCGAAGTAATTTGTCCTTGTATTTTCTGACAAGCCTTTACAATTGAAGTAGGTGCACAGATGTACCCAATTCTCCAACCTGTCATTGCAAAACCTTTCGAAAAACCATTGATTGTAATTACTCGATCCCTTACACGCTCAATAGAAGCCAAAGAGACAGGCATTTCTTCATAAGTAATGTACTCATAAATTTCATCAGAAAGCACATATAGATCTTCATATTCCAATACCAAATTAGCCAAATCTTCTAATTCTTCTTGGTTAAAAGTAGCTCCTGTTGGATTACTTGGTGAAGAAAACATAATTGCTTTGGTATTGGGAGTAATTGCCTCTCTAATTTGTTCTATAGTTGGCTTAAAATCATTCTCAATAGCTCCTTTTACAAAAACAGGTTTCCCTTTAGAGAATTTCACAATTTCCACATAAGAAACCCAATAAGGAGTTAGAATAATGACTTCATCAGAAGGATTAACCAAACTCATGATTACATTCGCAATTGATTGCTTCGCTCCTGTAGAAATGGCAATATTTTCAGCAGTACACTCAATATTATTTTCTTTAACAAGTTTTCGAGCAATTGCCTCTCTTACATCCAAAAAACCAGGAACGGGTGTATAAAACGTAAATCCATCATCTAAAGCCTTTTTTGCTGCCTCCTTAATATAAGTTGGTGTTGTAAAATCTGGCTGTCCAATGCTCAAGCTAATGACATCAGCACCTGTTGCTTTAAGGTTTCGAGCTGCTTGAGTCATTGCAATGGTTGCTGATTCTTCCATTTGAAGAACACGCTCTGCCAAAGGACTAGATGCAGTATTTATGTTATTCATGAAATTTGATTAATTTTAGGTCTAAACGTCCAAAAGTACAAGATTTACAAATTAATGAAAAATTCAAAGCCTCTTATTTACGCATTAGTTGCTGGTATCCTGATTGCCATTGTATTTTATAACATGGGGGATAATGAAGAAAATTATGCCTATCATCTCAAAAATTATCGTGAGAAATACGAAAAAAATCTACTGAGAGGTGAAGGCTCTCCTATTGAAGATAAAGCAAATTTCAAAGGATTAGCATTCTTTCCTCCCAATACAAACTTGATTGTACAAGCCAAGGTAGAAAAGTTTAAAGACTTCAAAACTTTGGAGATGATTACCAATCGTCAAGAAAAGACATACTACATCTATTATGCAACTCTTCACTTTACAATACAAGGACAAAAACAACAATTAGTGTTGTTTCAAAACCAAGAAAACAATACCGAATTCTTCCTACCTTTCAAGGATTTGACCAATGGGAAAACAAGTTATGGAAGTGGTCGCTATTTGGATGTAAAACTTTCTACAGATGGTTCTTTGGAATTAGATTTCAATAAAGCATACAGTCCTTATTGTGCTTATAACTACAACTTTAGCTGTCCAATACCTCCAGAAGAGAATCATCTAAAAATTAAGATCGAAGCTGGGGAAAAAATAAAATAATGGCATCTTGGTCTTTAAATGGAGATAATTTCTATTTTTGTAGATTAGATGTGTATTACCTCATAAGCAATAAGAGGATATAACAAATTTAGATTTATGAAGATTTCATTTGATTGGCTAAAGCAGCATATAGATATAGAAGAATCTATTACTGAAGTTACGGAAAAGCTTACGAAATCAGGCTTGGAAGTAGAAGGTATAGAGGAAGTCGAAAACATAAAAGGTAGTTTGGCAGGTTTAGTCATTGGAGAAGTGAAAACTTGTACGCAACATCCTAATGCAGACAAATTAAGTCTTACAACTGTTGATTTGGGAGCAGAAGAACTTGTACAAATTGTATGCGGTGCCCCTAATGTAGCAGCAGGACAAAAAGTAGTAGTTGCCCCTGTTGGTTCTACAGTATATCCTTCTGAAGGAGAGCCTTTCAAAATCAAGAAAGGAAAAATTAGAGGAGAATTATCATTCGGGATGATTTGTGCTGAAGATGAAATTGGACTTGGACAAGGTCATGATGGCATTATGGTCTTAGATACTGATGTAGCAAATGGTACACTAGCAGCTGATTTCTTCGAAATTACAACAGAACAAATTATTGAAATTGGATTGACTCCAAACCGTGCTGATGCAACTTCACATTATGGAGTAGCAAGAGAAGTACAAGCTTTATATCACCGTTCAGTAAAAGACATTGATGTAAGTGCTTTTAAGGTAGACAACCAAGACAATACATTTAATATTTCAGTAGAAAATACAGAAGCTTGTCCTCGTTATAGTGGGGTTTCTATTAGTGGAGTGAGGGTTGAAGAGTCTCCAGAATGGCTCAAAAAACGCCTAAATGCTATGGGAATTAACCCAACAAACAATGTAGTTGATATTACCAACTTCATTTTACACGACTTAGGACAACCTTTACATGCTTTTGATGCAGATAAAATCACTTCAAAAAATGTAGTTATCAAAACATTGGCTCAAGGAACTACTTTCACAACTTTGGATGAAGTAGAAAGAAAGTTAGATGAGCGTGATTTGATGATTTGCAATGGTGATGAACCAATGTGCATTGCGGGAGTTTTTGGTGGCTTAGACTCTGGAGTAACAGAAAGTACAACTAACATTTTCTTGGAAAGTGCTTACTTCTCTCCTAACTATGTTCGTAAAACATCTCTTCGTCATGGTCTCAAGACTGATGCTTCTTTCCGTTTTGAAAGAGGGACTGATCCAAACATGGTGATTACTGCTCTTAAAAAAGCTGCAATTCTGATTCAAGAAATTGCGGGTGGTACAATTACTTCTGAAATCATTGACCAATATCCAAATGCTATTGAAAACTTCGAAGTTGAAGTTTCTTATGCACAAATCTTTGGCTTAATTGGTAAAAATATTGGGGAAGATACAACAAAAGGCATCTTAGAAAACTTAGATATTACAATTACCTCTGAGAATGACGGTGTTTTGACTCTTTCTGTTCCTCCTTATCGTGTAGATGTTCAGCGACCTGCTGATATTGTAGAAGAGGTATTAAGAATTTATGGTTATGATAACATTGAATTAAGTGATTCATTAAGCTCTGATTTCCTAGCTCCTCTTCCTAAAAATGATATTGAGAAGAAAAAAGCAGGAATCTCACAAGTACTTACTGGAAAGGGATTCAATGAAATCATTACAAACTCTCTTACAAAACCAGCATATACAGCAGATAATGGTGATTTTGAAGCAGACAAAAATGTAGTGATTCTTAATAAACTAAGTGAAGACTTAGAGGTTATGCGTCAATCACTGCTTTTCCATGGATTAGAAGTATTGTCTCACAACATCAACCGTAAGCAATCAAATGTGAAAGCATTTGAATTTGGTAAGATTTACCAAAAACTAGAAGATGGTTATCATGAAGAGCAACATTTGGCTATCTTCTTAACAGGAAACCAAAATGAGGAGTCTTGGAGAGCACAATCTCAAAAAGTAGATTTCCACGATTTGGCCACTACTGTACAAATGGTATTTAAGAAATTAAACCTACCAAATTATACAACAGAGAACTTCTCTAATGAGACTTTCTCAAAAGGATTAAAGGTTTTCATTCACAAAAATACTGAAATTGCTCGTTTAGGGTTTGTTAGTAAAAAAGTAAGAAATCAAATAGGTGTAAAGCAAGATGTGCTTTTCGCTGATATTGATTTTGATAAAATTTCAACTCTCAAACAAAAGAACATCACATTCGAAGAGCTTTCAAAGTTCCCTGCTGTACGCAGAGATCTATCATTAGTACTCAATAAAAATACTTCTTTCAGAGAAGTAGAACAAATTGCATATAAGTTTGAAAAGAAAATCTTAAAGCAAGTTAATGTATTTGACACATATGAAGGAAAACCTTTGGAAGATAATCAAAAGTCTTATTCAGTGAGCTTTATTCTACAAGATGCTAAGCAAACATTGAACGATAAGACAATTGATAAAACAATGAATAAATTAATGAATGCCTACGAAAAAGAATTGGGGGCTATCATCAAGGGAAAATAATTCTTTAAATCACACTTGTTCGTTTATAAAAGATGTCAGAAGACAGAAACTTTCTTCTTTTTAATGAGGTTAAAAATAACCTTCGTCAACTGATCCAAAACTACCAAAGTTTGCAAGAACGCTTGGTGGAAGTGGAAACAGAAAACGAGTTATTACAAGAAGAAGTAGTGAAAAAAAATGAACAAATTAAAGAATTAAAGAACCAAAGAAAGATTAATAAAATTGTATCTAATGTCGCATTAGAAGAACATGATGTTGAGGAGTTAAAAGCTCGTTTAGAGCGTTATATCAAAGAAATTGATAAATGTATTAATACCCTCAACAATCACGAAGAAGAAGAATAATTTATCGTTTATTTGACTGACAAATGCCCGAAAAAATCAAAATAAATATCAAAATCATTCACAGGGACTACCCTATGCAAGTAGCCCCTGAGGATGAAACACGTGTACGTGGTATTGCAAAGATGATTAATGAGCGTGTGTCAGAATTTCGAAAAATCTTTAATACTGATGATCCTGAAACTTTATTGGCAATGGTTGCATTTGACTGCTTAAACCAACAAAAAGAATCTGACGAGGGATTATCAAATGCAAGGCTTACAAATGTTAAACAACTAAGAGAATTAAATACAATCCTTAGTAGAACACTTGTAAGTAGAAATGAAGATGACGATAGGTTATAGCTTATATTGTTCTTTTTTTAAGACTATTTCACAAACTTTTTTAAACAAGAAGAAATATGGAAATCGCTATTGCAGGAATTGTTGCTCTTATAACAGGAATTATCGCTGGTAAATTCATCTTCAAGAAAGATGTAGAACAAACCGTTAAAGCTGCTGAGGATAAAGCTGCCTCAATGATAAAAGAAGCTGAAAAAAAACAAGAACAAATCAAAAAAGAAAAAATCGCTGAAGCGAAATCTAAATATTTTGAACTGAAAAAAGATTACGAAAAAGAGGTTCAGAAGAAAAAACAAAGCATTACTCAGTCAGAAAAAAATAATAAACAAAAAGAACAGCAACTTAATAAAGCAATTGAGCAAAACAACAGAAAAGAGGCTGAACTTGAAAGTGAAAAACAAAATATTGTCGCTCAAATGGACTTCTTGAAAGCAAAAGAAAAAGAAGTTCAAGAAGAAAAACTAAAAGTTGCATCTACATTAGAAACAGTAGCATCTATGTCAAAAGAAGAAGCTATCCAAAAACTAATGGATGTAATGAGTGATGAAGCAACAACAAGAGCTTCATCAATGATTAAGAATATCGAAGATGAAGCAAAATTAACAGCTAATAAAAGAGCTAAAAAGGTTGTTATTGATACTATTCAGCGTACAGCTTCTGAAACAGCTATTGAAAATTGTGTATCGATCTTCAACATTGAATCTGATGAAATTAAAGGTAAGATCATTGGTAGAGAGGGTAGAAATATTCGTACACTAGAATCTGCTACAGGGGTAGAAATCATTGTGGATGATACACCAGAAGCAATTGTAATCTCAGGTCATGATCCTATTCGTAGAGAAGTAGCTCGTTTAGCTCTTCATCGTTTGGTAACTGATGGACGTATTCACCCTGCTCGTATTGAAGAAATTGTTGCTAAAACATTCAAAGATATTAATGAGGAGATTGTAGAAATTGGTGAACGTACTGTAATTGATTTATCAATTCATGGTCTGCACCCACAACTTATAAAGATTGTAGGACGTATGCGTTTCCGTTCTTCTTATGGACAAAACCTATTACAACACTCTCGCGAAGTTGCCAATATGTGTGGACTAATGGCCGCAGAATTAGGCTTAAACCCTAAAATGGCAAGAAGAGCTGGTTTATTACATGATATTGGTAAAGTAGCTGAAGGAATGCAAGATACTCCTCACGCATTAGCAGGTATGGAGTTAGCCAAGAAATATGGTGAAAATCCAGAAATTTGTAATGCAATTGGTGCTCACCATGATGAAATTGAAATGACAAGTTTATTATCCCCTATTGTACAAGCTTGTGATGCAATCTCTGGTTCTCGCCCTGGTGCAAGACGTGAAGTAATGGAGTCTTATATCCAACGTCTAAAAGAGCTTGAAGATACTGCTATGAAGTTTGAAGGAGTAACAAAGTGTTATGCTATTCAAGCAGGTAGAGAACTTCGTATTATGGTAGATGCAGAGCGTGTAACTGATGACAAAGCAGATACTTTATCGTTTGAAATTGCTCAAAAAATAGAAAGAGATATGCAATATCCTGGGCAAGTAAAAGTAACTGTAATTCGTGAAAAGCGTGCTGTAAGTGTAGCTAAGTAATTAATAATTGAATAAATATTAGAAACTCCCACTTTTAAACAATGTGGGAGTTTTTATTTTACAATTCATTCAAGGAAACTTTTTGAATAATTTTTTTAACTGCATCTTTTGCAGAAATCATAGCTCCTTCCATATATCCTGCAGATTGCCTTGAAGTTTCTGTACCTGCTATCACAAGTTTTCCTCCATACTGAGTTTCTCTGAAGATAAAATGCCCATTGTTTTGATGTGGAACCATTGATGTAGCATTTTTAACACTTATTTGTTCATCTTCTGCCCAATGATATTCATTAATTTCATCATACTCCCTTGCTTGACTACCAAACACTTTTTCAAGCATATTAATGAGCATTAATTTACGCTCTAAAAATGTTGTATTATTAAAAATACTAGGATGAACAAAACCAGATAATACAGCATTACTTCCATCAAGATTACAATGGTCATACAATTCTGTAATAGGACCAAAATTGCTAAAAACGACACCTGATAAATCCCTCTCTCTCCAAAAAGATGTTTTATAAGAAACTGATATTTTTGCAGAATTACTCATCCAAGTATGTGTGTTTTGAGCAATAGAGATTAATTCAGTTGGTAGTTGAGGAACAAACGTTATGTTGTTACTCCAAATTTGTGGAGGTATTGTAATTACAACATGAGATCCTAAAAAAGTGGCTTCATCAGTGATTACTTCAATCCCATTCCCAGAATCTTTAATTTCATTGACAGATGAATTAAGGTTTATCTCTTTTTCTTCGATTTGTTGATATAATGCATTGATAATTGAACTCGTTCCATTTTGAATTCGATTTCCCATACTTAGACTAGGCACTACAAATCCTTCAAATGTATTATTGGGATGGTGAAAAAAACTAGTACCAGAAATATATTGTTCAAATGTCTTCATATCATATTCTTCCAATAGTTTTTTAAGCTCATGGTGTTCATTTGCAAACCAAGTTGCTCCCATTTCACTATATGTATCATCTGCTCGTTTGAGAGTATTTATCCTTCCTCCTACTCTATCTTTAGCTTCAATTATTAAAATAGAATACCCTTCTTCCTTAAGTTTTATAGCAGTGAGAAGTCCAGATAGTCCAGCACCAATTATTATTGCATCTACTTTTGTCATGTATCAATGAGTTTAAACAATCTAGTACAACCATTAAATTATTATTTTGGTTTTCATTCACAGCAAATAAAGTCTCATAAAACAAAAAAGCGACTCTCTTTCGAAAATCGCTTTTATAGTATTTACTAAAACTAATTCTTATTGCTTCACAACACGAACAAGCTCTGTATGATCATTGTATTCAAATTGAACAATATAAACTCCAGCAGGAGCATCTTTTACCAAATTCAACTCAAACTCATCACCTTCTAGGTCATGAGATTCAATAACATTACCTAATATATCTACTACTCGTACAGCTTCAGGCGTTTGCACAAACTTTACTGTTAAATCATCAGAGAATGGATTTGGATATACTTGTGTAAGTTTTTCATTCGTTGATGAAACAGCAGAAATCACTTCTTCTAATTCAAAATCTACATAGTTGATATTAAAATCACCACTTGTAAACTCAATTCGTAGAACATGCTCTCCAGCAGGTAATTCTATATCAGAGAACTTAGTAGTTGTCCATGTATTCCAACCACCAGTTTGTAGTAAACCTGTAAAATCCCCTACTTTTTCACCATCAACATAAATTGCCAAACTACCATCAGTTGTTTCACTTGCTGTTCTAAATGACAATGCATATTTTCCATTATTTGCAATATCAACAGAATACTCTAACCATTCATCTCTTACAACATAACCTACTCCAATTTGACTTGCATCAGAAATTGTTTCTATATCTACAGAAGTTTCACGATAACCACTACCTCCTTGATTAGCAACTGTAATATCATTGTAAGCAACTGAAGGTCCACCTTCGTCAAAATTCTCAGCTTCTAAACGACCTGGAATCATAATTAAACCATCAAAAGGAGTCTGAATACTTGCAATAATAGTAACATCAACAGAAGAACTATTCACTAAACCTAATTGGTTTGACAATTCAACATAATAAGTTCCTGCATCATCCTCTTCAGCATTTGCAACAACTAATGTTGATTGTGTTTCTCCATTAATTTTTACTGCATTCTTATACCATTGATAAAATATTGTTTCATCACTTTTTGCTTGTACAGACAATACTAAGTTACTTCCAGCATCAATTGATTTTGTTGCTTCTAAGTCTTGCTGAACACAAATTGTTGGACAATCAGAAACTCCAACTTCAGAACCAACAATTACATTACCTTCATGAGGATAAATATTAGTATACAAGTCATTTCCTTGAATCCAATATTCCTTATTAATACCATTTTGTGTTACAGAAATTTCTTCTTTGTTGGTAAGGTTTGTAACATTCACTTTCAAAGTGATTGGTGATTTTACTTGAAGAGGAGCAAGATAATCTTGCACACTAAAAGAAGGAGTATTCCAAGAAACTGTAATTTCACCATCTTGAGCAGAATAGTTTGCATTTGGAGTATAAGCATTTTTCTGAGTTTGATATGTTAATACCTCAGAAACAGTAGCCATCCAAAGCTCTCCAGCATCTACTTTTTGTTTCACAAAATCCATGTGATCTCTATACATATCTGTAGCAATTTCACCCCAAGAGTTTGAGTGTCCTAAATATCCTACATTATGTAATTCTCTATTTCCCCACGCATTATTAGCAATAGCATCTGTTACAACTTTGTTCATATCTGCCAAAGATGTTTGAAGACCATTATCAAATACAATGAAGTTTGTTTTATAAAAACGAGTTGGATCATTCCACTCACTTCCAAAAGTAAAGTTATTATAGTTTAATCCAACCAGATTCTTAGTACCTGTACGAGAACCTATATACCCTAAATCTTTCAAATATTTGTTTGCTTCCGGAGAACCTACATCAAAAGGATAAATGAAAAAACGTGGAGTATATGACGTATTTTGTTGAATTAAGTTTGTACTCTGAGACAATTCTCTCTCAAAATCATCTTCGCCCCAATAAAATTGTCCTTCCCAAGAACAATCAGGGTGTCTATTTAAACAGTAGTGACTATGAGAGTGATTAATTACTTCATGATTATGTTGCGTAATCATTTGTGTGGCTCTTTGATATTCCTGTCCGTTGGTAGATCCAGTAATAACACCAAATGTAAATTTTAGTCCTCTATTAGAAGCAATAGTATCAGCAGTATTTTGAATACCAGTCATATTACCACTACCATAATCATCATGGATGATTGAATATGCACCTTGAGTATTGTTTTTCCAGCTTGTAATTGAGGAATTTACTTGTTGAGCAATTGCATGAAAAGAGCAAGAAGCTCCTAATAATGCAATACCCAGTTTTTTAGTTAGGTTAAGATTCATAAATATATTTTTATAAAATAATATTTTACTTTCAGAATTAGCAATATACGGCTTTATTAGGACTTTTATTGCATAAAACACTACTGTACAACTTATTAAGAGTCATTATAATTAATTACTCAAACAAGTTTTTGACAGTCAACTCTTCTGCAATAATTTGCTCATATATATAAATGTCATGTAAATAGACATCAAGATTCAAGAAGTCTTTAGAAAATCGATCAAGTTGCCCCATTTCTTCGGCAGAGTATAAAACTGTGATTTTGGAACGAACAAGCTTTTTCTTTCTTGGATTATATTCAATGATCTCAGAAGGATAACCTTCTTCATCTTTTTCCAAAACATACAATACCATTCCTTGGACTAAGTCATTGAAAATAGGGTTTTCCATGAATGCAAAGGAATAATATGGATATAGCATTTTATGATATGAAATATCCATTCTATCTAATGCTCGTTCAATAGCATTATGTTGCTCTCTAATATCATTAACAAGCCAAGATTTTTCTTCCTTGTACTTTTCTAATGGTTTCTTCCAGCGTTTATTCGTCCAGTCATAATATAAGTAACCTTGAAGTCTTAATTTATAATCAAAAGCTGAGGGTTTGTCTAAAACATATCCTGGATAATAAAACCTTAGATTGTTTTCTTGAGCAAACTCTACTTCCAACAACATGGTAAATAACCCTAAACTATATGATTTGTATTCTTCAGAAAGATCATATACAGATAATAAACTTGCTAATCCTTTTTCTCCTAAATCAAAAAAGCTTAGACCTATTAGTTTTTCACCATCATAAACAGCAACACGATGAGTCATGTTGAAGGCTGTTTCCATGTTTACTCCATTAAAAAATTGAAACAGATTATCATGAATATACCCCTTAAATTTCTCAGTATGTAATCTATACAATTCATTCGATCTTTCATCCATATAATCAAAGGAAGATTCTATCAAAGAAATTTCAAAATGAAAATGCCTTTTGTGTCTTGAAAATAACTTTCGTTGATTTTTACTAAATGAAAAATCAGAGAGGTTTAAACGAATATTTACAGGAGCCACAATATCTTCGTCTAAACAGATAACTTCCGAACGGTACATCATTTCTGTACTTCGAAACCAACCTCCTGCGAGGTATTTATCCAACCGTGCAGGTGATAATGATCTGGGAGTATAGCTACTTATCATAACAAAGAGTATAGTGTGGTGTGGAGTTTTAAATATTGGCAAAGGTACCAACTATTTGTTTTTTTCACAATAAAATCATTTTTAGTGAAATAATTCCAAACTTAATGCGGTAGGAATTTGTAACATAAGTATCTCATAAATACAAACCAGAAATTTACACAATCACAAATGTCTATTCATTATAGAATCCTAATGCTTCTCTGTTGTTTATGGTCTACTAATATTTATGCTCAAAGGTATACATTAGAAGGAACAATCACAGATGCTGCAACCAATGAACCAATTATTGGAGCAACAATAAGCATAAAAAATAGCTCTTCTAGAACAGGCGCTATTTCTGATATTGATGGAAAATATCAAGTACAATTGAAAAGTGGAACTTATTTTTTGAACTGTTCTCTCATCAACTACACCCCTTATAAAGATTCAATTACAATCACAGGAGATCAAAAATTAGATATTGTTTTATCTGAGAAAGTAATCCAAATTAGTGGAGTAACCATCACTGCTGAACGTCCTGACAAAAATGTACAAAGTACAGAAATGGGAAAAACGACAGTGAAAGTAGAACAAGCTCAGAAATTACCTTCATTAATGGGAGAAGTAGACATCATGAAAACCCTTCAACTTCTACCTGGTGTTCAATCAAGTGGAGAGGGAACAAATGGATTACTTGTAAGAGGTGGTAACATTGATCAAAACCTAATTTTATTAGATGAGGCTCCAATTTATAATACAGGACACTTATTTGGTTTTTTCTCTGTATTCAATTCAGATGCTATTGAAAATATGACTCTATATAAGAGTGGTACACCTGCTCAATATGGTGGTAGGTTATCATCTGTGCTTACTGTAGACTCAAAAAATGGTAATGTTGATAAGTTTCATGCAAATGGAGGAATTGGTCTTATTTCTTCTCGTTTGACAATTGAAACACCTATACAAAAAGGAAAAAGCTCTCTTCTGCTTTCTGGACGAAGAACTTATATTGATGTAGTAACACAACCCATAGTAGAAGCAGCAGAAACTAATGGTATTCCTTATTATTTTTATGATCTAAATGGTCGTCTTAAATTTAAACTTTCTGATAAAGATCAATTATTTATTACAGGATATACAGGAAAAGATGATGTAAGTCTTTCTGTCATGGATGGACGTTTTGAAACTTCTTTCTATTGGACAAACTCAGCATTAAGTACACACTGGAAACACACATTTTCAGATAGCTTATTTTTAGATGTTTATTTGATAAGAAATGGCTATAACTTCTTTGCAGAAGCCAACTTTGATAATTTTGAAAGCACTGCTTTTTCAGGAATAGAAGGTTATCAAGCAAAAGCTAGATTAAAAGCGATTTATCCTAAACATGAATTGCATTATGGAGCGACTTATGGGTATTTGATATACACACCAAGAGATCTTAATACCTCTACTGATGATGCTGATGGAGTTAATTTTGATGCTGATATTCTAAATGTGAGCAAGTATAATAATGATATTTCTCTTTATGTACATGACTATTATGAGATTAACAAAAAATGGAAAGTAGATGGAGGACTACGCCTCAATCTATTTCAACATTTAGGTGATTATACTGAAATCATTGAACATGACAACTTTCAACAAGATACAATTCAATATGGACGTTTTGAATCAGTAAGGAACTTTTGGAGTGTAGAACCTAGAGCAGCTGCACGTTATGCCATTAATGATTCTTCTTCTATAAAAGCTTCCATCACTTATAATAGTCAAAATGCTCATTTACTTTCATTATCAGGAAATGCTTTACCTTTTGATATTTGGGTTCCAAGTTCTGCACTATTATCTCCACAAACAAGTATTCAATATTCAGCAGGATATTTCAGAAACTTCAAAAACAATTTATTTGAAACCTCTATTGAAGTATACTACAAAGACTTTTGGGGACAAGTTGAGTTTGGAGAAAGCTATCGACCAAGCTTCACTGGAGAACTCGAAAATGACTTGACCATTGGAACAGGAAATGCTTATGGTGTTGAATTCTTTGCAAAGAAACAAAAAGGTAAATTACAAGGTTGGTTTGGGTATACATTTGCCTATTCCAATCGCGTTTTTGATGAAATTAATGAAGGAGAACAATTCCCTTCTCGTAATGATAGAAGACATGATCTCTCTGTAGCATTAACTTATGACATTAGTAAAAAATGGTCATTGGGTAGTAACTTTGTATATGGTTCAGGACAGGCTATTACAATACAAGAAGCTTTCTACCTTGTGGAAGGAAATATTGTAACAAAGTATGGACCAAGGAATGGGTTTAGAATGCCTCCTTACCATCGTTTAGACTTGTCAGCTACCTATACTAGAAAACCTAATAGTAAAAAATTCCATTCAAGCTGGGTGTTTTCTGTTTACAATGTATACAATCGAGCAAACCCATACCTTATCTACTTCCTTCCAGAAGGAAATTTAGCAGAAGGTGAAGTTGCAGTTAGAGCAAGACAACTTAGTATCTTCCCTATCTTACCATCAATTACATGGAATTTCAAATTCTAAAACAATGAAAAAAACATTTCTTATCCTTCCACTTTTGTTTGCATTATTTTCTTGTGAACAAGAAATTGATTTAGACTTTCCAGAACATGAACCACAATATGTAGTGGAAGGCTATATAGATATCAATACACCTCCTATCATTCTAATATCTAAAAGTAGCTCTTATTTTAGTACAATTTCAACAGATGTTATCTTTGAAAATATTGTTCAAGGAGCAGATATTAAGGTATCTGATGGACAAGATGAATATGATTTAATTGAAATTAGCTCAACAAATTTGGGTGAAAATATTCAAACAATAGAAGATAGCTTAGGTATTGAATTTGACTTCACACTTCTAGATGAGTTAGCAGGACTTCCTGCAGGAACAATAGAGTTTTTGATTGAAAATGGTGATGGAGATAATCCATTTATTGACAATCCCATTCCTCCTTTTTCTATTTATACTAGCTTAGAACTTCTTGGAGAAGAAAATAAGACATATTCTCTAAATATCAATACACCTGATAATACAAAGCTTACTGCTGAAACCTATTTACCTTTTGCTACTCCAGTAGATTCTTTGTGGCTAGTTCCACATCCAAATCCTGAAAATGATACATTGGTAACATTGGTAGTTCGCTTTACAGATAATGCAAGTACCAATAATCAGATTCGTTATTTCACACAGCGTAATCAAGAATTGCCTTCTCCTCCTCCATTTGCTTCTGTATTGGATGATAGAAGTTTCTTCAATCTATCTGGAGAAAGTTTTAATTTCCCTCTTGAGAGAGGACAAAGTTTGCAAGATAGTAGCTTTGATTTTCAAACATACTCATATTTTCATGTTGATGATACAATCACACTACGTTGGGCAGCGATTGATGTACCACACTTTGAATTCTGGAGTACACTAGAATTTGACAGGAGTCAAGCAGGAAATCCTTTTGGTAGACCTACAATTATTAGGAGTAATATTAATGGAGGCTTAGGAATATGGGGAGCATATAGTTCATCTTTTCATCAAATAGAACCATATAGCCAAACAAATGATGAATAAATAAAAAAGCGATTTTCATTTTACTGAAAATCGCTTTTTCTCTTAATTATGTCTTACAGAACTAGTCTTCCAAGATATCTACAACGTCTGTTTCTGTAGTAGCATTCTTAGCTTTTCTATTTTTTCTTCTTTGCTTACGCTTTGCTCTCTTTTTCTTTTTCCACTTGTTGTATTTTGTTAATTGCTGAGTATTTAGCTCTTTCTTAATTTCTGTATCAAAAGCAACTAAAATCTCTTTGCGTTTCATTTTGAACTCTTTTTTCTTTAGTGTAGATTTTTGAGCTCTCAAAGCAGTCATTGCTTCAACTTTCGTTTTAACAATTGCTTCCACTTTTGGTTTTTGATCATCAGTTAATTGCAATTTCTTCGTCAAGCGATTCATTTGCTTCTCTACTCTTTGTTCAGGAGTTAGATTTTTTCTTTTTCCTCCTTGTGCCATAGCAAATGAAATACTCAATACACTGGCAATCATAATAAACAATAACTTTCTCATAAGCATAAAATTAAAATTGATTTGTTCCTTAGATACTTTTCTTTTCAAAAGGTTTAATTCCTTTTTTATTTTTTTTTGATTTTCTTTAATCTAATACTATACCAAATTGATAAAAATGAGAAAGATACCTACTTATTTACAAATTATAATAGGACTTATTTTGGGTTTACTATGGGGTTTTTTGAGCAAATCATTCGACATACCACCCTCTTTTACAAGTGATTACATCAAACCTTTTGGAAAGATTTTCATTAATCTTCTGAAAATGATTGCCGTTCCTTTAGTTTTTGCCTCATTGATTGTAGGAATTAGTCAACTAAATGATATTCGTAAGCTGTCTCGTATGGGGGGTAAAACAATTGGGGCGTATATTGTGAGTACTGTCTTTGCCCTCACTATTGGTTTATTAGTTGTGAATATTGTACAACCTGGAAAAGATATTTCACAAGAAACTCGTCAGGCATTACTTCAAGAATATTCAGAAAAGGTAAATACAAAATTAAATACAATTGATAAAGTTGAAGAAAGCCCCCTTACTCCCCTTGTCAATACAATCCCTACTAATATTGTAAAATCTGCTAGTGAAAACATCAATATGCTTCAAGTGGTTGTTTTTGCGATGTTGGTAGGAATTGCTTGTATCAGTATACCACAAGAAAAGTCCAAACCTTTTACAGACTTCTTTGATTCATTCAACGAAATTATCATCAAACTAATTGATTTTATCATGATGCTTGCCCCCATTGGTGTTTTCGCACTAACAGGAGCACTCATTGTAGAGATTAGTAATCCAGATGTATTATTCGCTTTAATCAAATATGGATTTACTGTTATTTTAGGTTTAGGGATTTTAGGGCTTTTTTATGGACTTGTAATGTTTTTGTTTACAAGAGATATCGCATTTGTATGGAAATTCTGGAAAGGAATATATCCTGCCCAATTATTGGCATTTAGTACTAGTTCGAGTTCTGCAACACTTCCTCTTACCATCAAACAATGTGAACAAGAAGTTGGAGTTTCTGAAAAGGTGAGTGGTTTTGTACTACCTCTTGGAGCAACAATCAACATGGATGGTACAAGTTTATACCAAGGAGTAGCTGCTGTTTTTATTGCTCAAGTAATCGGAAAAGACCTTAGTCTAGGAGAACAATTAACAATCATTATGACAGCTGTATTAGCCTCTATTGGTTCTGCAGGTGTTCCAGGTGCTGGAATGATTATGCTAGCCATTGTATTAGAGTCGGTAGGAATTCCTGTGCAATACATTGGATTAATTATGGCTCCAGATAGGATTTTGGATATGTGTAGAACTTCTATTAACGTAACAGGAGATGCCACAGTAGCTACAATTATTGCAAAATCAGAAAATCAACTCAAAAATATAAGTTAATTTCTTTAATTTTGAACCATTCACCTTCTCTCTTGTTTATCAAAAGGGAGAATAAAAAGCTAGAAATATGGAGCAAGAAAATCAAAGAGCGATTGTAGTATATGCAGAGGGAAGTCCAAACCCAAATACTGTAAAATATGTATTGAATTTTCCACTTGTAGAAAATATGCAAGTAGAATATGCTTCTATTGAAGAAGCTAAAAACTGTCCTTTGGCAGTAGGTTTATTCAAAGAGTTTCCTTTTGTTCAAAGTGTATTTATTGCAAGTAATTTTATTTCACTTACCAAAGATGAAAAAACAGAATGGTTTGAACATAATGGACCAATTAGAGCATTCATTAGAAATCACTTTCAAGACGAGAAACCTTTGTTTTTAGAAGCTATTCAACAGGAAATTGAGGAGAAAGAAAAAGAAGAAGAGGTAAAACATGATTCTGAAATTGATGCAAAGATCAAAGCTATTCTAAATGATTATGTCCGTCCAGCAGTAGAAAGTGATGGGGGAAATATTTCTTATGATTCTTTCAATAATGGAGTGGTAAAAGTAATCTTACAAGGTGCTTGTAGTGGTTGTCCTTCTTCTACTCAAACATTAAAACATGGTATTGAAAATCTATTAAAGCGTATGCTTCCAGAAGTTGAAGAAGTTGTTGCTGTCAATGGATAAAACAAATGAAAAATCATTTATAAAAGCCTCAATCTAAATAGCTTGAGGCTTTTTGCTTTTACAAAAGCATTACTTAGTTTTGTAATTCATTAAAAACATTGTTATGAAAAAAATATTATTCACTCTAAGTCTAATTTTTGGCTTTATGTATTTCGTTAATGCACAATGTGATGATTGTGCTGAGTATAATAGATCAACAAAAATCAGAAAAAACAGAAAAACTGACTTAAAAAAGCGATATCCAAAAGGTTACAAAAAAGCAAAATGGAGAAAATGCAATAGTTCTGAAATAACATTTGCTTACTTCACATTAGGTGATACAACTTATTCTGTTGTTTATAATACTGAAAACAAATGGATTGGTACAGAAAAGCGTATTATTAAACTACAAAATAGAAAGAAATATAATTATAAAACAAAACAAACAACAACTGTACAAGCTTTAACACCTTCTCTTGACATATATCCAAAAGAGGTACTAAAAATCATGTATGATAAAGACTATAATTTGAGAGTATCAGACAATGAACTATGTGACTATTATATAATTATATTACCAGATGAACATGAATTTGTCAAAAAATATAAGACAAATACCTTTTATGCAACATCTATGGATAGTGTACAGCTCACATGGACAAGTAAAGAACAAGTTCTCAATGAAAACAATCGCTCAAAACTGTGGTATAGTCATTTTTATAAAAAAAAATAGTCTGATTTAGAGATAATTCTTCATACCAAACCAAAAAAAATCACTTATGAAAAAAACTATACTTTTGTTGTCTCTTTGCTTTCTATGGGCAAGTAACTTAGTAGCTCAACAAACAAACAGCCAAATAATCATCAAATTAAAATCGGATTCAAAGCTTAGTATTGAACCTACAAAACAAGTGTTCAATCATACTAGCTTAGATTCTATTAATGATGTGTTTAGTTTAAAATCTATTAAACTTACAGGTAATCAAGAAAATACTTACCTCTTGAACTTTGAATCTTCTAATATAAATTCATTGATTAAGTTTTATCAGAAGACAAATCTTTTTGAATATGTAGAAGCTAATTTCACCGGAAAAGGTGCCGGTGTACAAAGTGAGACTTCTATCATTCCTAATGACACTTATTTCTCAAGACAATATGCATTTTATAATGACGGAACATTTAGTTTATCTCCTGCCAAAGAAGATGCTGATATTGTTATGGATTTAGCTTGGGATATTGAACAAGGTGATGAATCTATTATTGTGGCAGTACTAGATGCAGGAGCAAAATTAGATCATCCTGAATTTAGTGGCAGAATTTGGAAGAATACACAAGAAATTCCAAACAACGGACTTGATGATGATAACAATGGTTATATTGATGACGTTGACGGTTGGGATTGGGCTAATAATGACAATGACCCAACAGATGATCATGGACATGGAACAAATGTAGCCGGAATTATTGGAGCAAATTCAGATAATGATCTTGGTTATGCTGGAGTTGACTGGAATTGTAAACTAATGATTTGCAAAGTATTGGATAACAACAACTCTGGTTTCTATTCTTGGTGGACAAGTGCTATTTATTATGCTGTGGATAATGGTGCTGATGTAATCAATATGTCACTAGGAGGTTCTAGCTTTTCTCAATCTATGGAAGATGCTATTGATTATGCTCACGAAAATGGTGTTGTAGTAGTTGCTTCTATGATGAATTTTAACAATGGGAATAACTATTATCCTGCTGCCTATACAAATACAATTGCTGTGGGTTCTACCAATCCTAATGATGAGCGAACAGCTCCTTTCTTTTGGAGTACAACGAGTGGAAGTAATTATGGGCAACATATTGATGTAGTGGCACCAGGTAATTATACTTATGGTTTAAGTTATAGCTCAAACACAAATTACGGTAGCTATTGGGGAGGTACTTCTCAATCTGCTCCAATGGTTGCAGGACTTAGCTCATTATTATTAGCACAAAACCCAAGTAGAACACCTGATGAAATTAGAGCTATCATTAGAAATACAGCAGAAGATCAGGTAGGAAAGCCTTCTGAGGATATAGAGGGGTTTGATATTTATCATGGGTATGGAAGAGTCAATGCACATCAAGCATTACTTCAAGATAAACTAACATCAACATTTACTATCAAAGATTCTGATGCTTTTGTTAGTTTAACTAACAATCAATTACTTATCAATAGCAATATAGAATACCAGACAGTTTCAATTCATAATTTATTGGGAAATGAGGTATACAAACAAGAAGGAAATTCTTCTACAATAAATGTTTCAAACCTTCAACAAGGAATGTACATTATATCATTAGTAGATGCTAATGGTAAAGTAGTTTTAAGAGAAAAAGTACTCAAAAAATAACTTATTATAGATATCAGTAAGCAAGGTAGTTCATTTTTGGACTACCTTTTTTGTTATTTTTTAATTTCAAATTTCATATCTTACTATTTTATTAATATTTGTAGTGATATGGAATTTAGAGGAGCAAATAATGAATTTATACAATTCATTGATATCAATGAAGAAAATCAGCATTTACTCAATGAATCACAACCTAGTGAGTTATCATTATTGTGGTTTAAATCAGATAATAATCGTATTCTAATCGATAATGTAGAATACACTCTAAACAAAAACCATATTATTAGTCTTACAGAATTCCATAATATTGAATCAATTGAAACACATGAAGTGCAATTAATCAAATGGAATCGTGATTTTTATTGTATTGTAGATCATGACAGTGAAGTAAGTTGTAAGGGAATCTTGTATTATGGAGCTTCAAAAGTTCCTATCATCCAACCCAATGATGAAGACCTTGATATCTTAGTTACTGTACTAAAAATGTTTCAACTTGAGCTAGAATCTAGGGACAACCTTCAATTAGAAATGTTGCAAATGATGCTCAAACGCTTGTTAATTCTTTGTACTAGAATTTACAAAAGACAAAACTTAAACACTGATAGCAACTCAAATATTGATATTATAAGAGAGTACAACTACCTTGTAGAACAACATTTTAAAGAAAAGCATACAGTCAACGAGTATGCCGATTTATTACATAAATCTCCCAAAACACTCTCTAATCTTTTCAAGAAACATAGTGAAATTACTCCTCTTAAATTTATTCAAAATAGAATTATGCTAGAAGCTAGAAGGTTATTGACACATTCTAGTCTATCAGTTTCTGAAATTGGTTATGAATTAGGCTTCTCAGATGTTCAAGTTTTCAGCCGCTTTTTTAAGAAACAAGAGGGTTGTTCTCCACAAAAATTTAAAGAAGGGAAAAATTGACAACTTGTTGGGTAATCCTGCCTAACAGAAACAGAAGACCAGCTGCTACCTTTGTATTGTTCATTAAATATTAAACCAATAAACAATTATAAAGATGGCAACATTAACACAAATTTCGGTACCTACCAAAGAACAAGTAAACACAGAGAGTCAAACAATTTTTGACCAACTAAAAGGACAATTAGGAATGGTTCCTAATCTTTATGCAACCATTGGATATTCTAGTAATGCCTTAAGTAGTTTCTTAGCTTTTTCTGGAAATGCAGGAAAAGATACTTTTTCTAACAAAGAAATTGAAGCAATCAAATTAGCAGTTTCTCAAGCAAATGATTGTACTTATTGTAAATCTGCTCATACAGCAATTGCAAAAATGAATGGATTTACTGAAGAGGAAACTGCTCAATTAAGAACTGCTACGATTGAAGATGAAAAACTAAATGTCTTAACAAACTTGGCAAAAGAAGTAGCAGAAAAAGCTGGACATGCAACAGATGAAACTCGTGAACTTTTCTTCGCTCTGGGATATGATGAAAAAGCATTAATTGAATTTGTAAGTGTTGTAGTTTCTGTGACTTTCACAAACTATGTTCATGCTCTTACAAAAGTAGCAGTAGATTTTCCTGTTGTAAAATAAAGCTCAAAAATTAATTTAACTACCTAAAAAAATAGAACAATCATGGAAACTATCAAAATCAAAAATTTACCAGAAGGATATCAATCAATCATTACAAATGGAAAACATACAATTGTAGGAGATGAACCAATTTCAAGCAAAGGAACAGATTTGGGTTTGGCTCCACCAGAATTACTTCTAGCTGGTTTGGCAATGTGTAAAGTTGCTACTGTGAGATACATTGCTCGCAAAAAAGGTTGGGAAATTGGTGAAGTAAGTGCTTCTTTAGATCAAAAAGTCAAGAGACATGCAAATCAAAAATTAAGCACCAATGTAAAAGTAGCAATCCATATTGAAGGTGATATCTCTGAAGAACAAAAAGAGCTGTTACTCAAGGAGTCTGATAATTGCTATGTACACCGAATGATCGAAGGAGATTGGGATATAGAAAGTGCAATTGATTTGGAAAAATAGTTCACAAAAAAACCACCCTACTTATGTGTAAGGTGGTTTTTCATTTTTATAATATTATTCAACTTAAAGAATATATTGCGTTAGGTCTTTGTCCTTAACTAATCCTCCTAGTTGTTCATTTACTTTTTCTTTTGTAATGACAATCTTAGCATTTGCACCAATTACATCTGGAACATCAAACAAAATTTCATTCAATAGTTTACTCACTAACGTATTCAATCGTCTTGCTCCAATATTTTCAATTTCATTATTTACATCATAAGCAATTTCTGCAATACGTTCCAAAGCATCATCACTAAATGAAATCTCTACTTCTTCGGAAGCCAATAAAGCTTCATATTGTTTTGTGAGTGCATTACGAGGCGTTTTCAAGATTTGATAAAAATCATCTTTTGTCAATTTACTTAACTCTACTCTAATTGGAAAACGTCCTTGCAATTCTGGAATCAAATCTGATGGCTTCGAAACGTGGAATGCACCCGCAGAGATAAATAAAATATGATTTGTATTGATGGTACCATAACGAGTGTTTACAGTAGAACCTTCTACAATTGGTAATAAATCTCTCTGAACACCTTCTCTACTTACCTCTCCACTATTTTGATTAGAAGTTGCAATTTTATCAATTTCATCAATGAAAATAATTCCTGCATCCTCTGATTTTTTAATGGCAATATCTTTAACCTCTTCCATATCAATCAACTTAGAAGCTTCCTGCTCAACTAATATCTTACGAGCATCTTTAATTGCTAACTTTCGTTTATTGATTTTTTTAGGCATCATATTTCCGAGCATATCTTGAAGCCCTTCCATTTCATCACCACCATTAGGACCACCAATAATGTTGACATTAGGCTTTGGAGAATCAACCTCAATCTCTACCTTTTTATCTTCTAGCTCTCCATCCTTCAATTTTTCCAAGAAACGCTCTCTTGTACGATTATTCAACTCTACATCATCAGAAGCACCACCAGTCATTGGAGGAATCAAAGCATCCAAAATTACTAATTCAGCTTGTTCCTTTGCTTGCTCAATTACTGCTTCTTTCTTCTGAGTTTTCACCATGTGAATAGCTTGAGCGACCAAATCTCTGACCATGCTTTCCACATCTCTTCCCACATACCCTACTTCAGTAAACTTAGAAGCCTCTACTTTGATAAAGGGAGCATCTGCCAATTTTGCCAATCTACGAGCAATTTCAGTTTTTCCTACCCCTGTTGCCCCAATCATCAAAATATTATTGGGCATTATTTCTTTTCTCAACTCTTCTGGAGCATTCATTCTTCTCCATCTATTACGCAAAGCAATGGCTACATTTTTCTTTGCGTCTTTTTGCCCAATCACATACTTGTCTAATTCTTCAACTATTTGCTTGGGTGTTAAGTGTTCTTTCATAAATTTTTGTCTGTTTTAAATAGGGCTTAAAAAATTATTCTACTAATTGTGCCTCTTTAGTTTTTTTGCGATTTTTTCTTTTAAACTTAGCGTTTAGACTTGTTGTAAGGGTCATCATACTTACTCCTCCACCCACATAGTAAAACGCACGAGTATAAGCAAATTCGAATGATTTAATTCTCAACATACCTCCAAAAGAAAAACCAGTCAAAGCACTTCTATTTTCCACAATCATTTCAGCTCTTCTCTGATGATTATAACCTACTCTTATGTTAAAGTTTTTTGAAAATAGAAACTCTCCACCAATAACCAAATGTCTTCCAATTTGTTCAGCAATATTTTTATCCTCAACCACAATCTCTCCATCACTTGTGAAAGTAGTATGAATATCTGGATCAATGTACTGAATGTCTGGCAAATTTAGGTGATGAGCTGTCAAAGAAAGTCTTAAAGGCATATGCTCTAACTTATAAGACAATCCTAATTGAATATCAAATGGAGTATAACTTTGTTGTCCTTTCACATAGTTATCAATCACCCATCCTATATTTTTGAATAACAAACCTACTGAAAAGTCTTTCTTAGGATGTTTGAAAGTACCTCCAATATCAGCAAGCATAGCAAAAGCTACATTTTGCTGAATATGAGAAAAGGCAAACTTAACATTTGCCCCTACATTAAAATATTCTAATTGATGAGATTTTCCTACAACCAAAGCATAATCACGAGGACTAAAAGTACCAATCTCCTGCCCTGCAATGTTTCGCTCTTTCATTTCACCATACCCAACATAAGATAAACCCACACCAATTGTCCCTAATTTCTTTAATTTGAGTCCATAAGTGACATCTGTTTTGTGAACACCACTATAAAAAGGAGTATAATTGATGGAAATATCACCCTGTACTGTATCTTCCAACAATGCAGGGTTGTACATAAAAGCATTTACATCTTTATCAGAACTAGAGACATTTTCTCCCCCAATTCCTGCAATACGGGCATTAGTATGTAAGGCAAGAAAGTTAAAGGCAGAACGACCACCTATTTGTGCCCAAACACTTACAGACAATACACTTAATAACAGAAACAAAGATTGTTTTTTCATGATGAGGAATATTTTTTCGCCCCTATATAACGTGATAAGCTTTCTATTTATTGAATTTTATTTCTCGTTTTCTTCCGAAATCACAAAGTTCAATGGTTTGTCTACTTTTTCATCTAATAATGCAAAATCAATTACTTCTTGAACATTTTTCACATAATGAATCGTTAATCCTTCCAAATACCCTTCTGCAATTTCTTCAACATCTTTTCGATTCTTGTGACACATGATCACATCAGAAATTCCTGCCCTCTTAGCTGCTAATACTTTTTCTTTGATACCACCTACAGGCAACACCTTTCCACTCAATGTAATCTCACCTGTCATTGCTAAGCGAGAACGTACTTTTCTTTGTGTGAACAATGAAGCTAATGAAGTATAAATAGTGATACCTGCTGAAGGACCATCTTTTGGAACAGCTCCCGCTGGAAAGTGAATATGTAGATCATATTGATCAAAAATACGATAGTCAATATCTAGCTTATCAGCATGAGCACGTAAATTGGACAAAGCAGTCATTGCTGATTCCTTCATTACATCTCCCAATTGTCCTGAAAGAGTTAATTTTCCTTTTCCTCTGCTCAAAATGGATTCAATAGAAAGAATTTCTCCTCCCACTGATGTCCATGCTAAACCAGTCACTACACCAGCCATTTCATTTTCTTCATACCCTTCTTTTTCAAAAACTTCTGCTCCTAAGATTTTAGAAATATCAGTAGGCTTGATTTTAGAAGGATATTCTTCTTCCAAAGCAATTGATTTTGCAACATAACGGAAAATCGCTCCAATTTTACGCTCCAAAGAACGTACACCTGATTCTCTTGTATATTGTTCAATAACTTTGATAATTGCAGGTTTTGTAATTGTCACTACTTTCTTATCCAATCCATGCTCTTCTAATTGTCTTGGAATCAAGTGACGTTTTACAATTTCAACCTTCTCATCGAGTGTATAACCAGATAATTCAATGATCTCCATACGATCTCTCAATGCAGGTTGAATAGTATCTAAGGAATTAGAAGTAGCAATAAATAAAGTCTTTGATAAGTCGTACTCTATTTCAAGGTAATTATCAACAAAATTTTCATTTTGTTCTGGATCCAATACCTCTAACAAAGCAGAAGAAGGATCTCCTCTAAAGTCAGAAGATACTTTATCAATTTCATCCAATACAAATACAGGATTAGAAGTACCTGCTTTTTTAATATTTTGAATGACTTTTCCAGCCATAGCTCCTACATACGTTTTACGATGTCCTCTTACTTCAGACTCATCATGTACACCTCCAAGAGACATACGTACATATTCTCTATTCAAAGCTTTGGCAATTGATTTACCCAAAGAAGTTTTTCCAACTCCTGGAGGACCATATAAACATAAAATAGGACCACGCATTTTTTCATCACCTCCTTTCAACTCTCTTTTGAGTTTAAGAACAGCCAAATACTCTAAAATACGTTGTTTTACTTTGTCTAAACCATAATGTTCTTTGTCTAAAATTCGTTTCCCTCTTTTTAGATCAAAGTTATCCTTGGTTGTTTCTCCCCAAGGTAAATCCAACAAAAATTCTGCATAATTCATTGAAACTGCAAAATCTGGAGAAGAACTATTCATGCGAGCAATACGCTTCAATTCCTTATCAAAGTGTTTGCGAACATTTTCTGGCCATTCTTTCTTAACAGCACGTTCTCTCAAGCGAACAACATCTTGTTCACCTCCTTCTTCACCCAACTCATCTTGTAAGACTTTCATTTGTTGCCTCAAGAAATAGTCTCTTTGTTGTTGATCAATATCAGAATGTACTTTTGACTGAATTTCTGTTTTTAGTTCTAACAACTGTACCTCTTGAGTCATCAACGAAAGAAGATCGGTGGCACGTTCTATTCCATTTTCTATCTCTAATAACTCTTGTTTCTTTTGAGAACCAAAACGAGCATTAGAACATAAGAAATGTGTAAGGAAGCTTAATGTCTCAATATTATCAACAGCAATGCGTGCATCACCTGGAATTTCTGGACTTAATGCAATGATTTGTTTTGCAACATCTTTCAATGCCACTTGTAAAGCTTCTGCCTCACTAGCATTTTCTCCTGTATCGAAGTTTTCCCCTAAAGCATTAACATTTGCTACAAAATAAGGCTTCTCAGTGATGATGTTAACAATTTCAAATCTTCTTCGCCCTTGGATAAAAATTGTAACATTTCCATCAGGCATTGTCAATGTTTTCATAATCCTTGCTACTGTTCCAACCTTAGACAAATCACTAGCTGAAGGATTCTCCTCTTCTGGTCGAACTTGAGCAACTACCCCAATTAACCCATCTGTTTCACCAGCATCACGAATTAATCGAAGTGATTTTTTGCGCCCTACTGTTATTGGAATTACAACACCTGGAAAAAGAACAGTATTTCTAATTGGCAAAATTGGAAGCTCATCTCCAAACTCCTCTTGCATCATCTCTGCCTCTTCTTCCTTTGACAATAAAGGAATGATTTCTCCTGTTGGTTCTACACCAAACTCTGACATTAAGGGCTGTAAATAATTTTGTTTTTTACTCATATATATAGTTAGTAAGGGCTTGATGTGTCAACTTGGCATTTATTTTGACACAATCGAGACACAAATCTCTAATTTTTATAGTGATCCATAATTTTACAAGTCCTATGCCAAACAAAAGTTTGACTTTTTTTGTAGTTTTGATCACTGTGAAACAAGAATAACAATGAAAACATTCGTATTTACATATATCGGACTTTTTCTGATCTGTTGCAACCTATTTGCACAAGGTTCTTCAAAAAAGAAAAAGAAGAAAAATTACGTAACACAACAGGTTTCTAAAGACTTACTAACTGCTGGTAGTCGAGGTGAATTTTACTTTGACTTTCGTAATGTAAATCGAGTTGCTTATTATCGTGATAAATCTAAACTAGAATATTTAAAAAAGCTAGAAGAGAAAAAGGATCAAGAAAGATTACTTTCTGAATTAGAAAAGTATGTGGCACACTTTGGAATTGAAAATTTCTATAAGGATACCCGTCTTTTGTGGAAGTTGGCTGAACTGTATGAGCTTAATGGATTGAAGGCTGAAGCCAAAAGTACTTATCGATTAATTCTAAAACACCACCCTAAAAGAGTATTTGAAGAAATTCAACAATATTATAAGGCTTGGGAACACTATGACACATTGACAGCTTTAGAGCAGGATTATTTTGTTCCATTAGATTATTACTATGAACTAGTAGAGTATCGTAGAGCTGTAGATACTTTGCGTCCTCCCAAAAGTGTGTTTTTGAACATGGGAGAAAATATCAATGCTCGTAGAATACCAGAGTATGCACCTTCTATGAATGCTAGTGATGATTTCTTAATTTTCACAAAGAAAACATACAATCCTCGTGTAACATCAATTAAACCAGTTTATACAGAAAATCTATATTATTCTCAATTGTATGATGGAGATTTTTGGGATGAGGCACAACCTTTTGAATGGCCAATTCAATCAAACAGTAATGAAGGATCTGCTTGTATTTCTCCAGATGGAAAAACATTATTTTTTGCTAGATGCTTAACCAAGTATTCTGGACCTTCTGATTGTAATGGTTGTTTAGGTGATTGTGATTTATTTGTTTCTACATTAGATACAAGTAATAAATGGTCAACACCCATTAATCTAGGTAAGAATGTAAATAGTAAAAGTTGGGATTCTCAACCCTCTTTATCTCGTACAGGAGACACACTATTCTTTGCATCTGCACGACCTGGTGGTTTTGGATTAACAGACATTTATTTTACTTATAAGAAATCGAATGGTACTTGGACAAAAGCACAAAATATGGGACCTGTCATCAATACAAGAGATAGTGAATATAGTCCTTTCTACAGTCGTTCTCATGATGTTTTCTACTTTAGTTCAAATGGTCACATCCTTAATTTTGACGAATTCAAAAAGCATAAAAAAGCTCGTACTTTAGACATTTATAAATCTCACAAGGTCGGAAAGAATATGTGGGGTGAACCTAAAAACATAGGTCCTTTGGTAAATAGTGAAGGAAATGAATTTTATTTCTCTATTGACTCTAAATCAAAAAACCTATTCTATGCCAAAACAGAAGATAAAGCAAAAGATCACTTAACAACTGACTTATATTCATTCCCTTTACCAATGGGAGCACAACCCACTGCAACAATTAGATTGAAAGGAGAGCTTGTTGATGAAGAAACAGGAAAGCCTTATGAAGGAATTGTTTCAGTGATTGATCTTGATAATGGAATTGAAATTGCTCCTAAAAGAGTAAGAGAAGATGGAACTTACGAATTTGATTTAATTGACCATAACAATTACTTATTGGTTGTACAAGGTGATGATTTCTTTAGACTAGAAAAGCTTTTTTATCTTGATGGAGACACAACTATACAAACCAAAGCAGAATCAGTTCACAAAAAATTACAATTTGCATCTGTGGTGTTTGAAGGAGGAAAAGCAGATATAAGAGAAGAAATGGAACTTGATCTGAAAAAAGTACTTGATTTTTTGATTGATAACCCAAATTTCCACTTAACAATTTCGGGACACACAGACTCTGATGGAAATGAAAAAGCAAACTTAGATTTATCTCAACAAAGAGCTGATGCCATTAGAAAACACTTAATGGAAAAAGGGAAAATTGATGGAAAACGGATTAAAGCCATAGGATATGGTAGTTCGCAACCCATTAAAACTCCAGAAGAAACTGAAGAAGACAAAAGAATCAACAGACGAGTTGAATTTGATATTGAAAGAAATAATGATGAGTAACCATATGGCTACTCATTTTTGTATATAAACTCTCCTGTTGTTACTGTATTACTTTGGTTTAATTCCCTATCAATGATGAAAACCTCAAAACGTAGGGTATCAAAAGCTTCTAAAATTTGAGCATTATTATGAGAAATTAAAATATGATAATTCAAATCTCCATCAATAGGACCTTCCTCTTCAATAAGTCTAGGAAAAACACCACCATATTCTATTGAGTTATCATCTTCATCTTTCACTTCTTCAAAAACCCCCTGTACTTTTTTAAATAAAGTAGCATGATAGTTTCTTTCATAAAAATCTATGTATGGTTCTGTTCCCACCTCTTCTGTATTCATTCCTAAATCACCATCACCATCCTGAAAACGAAGTGTTATTGTAACAGAATCTTGCTTGGTCAAAGAAAGACTACCAATCACAACTTCTTTTTGAATATCCTTAAAACTAATTTCAGGAGTTAGTGAATAATCTGGTGGTCTTTCACAACTTAATAGCATACTAACTAATAGTATAGCTCCAGATATTATTTTTAAATCCTTCATCATTTTAGTTTCTTTGTATTCTAACTTTGATTTTGCTTATGTCACTTGATTTTAAAACACAATTTAAGGCATCTTTATTTTCTACTAATAAAGATAATTTTGAAAAAAAGGCAATTACCTTATTTCAATATCAAGCAAACAATAATGCAATTTACAAACTATTTTTAGAGCATTTAAAGGTTTCTCCAGAACAAATACAAAGGGTTGAAAAAATTCCATTTATGCCTATTGAGTTTTTTAAGAAACATAAAATTGTATCCTCTAAGTTTCAAGAAACAAGTATTTTTCAAAGTAGTGGAACAACAGGAAGTGAAACAAGTAAGCATTATGTGGAAGACACCCAATTCTATTTAGAAAATTGCCAACAAATCTTTGAGTCTTTTTATGGGAAAATTGAAGAATATACTGTACTAGCTTTACTTCCTGATTACTTAGAGCGTCAAAACTCATCTCTTGTTCTCATGGCAGATGACTTTATCAAAAAGTCAAAAGAGAAACTTTCAGGATTCTATCTTTATAATTTTGAAGAGCTTTCACAAACCCTTCATAACTGCATGAAAGAAGGAAAAAAAGTTTTATTATTAGGAGTTACTTTTGCCTTACTCGATTTTGCAGAAGCCTTTCCAATGCCTTTGAAAAATACGATTATCATGGAAACAGGTGGAATGAAAGGGAGAAAAAAAGAAATGATTCGTTCAGAAGTTCATAAACTTCTAAAAAATGCTTTTGAAGTAGAAAGTATTCATTCGGAATATGGAATGACAGAACTCCTTTCACAAGGATACTCTAAAGGAAATGGTATTTTTGAAACTCCACCTTGGTTGCAACTCTATTTGAGAGAAGTAGACAATCCTCTTAAAATCAATCAATCTCAACGATATGGTGCAATCAACATTTTAGATCTAGCAAATATTGATTCTTGTGCCTTTATTGCCACGCAAGATTTGGGAAAAATTAGTTCACAAGGGTTTGAAATTATTGGTCGTTTGGATAATTCAGACATGAGAGGTTGTAATCTATTGGTAATTTAAAATAAAAAACTCCCAATAAGCTTTCATACTTATTGGGAGTTTTCATTTTATTTGAATTCTTTTTTAAGAACGTTCCATCACTTTCTGATAAGTTTCTTTCTTATCATCAGACCATTGATAGTAACCAAACATTTTATTGATCATTCCTTTAGGGAAAAATTTCTCTAAGTTTCTATACAATACTACATCATATTTACGGTGGAAGTTGATCCAACATTGATTACAATTATGAACATATTCCTTTTGAGTCTTTTGAGTTTCTACTCCATTAAAAACCTCATCAAGACTTTTCTCATTTACATTACCAATCTTCAAATCTAAGTTTTGACAAATTGGAACATCACCATTTGGTAATACCACCAAACTATCTAAAATAGAATAACAATTTAGTTTTAAGTTCTTTCTTCTCCACTCATCATAAAGAATCAAGAAATCATAATTCTCTTCAAATTCTTTGATAATTCCTGGAATTCTATCTTTGAAATCCTCCGTAATCAAAGAATCTGTTTGGTGTTTAGGTTTTTCAATATTTTCTTGTTCAAGTTTCGCCAACTCTTCGTTTTTCTTTACGATTTCATCTTTAGCTTCTTTTACATCCTTGAACTTTAGAATTTCTTCATTTTTTTGTGTACCAATATCTGTTTGATGGGCTTTTTCTTTTGTATCAAAAAAGGCAATATCATTGTAAACACCTACACGCATATCCACATTGTGCTCTTTACATACTTTAGCAACATATTCCATGTCATTAAAGCTATTGTAAGGAGAAAGTGTAAACATCACTGAAACAGGAACATGTTTACTAGCCTCTTTGATCACTTTCACAACACTATCATGACCATCTTTTCCACGCATGTATTTGTAAGTACTTTTATCTCCATCTAAAGAGATATACAAACGTTTTGGTGGATATTTTTGAACAGCTTCAATTGTACTCTCTGGTTTCAAACAGTTGGAAAGTAAATCAAAATTAGGATGATTAATAGATAACCATTCCATGATTTCCATTGCTTGTGGATGTAATAAAAACTCCCCTCCTTCTAGTCCAATCATTGTGTCTTTGGTAACACAATCACTTTGTACTAACTCTTTAATTTTTTCAAAAGAAAGATGTTTTACTGGACGTTTTGCCCAAATCAAACAATGTTTACAAGCAGAATCACACAAATCTGTTGCATAAATCATCAAAGTTGACAATTTCTTATTACCAGGTCTTAAAGTGTTATTAGCAAATAAAAGCCCTCTGTTGACATAATTCTTTAATCCGTACATACCTTCTAATTCTCTCTCCTAATATGACAAAGCTACGTAATTTATGACTTTGTTTTTTTAAATTTGTAATAAGAAACAAAGAATTTTGAAAAAAAGTTAGTTTTTGATTTTTTTGCTCTTACAAACGTTACTAACAAAAAATAAATTAATTTTTAGCTACATTTCTTCGGTTTCCTATATAAATAGGGACTAATGCTGTCACATACATCAATAAACTATAGACTGCTGCAGGAATTGCATATTCTGGTGTAACAGACAAAATATTAGCTGACAAAATAGAAACAATTGCAATCGCTAATGTACCATTTTGATTACCAGACTCAATACAAATACACAAAGACTGTTTGAAGTCAAGCTTTGCTAGTTTGGCAATGATAAATCCAACCAACATTGTTGACACATTCATTGCCAATACAATCTCCCATGAGTTCATAAAAAACCCTACAATATTTTCTTTCTCTTTTGCACAAATTCCCAGAATAATTAAAACTAAAATCAATGTACTAAAGATACGAACAGGTTTATCCAACTTGTGAGCAAGTTCTGGTTTCTTACTTTTAATTACCATACCAATTACTAATGGAATTGCAATAATTACAAAAAGAGAACCTGCAATCTCAACAACGGGAGCTGCAATTTCATTAGAAGAATGTATAAATTCTGAGATTGCAAAGTTTACAATCAATGGAATGGTCACAATTGTGACTAAACTGTTAATTGCTGTAAGAGTGACTGATAATGCCACATCACCTTTTGCTAAAAATGTCACCAAATTAGAAGTTGGACCACCTGGACAAGCAGACATAATCATCAATCCCATTGCAATTGTGGTATCAACTTTAAGAACAATAATCAGCACATAAGCAATGATGGGTAATAAAATAATTTGATTTAAGAAGCCTACAAAAACCGCCAAAGGAAACTTCAATACACGTTTAAAATCTTCTATTGTGAGCGATAACCCCATTCCCATCATAATAATAAAAAGGGATCCAATTAATATTTTAGCTGCTAAACCGTCCATAGTTATTAAAAATTAGACAGATATGTATGACACACCTGCTTTGATTAAAATTATACTTTAACAAAGTAAGGATTAATTATGTACAAATCCAATATATTATATTAGACCTTAGCTTATAAACTCAAGATTGGTAAATATTCCTGTTCAAGTGGTTTATGTGGGAATTGCCAAAATAAACTGAGCTAATCCAGCAAAACCTAAACCTAAAAAAAGATAATGTAACCATTTTTTCTCATACCAATATGCTCCAATTAATGATAGGCAAATTGCAAATGCTCTGACACTATTCTGTACCCAAAGATCTCCCTTATCATCATAGACAAAAGAGGCAACAATTGTAAATAAAAAGTAAACAGCATGTAAAATCATCAAGGAGCGAGCTTGTTGAAAAAAGTGTTTTTCTAAATCAATATTTCTATCCCTAGTGGAAGGAGATAAAGTAACTGATATTAAGTAATACAATAGTAGTGGAACAAGACTAAAAAGAAAATATAAAAAGTTGTAAGTAATGTATTTTGTTCTAGGCCATACTCCATACCAGTTTTGTAACAAAATCATAAAAGAAAATACTGTCCACAAGAAGTGAAGCCATGAAAATTTCACAGTTGCTTTATTTCTTATCAACATACCCCACACTCCAAAATATTCTGTAGCAATTAAACCAAAAACAATTGTATTAAAAACAACTAAGTATTCTGTATGGCTAAAGTCTCCTATGATTTGAGGCATTTTTTCCATAATGTATTTCTATCAAGTTTTGATTCTTTTGAAATCCAGAACAAATGGACTTCATGACAAGAAGATGAGATTATAATTTAAGACCTAAAAGTAAGATAAAAATACTCTGCAGAAATGTCACTTATACTACGTTCCTGCAGATAATACTATTATTGTTTTTGCAGTAATGCCACACAATGAGCAGAAACACCTTCTTCTCTACCCACAAAGCCTAACTTTTCAGTAGTTGTTGCTTTGATAGAAATATCTTCAACATCTACTTGCATTACCTCTGCCAAGCATTCCTTCATTGTTGGTACATGAGGATTAACCTTAGGTCTTTGCAAACAAACTGTCACATCAATATTACCCAATTCAAAACCTTTATCTCTCACCAATTTCATCACATCTTTCAAAAGAATTTTACTATCAATTCCTTTGAATTGTGGATCTGTATCAGCAAAATGATATCCAATATCACGCATATTGGCTGCTCCTAAGATTGCATCACAAATAACATGAATTAAAACATCTGCATCAGAATGCCCTACTGCACCATGTGTATGTTCCAATAAAATACCTCCCAACCAAAACTCTTCTCCTTCTTTTAGTTGATGTACATCATAGCCATATCCTACACGTATTTTCATTTTCTTATTTTTAATTAGTTTGTTCCTTTAACAATGCTTTATAATGCAATGTTGAACAATTTTCCTTTCTTAATATTTGTTGGGCTACTCGTTGAATATCTTCTTGTGTCACTTGTTGTAAATATAAAGATTCCTCATTCACAAGATTCATATTCCCTAAAATTGTTCCATGTGCCAATGCCACACAACGAGTATGTAAGTCTAAATGACTGTGTAAAATAGAAGATTCTGCTTGATTCTTAACTCGAAACAACTCTTCTTCTTCTACTAATTCGATACGAATAGCTTCTAAAACTTCCTCAATAGCTTCTTCTGCTTCTTGAAAACTTACACCCTCTTTAAGATAACCTGCAATGAAAAACAATCCTTTCTCTGCATAACCAGAAACAAATGAGCCTACAGAAGAAAAAACTTGTTTCCCTTTCACAAGGTGTTGATACAAACGAGAAGTTTCTCCCCCACCCAAAATATCACTTAATAAATCAGTTGGATAATAATCATGCCCCAAGCGTTCACACATTTGGTACGCTTTATAAATCACATCATTATTTACATTCGCTTCTACTTCCAAAAACCTAGCTTCTTCTTGTTTAGGTTCTTTTTTAAGTCCTCTAAAAAAATGTTCTTCCTGATCAATTTCTCCAAACCATTTAACAGCCAAACGCTTTACTTCATCAAACTCTACATTTCCTCCTACAACCAAAACAGCATTACTTGGAGTATAATATTTGTCTCCAAAAGCTTTTACATCTTCTAATGTAGCTTCTTCAATGTGTTTGATTTCTTTCCCAATTGTAGGCCATTTATAAGGATATTTTTGATAAGCTAAGGGTAATATCTTTAGCCAAATATCTCCATAAGGCTGATTCAAGTAGCGTTGTTTGAATTCTTCAATTACTACACTTTTTTGATTTTCAAGAGATTCTTCTGTCACATTCAAATGCAACATTCTGTCAGATTCTACCCAAAAAGCTGTTTCAAGATTCACTGCTGGTAAAGTGATGTAATAATTTGTAATATCTTGGCTTGTATAAGCATTACTTGTACCTCCTACCAATTGCAAAGCTTCATCAAAACTGGATACATTTTGAGAACCTTCAAACATTAAGTGCTCAAATAAATGGGCAAAACCTGTTCGATGTTCGTCCTCATCTCTAGAACCAATATCATACATTAGATTAAAGACTGCTTTAGAGGTCATTTTATCCTCTACAACAATTACTCTTAAACCATTAGAAAGCGAGAAAGAATCAAAGTTCACCATAATTTGACTTCATGAGTGTTTTTAACTGTCCAAAATACGCAATCTTATTTAGATAAGAGCAGGATTTTGCAAAAAATAATAATTAAATTTGCCTTATTTTTGCTTTCAGAACCATAATTAAACATGAGCAATAAAGATTTACACTACTCAACAGATTTCTTACTAAATATCTACAAGCACCTCATTACTCCTCGTCTTATTGAAGAAAAAATGCTGATTTTGTTAAGACAAGGAAAAGTTAGTAAATGGTTTTCTGGAATGGGACAAGAAGCAATTTCAGTAGGTACAACATTGGCTCTTGATTCTGATGAATACTTATTTCCTATGCACAGAAACTTGGGTGTATTCACAAGTAGAAATGTACCTTTGCATCGTTTGTTTGCTCAATTTCAAGGGAAAGAAAATGGTTTTACAAAAGGCAGAGATCGCTCTTTTCACTTTGGCTCTAAAGAACATCATATTGTGGGAATGATTTCACATTTGGGTGCTCAACTTTCAGTAGCTGATGGTGTGGCTCTCAAACGAAAGCTTTGTAAGGAACAAAAAGTAACAGTTGTTTTTACAGGTGAAGGAGGAACAAGTGAAGGAGAATTTCATGAAGCTTTGAATGTAGCTTCTGTGTGGGATTTGCCTATTATCTTCATTGTTGAGCAAAATGGATATGCGATCTCTACTCCTACTCATGAACAATACAAATTTGATTCTTTTATCCACAAAGGCAAAGCCTATGGAATGGAAGCTATTTCAATAGATGGTAATAATGTATTGGAAGTTTATGAAACCATAAAACAAAAAGCTGAAGAGATTCGACAAAATCCAAGACCTGTTTTGATTGAGATGAATACCTTTCGCATAAGAGGGCATGAAGAGTCTTCAGGTATTGATTATGTTCCAAAAGAACTTTTTGAAGAATGGGAAAAGAAAGACCCTGTTCAACACTTAGAAAAAATATTATTAGAAAAAGTAGACAATACAGTTTTAGAGGAAATTCAATCTTCTATCAAACAACATATTCAAGAAGAATGGAATATTGCTTTTGAGAGTTCTTTCCCAACAGCCAATACAAACAATGAGCTAAATGATGTTTTCAAACCTCACCAAGCTCAACAAATAGAGGCTCTAAAAGAAGGAACAGAAATGCGTTTGATTGATAGTATTCGAGAAACACTAAAACAGAATATGAAAACTTTTCCACAATTGATTTTGATGGGACAAGACATTGCAGAATATGGTGGTGTTTTCAAAGCTACAGAAGACTTGAGTAATGAATTTGGGAAGGAACGTGTTCGAAATACTCCCATTTGTGAATCTGCCATTATTGGAATTGGATTAGGTTTATCAATTGAAGGCTTCAAATCTGTGATTGAAATGCAATTTGCTGATTTTGTTTCTTGTGGTTTTAATCAGATCGTGAATAACCTTGCAAAAAGTCATTATCGTTGGGGACAAAATGCTGATGTCGTAATTCGTATGCCTTCAGGAGCTGGAACTGGAGCAGGTCCTTTTCACTCTCAATCAACAGAAGCTTGGTTTTTTCACACTGCTGGACTTAAAATTGTTTATCCTTCTTCTCCTCAGACAGCCAAAGGTTTATTAAACTCAGCCATTCAAGATCCTAATCCTGTTTTGTTTTTTGAGCATAAAAAACTCTACCGAAGTACAAATGAGTTTGTTCCTGACAATGAATATACCATTGAAATTGGAAAGGCAAACCTTATACAAAAAGGAACTAACCTAAGTATTATTACTTATGGTATGGGAGCTCATTGGGCAAAAGAGGTTGCAAAAGAACAAAATATTGATGCTGACATTATAGACTTACAAAGTTTGATGCCTTGGGATAAAGAAGCTGTAAGTCAGACAGTAAAAAATACGGGGAAAATACTATTATTGACAGAAGATACAGAAACAGGTAGTATTATGGGAGAAATTTCTGCATGGATTTCGGAACATTTATTTGAATATTTAGATGCTCCAATTATGCGAGTAAGTAGTTTAGACACACCTGTTCCTTTTCAACAAAATTTAGAAAAAAACTTCTTAGGACAAGAACGTTTGAGAGAAAAGCTTATTCAATTATCAGCATATTAAGATTTACACACGAAAACCTTGCTCTTAAACAATAATTTATTTTACTTGAAAAAATGAGTACACCCAATAATTCAGAAAAAGAAATCTACTTTCATGTTGGAACAGGAAAAACAGGAAGCACCTTTTTGCAAGACCGTGTATTTCCTAAGTTCAAAGGAATTTATTATATCCATCGTTCATATTATAAAAAACATGCTGTAGATATCATTACAAAAGGAGAACATTCAAGATACTTTATATCATGTGAATTTGATAGACAAATGGAAGAGGAAGTAAGATATTTTTCGAATACATTTCCTAATACAAAACCTATCATTGTATTTAGAAGGCATGACAGTTACATAGCTTCTCAATATCGTAGAATTGTAAAAAATGGATTTCAAGAAAATTTCAAATCATTTTTCAATATTGATGATGACTCTGGGTATTTCAAGAAGCATGACTTAGATTACACAAGACAAATTAAATTATTGGAGGAGTGTTTTGATCAGAAACCATTGGTACTACTTTTTGATGATTTAAAACAAGATTCAACAAAATTTGTAAATGACTTTGCCAAAGACTTAAAAGTAGACATAGATACAAATAAGATTGACTTTACAAAAAAACATACTTCTTATAATGAAAAACAATTAAAAGCAATTCATGCTCTTGCCAAGAAAATTGATATTAGAAAAAGAAGGGTTTTCAAAAATGGCTTTTTAAATATCTTTGCAAGAATATATTTAGCAGTTGTTCGATACTCTACACTGCATTTTGCAAAACTAATTCCTAATAAATTCTTTTCTGATGAACCAATCATGAGTAAGGAAGAACTAAAAGAAGTGAAAGAGTACTATGAAAAAGATTGGGAATACTGTTTGGAATATGCGAAAAATCAAACTCGTATTGCTAAGTAATTAACATCATATTTCTAGCCTCTATTTTTACTATAAAGATAGAGATTTTTTCATGACTAACTTATCCATTGTAAAAGAAAAACTGCTTTTTATCGTTAAAAATAAAAACAACATTTTTGGGATAATACTTACACAACGAATAATTAAAATCGCTTTCTTTCAATTAGTTTCATCTATTTTGCATGATTATTGAAGTAGAATTGATGATTTAACAAAAAGAGAATATTCTATATCAGAAGATATATTATGTTTTTGATCGAATTTTATTAGTTTTGTTTTTATGGTGAATATGAAATTCTTATTATCAGCAAGAAATCTTCTTGTTTCGATAAGTGTGGTATTGTGTACAATTACATTTTCTTCTTGTAATCGACAAAGTAGTTGTCCTGCTTATGATTCAGACTTGGCTCAAAAGACTCCTTTTGATGAAAATGGAAATGTGATTTCAAAAAAAAGAAAGAAGAAAAAAAATGGATTAGTAAGAAGAAAAAATGCTAAGCCTTATTAGACACTAAAACACATTCTCTGTGAGAAAATACTCGTTTAAATATATCGTTTTACAAAGCTTTTTATTGGCATTACTATTTTTAGTGACTCCCCAATCTTTTGGGCAGTCTAACAAAAAAAGAAGTAAGCATAAAAAAGGCAATGTTCAATCTCCCTCTTCTCCTAAGAAAAGAGGCAAGCAGAAGTCTGCCCGTTCATCTCGTTTTAAGAAAAAATCGAAAAAGCAAAGACGTGCAGAAAACAGAACAAGTAAAGCATATGATGTAAATAACCACCAAACTCAGGGAAATAGAACTACCAAAGGAGCCAAAAACTACAACAAATTACATCCAAACGAAAAGAAAAATTCTAGGAAACAAAAACGTGCTCAAAATAGGACAAAGGCATATGATGTAAATAATCATCAAACTCAAGGAAATGGAACTGCTAAAGGAGCTAAAAACTATAACCAATTACACCCTAACGAAAGAAAAAATTCTAGAAAACAAAAGCGTGCTCAAAATAGGACAAAAGCATATGATGTAAATAATCATCAAACAGAAGGGCAAAGAAAGGTAAAAGGGGCTAAAAATTACAATCAATTAAAACCTAATGAAGCAAAAAACTCCAAGAGGTTAGCAAAATATGAGCGTAATCAAAAAGCTGCTAAAAAGAAGAAATATAAAACAAATCAAGGTCCTAAAGTAAAAGGAGCTAAGAACCATAATCAACTTAACCCCAACCAACGAAAAAGTTCTAAAAAACTGGCAAAATACGAGCGTAATCAAAAAGGATATAAATACGACAATCATCAAACTCAGGGACAGAGAAAAGTAAAGGGCGCTAAAAATTACAATCAACTTAATCCCAACCAGCGAAAAACTTCTAAGAGATTAGCTAAGTATGAGCGTAATCAAAAAGGATATAAGTACGACAATCATCAAACTCAAGGACAGAGAAAAGTAAAGGGTGCTAAAAGCTATAATCAACTACATCCTAACCAACTAAAAACGTCCAAAAGATTAGCTAGGTATGAGCGCAATCAAAAAGGATATAAGTACGACAATCATCAAACTCAAGGACAGAGAAAGGTAAAGGGTGCTAAGAACTATGGTCAGCTACACCCTAATCAACGAAAAACTTCTAAGAGATTGGCTAGGTATGAGCGCAATCAAAAAGGATATAAGTATGACAATCATCAAACTCAAGGACAAAGAAAAGTAAAAGGACCTAAGAGATATGATCAACTACATCCTAATCAAGCAAAAAAATCTAAAGAGTTAGCTAGGTATGAACGTAATCAAAAAGGATACAAATACAACCCTCATCAAACTCAAGGAAAGGAAATTGTAAAAGGTCCTACTTATGAAGAACTTCATAAAGTCAAACTTGCTAAAGAAGCCGAACTTCATCGTAATTCTACAAAAAATGGTGTTAGTAGAAAGAGTATTCAAAAAAAACAGAAAGCTTACCGTAAGGTAGACAAAGAGCGTTTTGAACTACAAGGTGATTATGATATTGAAGCAAAACATAAAGTAACTCGTAAAAATAGCGTACAACAAAGTAAATATTCTGGAAGAGTTTCTGGAAAAGAGCTTAAAAAGAAAGCAAAAGAAAATCGTCAAAGAGATAAAGAAATTGCTCAATATCATGGAGATATTGACTTGAATGCTAAACACGAAATTTGGAGAAAAAAAGATAAAGAAAATAGTTTATACGAAGGAAGAGTATCAAGAAAGGGTTTAGAGGAAAAACAAAAAGAAATCCGCAAAAGAGATAAAGAAATATCTGAATATATTGGTGATATTGACCTTAACAAAAGAGATAAACTAAGAAGAGTTAAGGATAAGGAGCAAGCAAACTACTCTGGAGCTACTTCACGCAAAGAACTAGAGAAGAGGGAAAAGAAAATCCGTAAAAAAGATAAAGAAATTTCACGCTACTCTGGTAGAGTTTCAAGAAAAGACTTTGAAAGAAGAGCCAAAAATAGACGTAAAAAACAAAAAGAAATTGCTAACTATAGTGGTGATATCTTAGTTAAGTCTGTTCGTAAACGAAATAAATTGAACCGTCAGAAGTCTAAACTTGTTGCTGACTATAACGGTGACTTGGTTATACGAAGAAGAAAGAACAGACAGCACCCTAGTGCTCATTATAGAAGTGGCAAAGTCAAGAATTCTTATGCAAAAAAAGAACGCTTAAGAAAACGTATGTTGAAACGATATAGCAAAAGTAAACATATCAACCCACTTCATAAACAAAAGTTCAAGAAACCTAAGTACGATAAACGAGAAGCTGAAATTTGGTACTAAAAAACAAAATTCAAAAAAATGAACTGGACATCATTAACAACACAGGAACAATTAGAGGCAATAAAAAATGACACATCAGGTCAAGTGCACCTAATCTTCAAGCACAGTACTCGTTGTTCAATTAGTTCTATGGCTCTTAATCGTTTAGAGAGAAGTTGGAAAGATGGAGAAACAAGTATCCAACCTCATTTATTAGACTTAATTAGCTATAGAGAAGTTTCAAACGCGATTCAAGGAACATTTGGAGTTGTTCATGAATCTCCTCAAGCAATCCTTGTAAAAAATGGTAAAGCGGTTTATAATGCTTCACACATGGCAATTTCTTATCAAGAAATCAAAAATAACGATAACTAGTGAATAGATTAATAATGATATTATGGGGAGTTTTTCTCCCCTTTTTTTGTATAGCACAAACAACAGAAGAAGAGTTTGCTCTATATCAAGAAATATCGTTAGGAATCAACTTCAATACAAATGGAGGAGTGCTAGGAGGCTTATCATTACGATATGCATATCCTAAAAATGATAAAACTTTTCATTTGTATCACCTAGAAGTTGTGAATGTAAAACACAAAAAAGAAGCCCAATTTGCAAGTGCAATTACAGGGAACTCTTTTATCCTAGAAAAATTAAACTACCTACTATCTGTTCGTCCTTCTTATGGACAAGAATTCATTTTATTCAGAAGATACCCAGAATCTGGGGTTCGATTATCTGCAGTATTAGCAGGAGGTCCTACCTTTGGAGTCATCAAACCTTATTATATTGAATATCAAAATAGTGGGGTTGTAGAAATTGTTCCTTATAACCCTAACATACACAATGTAGGAAATATACGAAGCAATGCTAGTTTCTTATATGGTTGGGGAGATTTATCCTTACAAATGGGGGCTCATCTCAAAGCAGGATTATTCTTTGAGCTAAGCCAAGAAAGAGGTAGTGTATCAGGAGTTGAATTTGGTACAGTACTCGAAGGCTTCCTTCAAAATGTTCCTATTTACAATACAACAGAGAACAAAAGGCTATATTCATCTGTTTATATCACACTACACTATGGTTTACAGAAGTAATTCTGTTATCTTTGTACAAAATTGAAAGGACTTTAAACTCCCTAAAATTATGATTGAATTACCTGTAATAGATAAAAACAATCCTGAAGAAAGAAAACGCAAACCTGATTGGTTGCGAGTAAAACTTCCAATAGGACAAGAATATAAGAAAGTACGTAAAATTGTAGATGAAAATAATCTTCATACAATTTGCCAAAGTGGTAATTGTCCAAACATGGGAGAATGTTGGGGAGAAGGTACTGCTACTTTCATGATTTTAGGAAATGTTTGTACTCGTAGTTGTACATTTTGTGCTGTACAAACTGGACGACCAAATGAGTATGACCAAGACGAACCTAGACGTGTTGCTGAATCAATCAAAACAATGGAAGTAAAACATGCTGTGATTACTTCTGTGAATCGTGATGAGTTAAAAGATAGAGGTGCTGCAATTTGGAATGAGACTGTAAAACAAGTAAAATTACTCTCTCCAAGTACAACTATCGAAACACTTATTCCTGATGTAAAAGGAAACTGGGAGGCTCTTTATACAATGATTAGTGCAGGTCAAGAAGTTGTTTCTCACAACATGGAAACAGTGAAAAGATTATACAGAGCTGTTCGTCCTCAAGCAAAATACGAACGTAGTTTGGAACAAATAAAACGCACAAAAGAATTTGGGAAACGTACAAAATCAGGTGTAATGCTTGGCTTAGGAGAAAAACCAGAGGAAGTGTATCAAATTATAGATGATTTGGCAGAAAATGGTTTAGACATCCTTACATTAGGACAATATCTTCAACCAACGAAAATGCATCATGAGGTAATTGAATTCATTCACCCAGATATGTTTGATCACTACAAAGAAGAAGGTTTGAAAAGAGGATTAAAATATGTAGAATCAGGACCATTGGTTCGTTCTTCATACCATGCAGAAAGACATGTAAATGTTTAACCAAGAAATGAGATTACATAAAAAAAGGTAAGTTTTCTAACTTACCTTTTTTTATGATTATTTTTAAGATCTATTATTCTTTTATTTCAAAAGAAGCTTGGCGTATTTTTGTTTGGTTTAAACCAGTAGTATCATGGTATACTGTATCAATAATAGCTACAGATGGAAATAATTTTTCTTGAACTCCATAAGCATATTCATTGATTTCACGATGATAGTCTTTTGTCCAGAATACAATTCCTGCCAAAAAACATAGACAAATTACTACACTTCTTAAAACCTTTTTTGAGTCCATGTCGTAAATATACAATTTGTCTAAATATTTAGCAACTCAAAAATTAGAAATCCCAGAAAGATTCTTCATCTCTTATGCCTAATATTTGTTGATAACGTTTTTCAAAGTATTTCTTGACTAAAAGCTTTTTCTTTACTGATAAATCTTTCAACTCACCAAACACTTGCTTGATATCGTCTTCATGCCATCTTTCCTCAATACGTTTAGAATACGCTTCTAATACTGCATCAAAACCATCTCGATATGATGATAAATTTTCCTGTGTAGCGGGATTCCAGTCCCAGATAAAAGCTTCATCATCATTGGTCATAAATACTGCATTTTCCAAAATTGTAAAGTTAACCTTTAAATTTTCCATTTTTTTAGGAAGCTTTCCTTCAGCAATTGTCTCCATCATTGGAAAACTGCAAACCTCTACCCTATCATCATCATAGACAATAACAATTTTATCATGTTGTAGTGTCAGTTCAGACTCTTCAATATTTTCTCGAAATGCAACTCTCTCACAAGTATTAACATCATATACATTCAAACTCCATATACCATTCTTTTTTTCTTGTGCCATATAATGCTTAAAGTCATTACAAAAATGAGAAGAAGCAAAATCCCCTCCTCTTAGTGGTAGCTTATAATGATTAATCTCTTCTTCCTTGAGGTAGTCATATATATAAAAATCACCTGTAGTTGAGGAAACAAAACAAGCAGTATTATCTCCTAAGTTAACCTCCATTGTCTTAGCTCCCTTGCGTGAATACTTATTCCTTAAAGATTGTGGAACATAACCTAATTCTGCCCACTTTCCTTGATTATGTTGAATAATGTATTTTCCAGTGCCTACATCTTCAATTTGAATAACTTTCATAAAACCATCATAACTAAAGTTATAACCTGTTCCTTTCAGCTTACCCACAAATTTGTCAGAAACAACTTCTTCATTATTTAGCATTTCATATACTGTAAGATACATTTCCCAATTTCCTTTCTTATCTGATTTCCCATGAGAAAAGTTAAATACACCTGTACTTGAACCAAAAGAACCTTTCTGGACATCTATTTTCTTCAAGATATTTCCTTCAAGGTCAAAAAAAGCAATATGATCTTCTCCATTCAAATAAAAAGAGCTACTGTTTGTGGAACCAATATGTTTAATTTTACCACTATCCGAAATCTCATGAACAGGTAAATCAATAACCTTAACAACTTTTAAACGAGCAATATTTTCCATAATAAAAATTCTTTATATACAATCTCCTATACACCACCTATTGACACTATTTAAATCACAGTACATAACAACTACTTTTCCTTGCCAACTATTCATCAAAATACTCATATACACAGTACAAAACAAGAAAAACATTCATCAGAAGTAAGTCCTTTTTAGAGTAACAATAATGGATGATAAAAACGTATATGTTATATATCTAAACCAACTACTTTTTATGAAAAACTAACCTTATTAATAACCTGCTCCTTCTTTATCGCTCAGTTATATGCAAAAGATGATGAACCATTGGAAGATGACATCTTCGCTTTATCGCTTGAAGAACTATTGACAACTCCCATAGAGTCTGCAACAAAGTCTTCTACACAAATTCAAAAAGCTCCTTCTGTAGTAAGAGTATTTTCACACAATGATTTTGAAAAATTTAGATTTGTCACATTACAAGACATCCTAAATACAGTCCCTGGACTACAAGTACAAGAATATCGTGCCGGTCATCAATTAGTATGGATTAGAGGAGTACAAGCTCGTTATAACAACAAGGTTCTTTTATTGGTAGATGGAGTTCCAATGCGTGAAAGTTATTATGGAAATTTCAACATTGATGAGATGTTTCCTCTTACTTCTATTGAAAAAATTGAAATATTAAATGGACCAGGTTCTGTGCTTTATGGGGTCAATAGTTTTAGTGGAGTAATTAGTATCACTACAAAAAAAGAGGGAAAAAGTACTAGTGCAAGCTATGGTTCCTTTAACTCTTATTCTGTACAGGGTGAATATGACCATGCAGGTTTTTATGCCAATGCAAGTATTTTTCATACAGAGGGTTTTTCTCCAGAATACATGTCTGATGGAAAACAAAGAAATGTAAATCAAAACGCAAATGGACAACATGGCTTGTTAAAATATTCAAATGAAAATCTTTCAATTCTTGCTGGAATTGCTAATTATACTCATCCATACAAATACAGAGACACAAAAAAAGAATACTCTTTTGACAGAACTCCAATCTGGGGAAGTATTCGCTACAAAAAAGAACTTGGAGAACATAGTACAATCAACACACATGCTTACACAAATTATTATAGATTCACCCATAATAAAATCAAATATTTAACTTCTGATACAAGTGGAGTAAAAGAAAGTTCAACAAACCCTCTAAATTCTGTGTTGATGGATACCGATAAAGAAAGATATTCTATTGGAATGAATGCAATTTATTTCTTAGAAAGAAATGTACCAGTAAACTACCAAACAGATAGTGATGTTGTAGTCTCAGAAAATGCTAATGGATTTGTAAAGCTAGACGCCAACCTAGCAGCAAAGTTCATTAATCAAAGACTAACTATTAATGTAAGAGTAAGTAATTTATTAGGGGCACAGATTTATTCACCACCTTATGGAGGATCTGATGGATATGATGTTGAATGGGCAGGAACAACCTTCAGAGTTGGAGTAAGCTACAACTTTGCAAAAAAGTAATTTACAAATTTCAATCATAAACTGTGAGGGATGGCTTTCTTAGAAAACCATCCCTTTTTGCATTATTTTCTAAATAAAAATTTCGCTTATTTAATATATCTTTTAATTTTGTTTCTTTGGTTTATTCTGAGAAGATATGTTTGCATTCATAGAAGGAAAACTCGAGCACAAAGACCCAAGTGCTGTAGTTATAAATACAGGGGGCATAGGATATCAAATTTTTATTTCTTTGCAGACCTATTCAGCCATCAAGGACAAGGAAGAATGTCGTTTGTTTACTTACTTTCATGTAAGAGAAGATGTTCAAGCTTTGTATGGATTCGCTGATCCTATGGAAAAGCTTACTTTCACACACCTTATCAGTGTCTCAGGAGTAGGAGCTAATACAGCATTAGTCATTCTTTCTACCCTCAATCCTTTAGAACTAAAAACAGCAATTGTAACTGAGGATGTTCGTACCATTCAAAGTGTAAAAGGAATTGGTGCAAAAACAGCACAACGCATTATTCTCGATTTGAAGGATAAAGTACAAAAAGAAGGAATTAATATTGAAGAGTCTCAAAATACTTCCGCTGGGATAAACAATAGTGCCAAAGAAGAGGCGTTATTGGCTTTGACTACTTTAGGAATTCCTAAAGCTACTGCTGAAAAAAGTATTGCTCGTGTTTTACGCAAAGAAGGAGCAAATATTTCAGTAGAAGAATTGATTAAACAAGCGTTAAAGACCGCATAATAACAACTTTTTGTTTTGCAAAATTATCAAAAGAAAATAATAACAATCACTGGATTTGCCTTACTTTTTATTACTGTTCTTGCTGTAGCAAGCAACCAAGGAATAGCAGTAGTCAATAAGGTTTCAAAAGCTCTTGCTGGAAAAGATTCACTGACCTATTACCCAAAAGATAGACAAGGTACTTCTTTTGAAAATCCATCAGGTAATTCACCTATGAAATTACCTACTCCTTCGAATGTAAATACACAAGTTGAATTGGATTCGAACATGAACTATACTGTCACAGAAACAGTAGGTGATTCTCTGGACTATCGTCCTCCTTCTGAAATGACTTTCCAAGAATTTGCAGAATGGCAAAGAAAGCAAATGATTAGACAGTATTGGAAAACAAAAACAAAAGGCTCTTATAACGATTCATTAGATAATCCTCAACCATTGGTTTATGAAATCAAGAAAAATGGTAAACCTGTCATTTCTATCCGTCCTGCAGGTAGTGTAACCATTGATTTGGGAGGTAAATGGCAAAGGAACAATAACCCCGCTATTGCTGTGCGTAACCAACAAACAGGTGGATTTGAATTTGATCAACAAATTAGCTTAAACCTTGATGGTACAATTGGAGAAAGGCTTCATATAAATGCAAATTGGGATACCAAAGCAACATTTGATTTTGACAATAATATCAAAATTAGTTATCAAGGGCTTGAAAGAGATATCCTACAAGATATTGAAGCAGGTAATGTAAGTTTCCCTCTAAACAACTCTTTAATTTCAGGGTATCAAAACTTATTTGGAGTAAAAACTCAATTACGTTTTGGACATTTGTATGTGACTTCTGTTTTTTCTCAAAGTAGAGGTAAAACAGAAACAATGGTTATTAGAGGAGGAGCTCAAACCAAACCCTTTAGCATCCAAGCAAGTGAATATGATGATTTTCGTCATTACTTTTTATCTCATTTCTTCAAGAAAAACTTTGATGCTGCCTTTACAACTAATGCAACAGCTCCAAATAGTGGTTTTCAAGTAACACGTTTGGAAGTCTATATGACAAACAGTAATACTAAGACTCAAAATCTTAGAAGTATGATCGCTTTTACTGATTTGGGGGAAAATGGTACAGTGCGTCAAACCAATGGAAATGTAGCTTTAGATGGTTACTTGAGTAACACAAGATTAATTCAAGGAGTTGATTCTGTGAGAGTTTCAGACAATGATGCCAATACTTTATGGTCTTTTCTACAAAGTGATACAAGCTTTCGAGATGCTTCAAATGGAGATCGATTTTTGGAAACTCAAGGGTTTTCTTTAGGTACTGATTTTGAAAAAATTAATAGTGCAAGAAAGTTAGTAGAAGGAAAAGATTATACCTTTCACAAAGAATTAGGGTACTTATCACTGACTTCTAAACTTAGAAACAACGAAGCTTTAGCGGTTGCCTTTGAGTATACTTATCAAGGAAGAACTTACAAAGTTGGAGAAATGACAGAAGATATTGGTAACTTATCAGAAGACCAATTAGTCGCCTTAAAATTACTGAAGCCACAATCTATTCAAACCTCCTCTCCTACTTGGGATTTGATGATGAAAAACATCTATCCTCTTAATACCAATGGAGTTTCAAAAACAAATTTTCAATTACGTGTGATTTATCAAGATGACCGCACAGGAGTTGATAACCCTTCTTTGCAAGAAGGAGAAGGTATTGAAGCAGTTCCTTTAGTGCAGTTATTAAACCTTGATAAACTAAATCAAAATGGAGACTTTGTTTCTGATGGTAACTTTGACTTCATTGATAATGCCACAATAGAAACTAGAAAAGGAAGAATTATCTTTCCAACCATAGAACCATTTGGTAATCATTTAGAAAGAGTATTTCAAGAAAGAGATGGAGTAAATGCTTTACGTCTAACAAATAGCTATGGCTATCCAGAGCTGTATTCTAAAACTCCAAGTGATGCTCGTCAGGTTACTACAAAAAATAAATACTTTATAAAAGGTAGCTTTGAATCTAGTTCTACTACAGACATTATGCTACCAGGTTTGAACATTGCAGAAGGTTCTGTATCGATTACAGTAGGACCTAATACATTGATGGAAGGAGCTGATTATACAGTTAATTATCAATTGGGTAGAATCAAAATGATCAACCAAGGAGTATTGGCTTCTGGACAAGATATCACAATTCGTTATGAAAAAGCTGACCTATTTAGCTTTAGAACAAAGTCATTGGTGGGTACAAATCTAGAATATAGATTTAGTGAAGAGTTTAATGTTGGAGCAACTGTTCTACACATGAGTGAGCGTCCTTCTATTACAAGGGTTAATGTAGGAGATGAACCGATCAAAAACACACAATTGGGTGTTAATGTGAATTATCGTGATGATTCTCGTTTATTAACTCGTTTGGTTGATAAATTACCTGTTATTCAAACCAAAGCACCTTCTACAGTTGCCTTGCGTTGGGAAGCAGCAATGTTAAAACCTGGACACTCTAGTGTAATTGGAGAAGAAGGTACTTCATACCTAGATGATTTTGAAGGAGCAGAAACTCCTTATGACTTTACAAGAAGTCCTATTCGTTGGAATATTGGCTCTACCCCAAGAAGACTGGGGGATCAAGAATTTGATTATCCTGATTGGCTTAGTGATACATTAGATTATAACTATCACCGTGCAAAGCTAAACTGGTATACTATTGACTTTACATTCTATAGAACTGGACTAAGAAGTGAATTTACGGTAGATAAGATTGAAGAGAATAACTATACTCGTTTAATTACTCCACAAGAGATTTTTAGAAACCGAGAAACACAATTACAAAATGCACAAGAAAACATCCTAAATATTGCTTATTACCCAAGTGTTCGTGGACCTTATAACTATAATGTCAATGAAAATGAACTAAATGAAAATGGTCAATTTATCAACCCAGAAAATAACTGGGGAGCAATGACAACGGATATTAGCTTTGATACTGACTTCAAAAATGCCAATATTGAATTCATCGAGTTTTGGGTAATGGATCCTTTTGATGATGAGGATTTAAAAGAAATCTTACCTGGTGATATTTCTCAAAACTTTGAAAGAGGTGATATGGGAGGTCAATTATATTTCAACTTGGGAGATGTTTCTGAAGATGTAATACCAGATGGAAGCCATGCCTTTGAAAATGGATTACCAGATAATGTTCGAGAAACAATGTGGGGAAAGGTAACTTCTGAACAATACATAAATGGTAGCTTCGATCCACAAAAAGATCGTACCACAGAAGATGTTGGTTTTGATGGTTTAGGAAATTCAGAAGAACAAGAACAATTTGCTCCTTTTATCGATGCCCTCGCAAATATTCCTGGAATGAGTCAAGAGGCAATTCAAGCTTTTCAGAATGACCCTTCTTCCGATGATTATGGACACTTTGCCCTTGATGAAAATGATGAACGCCATATTCTAGAACGTTATTATGAGTTTAATGGATTAGAAAACAACTCACCTATTAATAATGGAAGTGATTTAACACCTTCTTCAAAAACAATTCCTGATAATGAGGACTTGAACGATGATAAAACACTAAACATTGCAAACAACTATTTTCAATATAAGCTAGATCTTACACCTAATCAATTAAACACTGCTAACCCTTATGTAACAGATGTTGTTGATTTCACAGATGATGCCACAGGTGCTTCTACAAGATGGTATCAAGTAAGAATTCCGATTAGAGACACAACTAACAAGGTTGTTGGTAATATTTCTAACTTCCAAACAATCAAATTCTTGCGTATGTATATGACTGGATTTAAACATCCAATTGTATTACGTTTGGCTCAATTTCAATTGGTAGGTGCTCAATGGAGACGATATAGTGGACCATTAGATGGTATTTCTCCAAAATATAATACACAACAAACAGACCCTAACTTCACAATTTCAACAGTAAATATTGAGGAAAATAGTACAGGTACAGAAGAAAGTTCTCCTTATGTACTTCCTCCTGATGTAATAAGGGATATTGATCAGACAACCAATGTGACTCGTCAATTGAATGAGCAATCAATTCAATTGTGTGTAACTGATTTAAAGGATGATGATGCTCGTGGAGTTTTCAAAAATACAGCCTATGATCTTTTGAATTATAAGCGTATTAAAATGTTTGTGCATGCCCATACAACTGATCCAAGCACAGATGATGGAGATGTTTATGCATTCGTACGTTTAGGAACAGATTTAACAGATAACTACTATGAGGTAGCTGTACCTCTTAGAATGTCTGATATTGCAAGTGATGATCCTTTAGAAGTATGGCCAACTGATAATGAAATTGATATTGCTCTTTCTGACTTTATTGCTACGAAAACAGAACGTAATGTATTAGGGAAAGACTTTGCTAATAAACACACACGTACTGTTGGAAAATACTTAGTAAGTGTACGTGGTAATCCAGACATTAGTGCCATAAGAAGTATGATGTTGGGAATTCAAAACCCTCGTACAACCAATGATCCTTCTGACAAAGATGTTTGTGTTTGGTTCAACGAATTCCGTATTAGTGGTTTTGATGAAAGTATTGGTTGGGCAACAACTGGTAGTCTAGATGCTCAACTAGCAGACTTAGGTTCTGTAAGTTTTTCTGGTAAATATACCTCTGTTGGTTATGGGGATTTAGAACAGCCAATTGCCTTACGATCTAGAGCAAACTCTGCCCAATATGGTGTATCTACTAATTTGAACATCGATAAATTAGTTAGTAAAAAAGGAGTAGTTAGTATCCCTGTATATGCTAGTTATAATAAGGAAATTATCACACCAAAGTACAATCCATTGGATCCTGATGTGGAATTGGATGATGCTTTGGATGCACTTGAACGTACAGGGCAAACTGAGAAGCGAAAAGAATTAGAAAAGGTAGTTACCTACGAAAAAACGGTAAGAAGTATCAATGTAACCAATCTTCGAAAAAATCCTTCGAAAAAAGCCTTAAACACCCCTATTGACCTGAAAAACTTCTCAGCTTCGGCTGGTTATACAGAAGAAACACGTAGTGGTATTGGAGGAACAAATACAGGAGGAATTGGTCAAAACTTGGAAAGCTATAAAGCGGAGACATACAATGGTGGTTTGACTTATAATTATAATTCTAAGTATAAAGGATATAGCCCATTTGCAAAATCAAAAGCCTTAAAATCAAAGTATTTGAAATTGATCAAGGATATCAATATCAATCCAATTCCAAATACAGTAACAGTGAGAGGAGATTTAAACAGACGTTATGTTCGTACACAACTTTATAATGCTGAACTTACCACAGTAGGTGTGACACCAACTTATGAAAAATCATTTACTTTTGACAGGAATTATGCTGTGTCATGGAATCTTACGAAAAGTATACGCTTAAACTACACCTCGACAGTCAACACAATCATTGATGAACCAGATGGTAATAGATTGGGAGATGACTTCATCACAAGACAAGAATACTCTGATTCAGTGTATACCAACCTTGCAAGTTTTGGTAGGATGAAAAATTATAATCAAGCATTAACAGCTAGTTACAAACTTCCTATTAATAAATTCCCTTGGTTCAACTGGATCAATTCTGACATCAACTATAATACAAGTTATAATTGGAATGCAGCTGCTCTTGGTTTGGTAGACACAGAGGGAAATGAATATGGTAATATCATTTCAAATAATCAGAAAATTACCTTAAATGGAAAATTGAATCTGAATAAGTTTTATAATAAATCGAAATTTGTAAAAAAGATCAATAACCCTCGTAGAAAACCAAAGCGTAAGAAAAATCCAAAAGACACAGTCAAGGTTAGAGAATATAAGGTCTTAAAAGGAATGGCTCGTACATTATTATTAGTACGTAGCATTAATGGTAGATATACACTCACATACAATACAACTGTACCAGGTTTCTTACCTACTCCACAGTTCTTTGGAGCTACACAAGATAATGCAAATGCTCCTAGTGTTCCTTTTATATTTGGTAGCCAAGATTTGGATGCTTTCAAAGAGTTAGGGGTTTCAAATGATTGGTTTACTCAAAGTACTACACAAAACAATCCAATTATGCAGATACGCAAAGAGGAAATTAGTGTGCGAAGTACAGTAGAGCCCTTCAAGTCTTTCAAAATACAACTGAATGCAAATTACATTGAGAATAGTACATATTCAGAGATATTTAGAGTGGATGAGACAGGTGAATATAATGTGTTTAGTCCAGTACTAGGTGGTAGTACCAATGTCAGTTATATGTTCTTAAGTACTTCTTTTATTGGAGATAATGATGACGAAAGTTCTAACCTATTTAGAAAATTTGAAACGAATAGAGCAGTAATCCGAGACAGATTACAAACAAGTAATACAGGTGATGGGGAATATGGTTTAAACTCTCAACAAGTATTGATTCCTGCTTTCTTTGCTGCTTATAGTGGTAAGGATGTAAATACAGTAGATTTGAGTCGTACACCAAAAATTCCTTTACCAAACTGGAGAATTAATTATTCTGGCTTATCTAAGATTCCAAGTATGAAGAAAATTTTCTCTTCATTCAGCATTAATCATAGCTACAAAACAAGTTATGAGATCGGAAACTTTACTTCTTCACTAGAATACAATGATGTAGACAACACTTATAACAACTCTATTTCAAGTACTGATTTACAAACAAACGAGTCTAATGAATATTTACCTCGCTATATCATTCAGCAAGTAGTTATCAAGGAAAAGTTTTCTCCTGTTATTGGAGTAAATATGCGTACAAAGAGTAAAATCAATATGCGTATCAATTGGAATAAATCGCGTGAATTGGCTTTGTATACTGGTCTGGCTGAAATGGTAGAGGTTCAAAGTAGTGACATCACTTTTGGATTTGGTTATACCATTAAAAAAGGAAAAAAAGTATTATTTGTTAAAAGACGTGGGCAAGATATTATTCTTAAAAACCCATTAGATATCAAAGTAGATATGTCTATTCGAGATACAAAGACTGTTCAACGTTCACTAGATGGAACAGATGAAGTAACAGCAGGAAATGTTAACTTCCAGTTGAGACCAAATATCAATTATCAAATCAATAGACGATTGAATGCCCAACTATTCTTTGAAAGAACATTTAATGAACCAAGGGTTCCAAGTTCACTTAGACGTTCTTCTACTGCATTCGGAATAAAAATCAGATTTAACTTATCATAAACAAAAAAGCCTCATAAGAACGAAACCTTATGAGGCTTTTTTCTTATACCAAAGAATGAGTAAATACCAACTTCCTATCAAAGTCACAACACTTACTTTTTTAAACCTTATTCGGTTTGGTAAAATGTTAATTTTTATTGGCTTTGGAATTTATTGTGCTATCGATTTTCAATTTACAGGAGAAAATAATATTCTCGACTTTATTCTAAGTTTCATTTATATAACTAGTGTAATACTTACTGCAAAGCTTATTCACTACTTTTCAGAAAGATTAATACTTGATAAAACAGGAATTACACATAAAAATATTATTTCGACCAAATACATTCAGTGGAAAAATGTACAATCAGTAGAGGTTAAGTTGATTATCAATGAAAAACATGTAGAAGTATTGGAGGAAAAAGATTATTACCAAGACCATTCTGTAGGAACAAAAGAGATAACAATTATTGATCAATACAAAACAAAAATACGAATACCCTACAGGGAAGAAATTGTTTCCTTATTAAAAGAGCAAACTATTTTGCCCTAATCAACGTAAGAATTTCTCGGTAACATTAAATTTCATATTCATAATATAACAATAGGAAGATTTCAAAAAACATAAATAATCATTACTCATTTTTTTAAATGCTTTCCCTATTTTTGTCATTACAACAACAAACATTTTTCCTTTTTTTGGGAAGACACACCACCTTATGAACCCTAAAAATACTCTTTCGCTTGTATTCACCTTTATTTGTTTCCTTCTCTTCGGAAAAGCAGATATGGTTACAATCAATTCTGGAAAAATCAATAATCTCACAAGGAAAGTATATATTTATGAAGATCAGACAGGAAAACTGGGAATCAATGAAATCTTAGCAGATTCTATTCAAAGTAAGTTTAAAAAAAATAATAATAGAAGCCCAAATTTTGATCATACCACTTCTACAATTTGGATAAAGACTACTATTCATAAAGAAATTAAAGAAAAGCTCTACTTGTGTGTAGACCCTGTTTGGTTAGATTCTGTACATTTTTATACTCCCACTGCAGAAGGAATTTATGAAGACCATCTCTCTGGAAGTGCATTACCAGTTGAAACAAGAGATTTAAAAAAAATCAACTATCATTTTTTACTGAATTTAGAAAAAGGAGAAAGTAAGACTTACTATATCGCTATTCAAAGTCAACACCTTATTTTTTTTCATATTAGTGCAGGAAATATCGAAAGTTTTGATTACCGCACACACAAGCAAGATGCTTTATTTTTTACCTATATAGGGGTATTACTTTTACTATGGGCATATAATGTATTCTTAGCAATTGGTACTAAGAAAATCACCAATGTTTACTATGGAACCTATGTCTTTTTCCAAATCTTGACAATGTTCTATATCAAAGGATATATGGTAGAGTTTTTGGACATTCCTTGGTGTGCTGTCCATTCCAATATATTTACAGCTCTAATGATGATCTTCTTGGTATTAAGTATCACTCATTTTAGTAAAATTAAGCAATTCTCTAAAATACTATATTACTTTCATTTCATTCTAATTTTTGCATGTACAAGTAGTATAATACTCAATATTTTAGATTTTGTATTGATTAGTAATGTAATGGTTGTAAACCTATCATTCTTTGGTGGAGTTTGGGGAGCTTGTATTGCAATTGTACTATTACGCAAGAAAGCCAATATCAGTAATTTATTGATGTTAATTGGTTTTATCTTCTTTATGCTGGGAGGGATTTTGCATGTATTATTAATTAAAGGATTTATGCCTTCTAATTTATTCACCAATAGCCTGTTTATGTTGGGGTCTGGTTTGGAAGTAATCTTCTTATCAACTTCATTCTCTCTGTCTATCCAAAAAATGCAAAGAGATAAATATCGTGCTCAGAAAGAACTACTAACTGCTACCAGAAAAAATGAGCAATTAGAAAAAGAGCGTGCGAATAAACTAGAAGAAGAAGTTGCTGAACGTACAAAAGACTTAGAAAATAAACACAAAGAATTAGAGCGTTCTTTCTTTCAAGTGAAAATGCAAAAGAAAATTATTGAGACCAAAAACAAACATATAAATGATAGTATTAGATATGCTCAAAATATTCAAAATGCATTACTTCCTCCTCACAAAATGATTCAGCGTTTGTTTTCTGAATTCTCTATTTTGTATCGTCCCAAAGATATCTTGAGTGGAGATATTTATTTTGTGGCTGAAAAAAATGGATGGCATATTGCTGCTGCCATTGATTGTACAGGTCATGGTGTTCCAGGTGCCTTGATGAGTATGACTGTTCATGGTATTTTACAGCAAATCATCTTCGAAAAAGGAATCACTTCACCAGAACGTATTCTTAATTATCTACATACAGGAATTCGTTATTCACTCAAACAAGATTATAATAATTCAAATGATGGATTAGACATTGCCTTAATTTCATTTAATCCTACTGAAAATAAATTATTGTATTCTGGAGCGAAAAACCCACTTATCTATATACAAAATGAAGAGTTGCACGAAGTAAAAGGAGATCGTGTATCGGTAGGAGGAGTAAATGAAGGAAAAGAAAGAAATTATACTCTGCATACCCTTGACATTACAGAACCAACTCAATTATTCTTATTTTCTGATGGTTATCAAGACCAATTTGGAAAGAATGAGAAGAAGTTCATGAAAAAGAATTTCAAAAAGGAATTACTCAAAGTTTCTCCCCTATCTTCTGCACAACAAGCAGAAGATTTACTAAAAACACTAGAAGAATGGAGTGAAGGAGTAGAACAAATCGATGATATTTTAGTTTTTGGAATCAAGATAAAACCACAGTAAATCAGATAGTTAAATTATATACAAAACAAAAGAAGCCTATCTTTATTTAAAATTATTAAAAATAAAGATAGACTTCTTTTGTTTATTTAGATTTGTTCTATACATTTGCACAACAATCAATAACAAATCTAAATAAACGTAAAATACAATGTTTACTAATTTCAAAACATTCAACAGATTTGCCTTTAGCGTATTGGCAGTAAGTACACTTACATTATCATCTTGTGGTAATGATGATGAAGATGTAGTTGATCCAGTAGAAGTAACAGAGCCTACTTCTTATGATTATAGTTTCGAGAACGCAAGTTATAGCGGACAAACAGAGCGTTTAGCTTTATTAGAAGGTTTATCTTCTACAGCAAAAGGTGCTTCTGGTGAGGGTGTTACAGTAACAGCTCAAGAATTACAGACATTATTTGAAAAAGCATCTGAAGGTGGAAAAAAATTAAGTAATAAAACTGATGTTGAAGCAAAAACAATCATCGAAGGTTGGTTTGCTGATTTAGCAACTGCTTCTACAAGTACAGAGGCTGGAGCCAAAGGTGTTGCTGGACGTTTGACAAAATCAGAAGGAAAAGTTTACTTATTTGATGAGAATGGATTTGAGCCTGCTCAATTAATCGAAAAAGGAATCATGGGAGCATGTTTCTATTACCAAGCTACTGGTGTTGAAGGATATTTGTCTGAAACTTCAAGTGGTATTTTAGGTGATAATACTCAAAATGAAGAAGGAAAAGATTATACTGAAGCACAACATCACTGGGATGAGGCTTTTGGATACTTTGGAGCTCCAACTACTTTCTCTTCTGAATCTACTGATGGTGCTAGATTCCACGCAAAATATTCTTTGAAAGGAGAAGCTGCTAACTTAGAGATTGCTGATGATTTAATGAAAGCTTTCTACTTAGGACGTCAAGCATTGGATAACAAAGATGTAACAACTGCAAAAGCTCAAGCAAAATTAGTAAAAGCTGAGTGGGAATTAGCAATTGCTACTGCTGGTATTCACTACTTAAATGATGCTGCTGGTTCTAACTTCTCTAATGATGCTGCTCGTATGCACTCATTATCTGAAGCTTATGCTTTCATCTGGTCTTTAAACTTCAATGAAGACAAAAAAATCACTACTGCTCAAGTAAATGAAGTATTAGACTTATTAGGTGATAGCTTCTGGGATATCACAACAGAGGATATCGAAAGTGCTTCAAAAAAATTGGCAGAAATCTACGGATTAACTGATTCTTATACATCTTTATAAGACTACTTAGATTTACTCTAACTATATTTGCACAGCTTTAACGCCCAAACAGCGTCTAAGGCTGTGCATCTTTGTAAATAACAATTAAGTTTTATTACCATGGAAAAAATATTTTATATTCTGTCCGCTTCTCTCCTACTCTTCTTAGCTTCTTGTAGTAGTGATGAAACTACTGATGATGGTACAACAATCAATTATGACCAGTCAGCTCTTTTCAAAAACTTATCTGAAAACGTTATCCAACCAAGATACCAAACATTATCAACAGATATTACCAGTTTAGAAACAGCTGTAAATACATTCAATACAACTCCTAATACTGATAACTTAGCTACATTAAAAGAGGCTTATTTAAAAGCTTATAAGCAATTTCAATACTGTGTTGTATTTGATTTTGGACCTGCTGCAGGTAGCAACAACCTTAATAGGTTAAATATTTATCCTGTAGATGAAGATTTAGTTGAAAATAATATTTCAACCAATGATTACAATTTAGGAAGTGCAAGTCAAATTGATGCAAAGGGATTCCCTGCTATTGATTACTTGTTATACAAGGAGGATGCAACAAGTATTGTAGAAGCATTTGCCTCTGAAAATAGAAAAACCTATTTAAGTGCTATAGTTACAGAGATTAAAGATCAAGTCAATGAAGTAAAAGAAGAATGGTCTTCTACTTATTCTTCTGAATTTATTGCAAATACAGGTTCTAGTGCTGGTAGTTCTTTAGGTTTCTTAGTGAACCAATTCAACTACACATTGGAAGATGTGAAAAATTTCAAAATTGGTATTCCTGCAGGTTCTCGTTCTAGCCTAGGCTCTACTTTTCCAGAAAAAGTAGAAGCTTATTATAGTGGTAACTCTCTAATATTAGCTAAAGCAAATTTACAATCATTAAAAGAGCTATACTTAGGTGTTTCTACTGATGGAACTGAAGGTGAAGGTCTTGATGATTATTTAAAAGCAATTGGAAGTACAGATCTTGATAGTGATATCCAGACAAAATTTACAGCTTTAGAAGAAGCTTTAGAAGGATTGGAAACAAAAAATAACGGAGTTTTATCAGAAATTATTGAAAGTGAATCAAGTACAGTCATTGATGTTTTTGATACTTTTACCTCAATCATTCCTTTAACAAAAAGTGAAATGCCTTCTGTATTGAGTGTAAGTATTACTTACCAAGATGGAGATGGAGACTAATCAAAATTTCTAGAAAAGTATTATGTTGCTAACATATTCACACAAATTCAAAAATTACATTCAAGAGGAGGTACATATTGCTCCTCTTGTTGTTTTTCGTGTACTTTTTGGTTTGGTAATGTTGGCAAGTGCGATACGATTTTATCTGAAAGGTTGGATAGAAACACTTTATATTCAACCTTCTTTTCATTTCAACTATTATGGTTTTGAATGGGTAGAAGCACTGGGCAGTACAGGAATGTATTTACTTTTTGGTACTTTTGCACTTAGTTCCTTGTGTATGGCATTAGGCTTTCTGTACCGTATTAGTTCTCTTCTATTTTTTACAAGCTTCACCTATATTGAGCTTATTGATAAAACTACTTATCTCAACCACTATTATTTTATTAGTTTAGTAGCTCTATTGCTTATTTTCGTTCCTGCTCATCAGTATTTTTCAATTGATACCTTATTGTTTCCATCCATCAAAAATACCCATGTTCCAAGATGGACAATTAGTATTTTCAAACTACAATTAGCCATTGTATATGTATATGCAGGAATTGCAAAAATTCACAAAGAATGGTTGTTTGATGCAATGCCTCTTAAAATTTGGTTACCTGCTCATAGTAATTTACCATTGATTGGTTGGTTATTTCGTATCAGCTGGATTCCTTATGTTTTTGCATGGATAGGAATGATCTATGATCTTGTGATTCCTTTTGCCTTACGTTTTAACAAAACAAGATTATTAGCTTATTTAGCTGTAGTTGTTTTTCATATGTTAAATACCATTATGTTCAATATTGGGATGTTTTCATACATCATGATTTTGGCAACCCTTATCTTTTTTCCTTCCCGATTTCATATCAATATCATCAACTGGTTTCAGAAGGTTTTTAACCAACAAAAAAACATACTCAACGAAATTAAAACCCAATACACCCCTAAGTTCCATAATTTACTGTTAGTAATTTTGGGAGTGTTTTTCATTGTACAACTAACATTGCCTTTTCGCTACTTACTCTACCCTAATCCAAGTCAACTATTCTGGACAGAAGAAGGTTTTCGATTTTCTTGGAGAGTAATGCTTATTGAAAAAATGGGATATTTGGTAATAAAAGTAACCAATGCTGATACAGGTCATACTTTCGAAATTGATAATCGAGAGTATTTGACAACGTTTCAGGAAAAAATGACTTCTACTCAACCAGATATGGTATTACAATATGCTCATATCTTGGCTGAAGAAATGAAAAAACAAGGAATTAAAAATCCTATTATCAAGGCTCAGTGCTATGTTACCCTAAAT